>JAJFIU010000089.1 GCA_021774695.1 Alphaproteobacteria bacterium | reverse complement strand
ATATCCCCCGTGCCGCTTGCCGCGCTACTTGATGATCGAATTTCTGCCATGTTTTTGGTCCAGACCTAAGTAAGGCATATATGCGCGCAAAGAATGAAGCTATAATATATAATGACCGGGTTTCACCCTACAGTCGCGCCGACAATCCACGCAGCAAACACCAAGGGTTTCATGTTCGCAAGTATCTTAAACAGTAAAAGCGATAAAAGGCGATCTCGGAAGGGCGCATTGGCGTTAGTTTTTTTTGTGCCCTTATTTGTCGCCGCGTGTGGTGGCGGACAGCTGCCTGTTGATCGCTCATCTGGCTCGACTGGCCAGGGGCCTTCAGTAATACAGCGGCCCCTAGAGGTCGAAGACCCGCGCGCCCCGGTTCTGTTGGAGGAGAAGTCCGCGGACCAGAGGCCCATTATTATCGCCCTTATGTTGCCCCTTTCAGGGTCAGAAGCCGGCACAGGACAGGCGCTGTTGCGCGCAGCGACGATTGCTCTTTTTGATGCCTACGATCCACGA
Source organism: Alphaproteobacteria bacterium (assembly GCA_021774695.1). Classification (GTDB taxonomy): domain Bacteria; phylum Pseudomonadota; class Alphaproteobacteria; order Sphingomonadales; family Kordiimonadaceae; genus Kordiimonas. Next base: position 67,843 of record JAJFIU010000089.1, on the reverse strand, counting down.
TTAAAGCTGCTCCCAATGGATACGCAGGCTGATCCCGATGTTGCTGAAATTAGAGCACAGGAGGTGATTGAAGCCGGTGCTTCCATAGTCTTGGGGCCACTTTTGGCGGCAAATGTTGAGGCTGTTGGTGGAATTTTAGCGCCTACCGGAATTCCGGTTATTGGGTTTTCCAATGACAGTAGCGTTGCCGAACCGGGGCGGTTTATTATGGGTTTTTTGCCTGAAGCCGAGGTTAAACGTGTTGTCGATCATGCGCTTGCACAAGGGTTGAGCAATTTTGGGGCTTTGGTGCCTGAAGGCAGATACGGCAACCGAATACGCACTTCGTTTGGCGATGCGCTGGCAGATACCAAGGCCGTCATTTCGGCGATTGAAAGTTATCCCCCAGATGCTACCGCGCTTTTTGAACCGGTTAAAAAGTTGGCCCGCTATGATGAACGGCGGGATGAAGTTCGACGCGAAGTCCGTTTTCTTCGTTCACTCCGCGACGACGTCACTGATGAAATTGCCGTAACGGTTGAAGAGGCTGAAGTTATGGAAGGCGTTGATTTTGATGCGGTATTGGTTCCAGAGGGTGGTGCGTTGATGCGAACGCTGGCGCCCTTGTTACCCTTTTACGAGATTGATCCGAACCGGGTGAAGCTCCTAGGCACAGGGCTATGGAACGATGATGGACTGTTGGGTGAGCCGCCGCTGCAAGGTGCATGGTTCGCGGCTCCTGATCCGGTGTCTCCCCAAAATTTTATGACGCGGTATGAACAAACATACGGCAACCGGCCGCCGCGTTTGGCAACGCTTGCATATGATGCGATGGCATTAGTAGCGCGGTTGGCCCGCGAACCCATAAAGCCAGACGCAACAGACGACGGTGGCCTTGGGGGCGACATAAAGATATTCGCCGGTGACTCGCGCTTTGCACTGGAGCGGTTTATGACCATCGAAGGGTTTGTTGGTGTAGACGGCTTATTCCGCTTTCTGGAAGACGGCACGGTTGAGCGGTCACTCGCCGTTTTAGAAGTTCACCGTAACGGGTTTAGGGTTGTTGACCCGGCGCCGACTAGCTTTCCCTCATTCGGGTATGCTTTGAAAAACTAGCCTCGTTTGCTGCAGGATCAGGCGATCAACTTGGGCAACAGGAAGTTCAACAGAGGCGCGCCTTTAGGCGTAATAGAAAGTGCATTCGCGCTAGCGCAAATATAACCGTCCGTCTCCAAGTCTGAAACCGCATTACCATCAAGATAATGGCTAACAGGCCGACCGAAGCGGGCGTTAAAGGCTGGAAGAGAAATTCCCTCCCCCAACCTTAGCCCCATCATAATCGCTTCAACCGCGCGCTCGTCGCGGTCGATTTCCGTGAGGCTTTCAAGCCCGCAGCCCGCCAGGTTGACCGCGGTCAGCCAGTCTTCTGGTCGTTTAATTTGCTGGTGGGCATAGGCAGCGCCGACACCGAACCCTGGCAAACGCCCATGTGCACCGGGTCCAATCCCCACATAGGATTCACCCTGCCAATAGGCCAGATTATGCCGTGACTGTTGACCGGCTTTTGCGTGATTTGATGTCTCGTAAGATGGTAAGCCTGCCCTTTCAGTAAGCTCTTGAGTTAGTTCGAACAAGCTTGCGGCAAGGTCTTCGTCGGGAAGGATGAACTTTCCTCGTTTGAATTGATGGTAAAAAGCGGTGCCTTCTTCAATGGTCAGTTGATATAACGACAAGTGCGATGGTGAATAAGCCAGCGCATGCTGCAGTTCTGTCCGCCAATCCTCAAGTGATTGATCAGGAAGCGCATAAATTAAATCAAAGCTCACACGATCAAAGTTGTTCCGCGCAACTTCTAGAGCCTTTGTAGCCTCATGTGCATTGTGCAGCCTGCCAAGAAACTTTAAGGACGTATCCTTAAAGCTTTGAATGCCAACGGAAACTCTGTTGACGCCGGCTTGAGCATAATCGCTAAATCTGCTCGCCTCGACACTGGAAGGGTTTGCCTCCAGTGTAATTTCAATGTCGCTCTCTGGTGCCCAGTGATGATTGATGCGTTCAATGATCATCGCCGTTGTTTCTGGCGGCATTAAGCTGGGTGTTCCACCGCCAAAAAAGATGGATTTTGCCTTTAAGCCCGGAAAATGTGCAGCAAACGTGTCAATTTCCTGCAGCATGGCCTGTTGCCAGCCCGTTTGATCAACCCTTTCACGAACATGGCTGTTAAAATCACAGTAGGGGCATTTTTTCTCGCAAAATGGCCAATGAACATAAATGGCAGCATTTTCTGCACATTTATTGGTTGGCAAAGTCGGCCTTTGGGCTGGTTCAGCCGTTTTTTGGGAAACAGGCATCGATCAACTGCTTGAAAGCTTCTGCGCGGTGGCTCATGGCGTGTTTGGCTTCGGGTTCCATTTCACCGAATGTTTGTTGGTGGCCTTCGGGAATAAAAAGTGGATCATAGCCAAAGCCTTTTTTGCCGCGCATGGGCCAGGTTACTGACCCGAAAACTTTGCCATCAAAGCTTTCCATATGGCCGTCTGGCCAAGCCAGTGTCAGCGCACAGGTAAAGTTGGCGCGCCGGTCTTCGTGGTCTGCCAACTGCCGGTTTACTTCTGTCATGGCGATAGTGAAGTCTTTGGTGGGGCCAGCCCACCGGGCGCTGAAGATACCGGGTTCTCCGCTGAGTGCGTTAACCTCTAGCCCGCTATCGTCAGCCAACGCCGGCAGGCCCGATTTACTTGCTGCTGCCAACGCCTTGATTTCTGCGTTGGCGATGAAGGTTTTTCCGTCTTCAACCGGTTCCGGCAAGCCCAGTTCAGCAACAGAGATGGTTTCCACGCCGAACGGCGCTAACAGTTCGCCGATCTCGCGAACTTTGCCTTGGTTATGGCTGGCAATTACCAGTTTTTCGCCGCTGAACTGTCGAGCCATTTAGCCGCCCTTACCGCTTACTTAAATTAGAAAGAAGCAATCGCTGCATCTTGGGCACGTTTGATTTCATCGCATCCAATACGCGCCAACCGCAACAACCGCATAAATTCTTCTTCAGAAAAAGGCTCTTCTTCAGCGGTTGCCTGAATTTCTACGATACCGCCGCTGCCGGTCAAAACAAAGTTGGCGTCGGTTTCTGCAGCGCTGTCTTCAGGATAGTCCAGATCCAGCACCGGTGTGCCTTCAAAAATACCGCAGGAAATTGCAGCAATACTATCGGTAAACGGCGTTACTGCCAGGTCACCCTTTTTAATCAACCAGTCAAAGCACTGGCTAAGCGCAACATATGCGCCTGAAATTGATGCGGTTCTTGTACCGCCGTCAGCTTGGATAACATCGCAGTCAAGGCGAATTTGCCGTTCGCCCATCAGCTCCAGGTCCACAACGGCGCGCATAGAGCGACCAATCAGGCGCTGGATTTCCTGCGTTCGGCCCGACTGTTTGCCTTTGGCCGCTTCCCGCGCCATTCGGCCGTGTGTTGAGCGTGGCAGCATGCCGTATTCTGCGGTAATCCAACCTTTGCCGCTGTCGCGCATCCAGGGCGGCGTGCGGTCTTCGTAGGTGGCGGTTACCAGCACATGGGTGTCGCCGAATTTTACAAAACAACTGCCTTCGGCATGTTTTGCAAAGCCCGGGGTCATTTCGATCGCGCGCATTTCGTCGTGGGTCCGTCCGCTGGGTCGCATAAAACTTCCTTTGTCTTGGGTCGTCACTTGGCGAACTTTCGCCAGCCCAGCGACATTTCTATAAATATGACGCCCTTCTACTCTGCCCATTAAGTAAGGTCAAAGGCCTTGATGGATTTTGTGTGGCTGTTTTGTGGGCCTTGCTGTTTTATAGGATTGACGCCTGCCCGATGGTGTCCGTAAGTTTTATACCCTATATAAGAGAAACAAGAAAATAAGAGACCAGTGTAAACACGCCTGCCAAGCGAAAGAGATGTATGTCAATTGCTGGATTAAGCGAACGGTCAAAATCGATTTTTCGTCAAATTGTAGAAACGTATCTTGAGAGCGGTGATCCGGTTGGCTCTCGCACGATAAGCCGTGCCGACGGTATCAGCGTTTCTGCTGCAACCATTCGCAATGTCATGTCTGACCTTGAAGAAGCAGGGCTGCTTCTCGCGCCGCACACTTCCGCTGGTCGTGTCCCCACAGATCTTGGCTTGCGATTGTTTGTGGACGGCATGATGGAAGTGGGCAACTTGACCAAAGCCGAACGCGAGGCCATCAAGGGTCAATGCGTAACGTCGGGCAAACAGTTTGAAGATGTATTGTCCGACGCGACCAAAGTTTTGTCTGGCCTGTCTCAATGCGCCTCTTTGGTGATGGTGCCGCACCAGGAAGCACGAATTAAACATTTGGAGTTTGTTCCAATCGCCGCTGACAAGGCACTAGTTGTTCTGGTGTCGGAAGACGGTATGGTTGAAAATCGGTTGATTGATATTCCGCTTGGGTTGCCGCCGACCACGCTGGTGCAGGCGACTAACTTTCTCAATGCGCGGTTGGCAGGTCGGGCGATGGAAGATGTGCTTCAGGGAGTAGAACTTGAGCTGACCAGTCACCAAAGCGAGCTGGATAGCTTAGCTGAAAAAGTGGTGCAAAGCGGGCTGGCCGTGTGGGCTGGCGGCGATGCTTTGCCGTCGACACTGATTGTTTCAGGTCACAGTAACCTGCTGGAAAATGTACAAGCGGCAGACGATTTGGAACGAATGAAAAAGCTGTTTGATGAGCTGGAGCGAAAAAAAGACTTGATCAAATTGATGGAACTGGCCAAAGACGGGCGCGGCGTGCGTTTATTCATAGGCTCCGAGAATAATTTATTTTCACTTTCGGGTTCATCTTTGGTGGTTTCTCCCTATATGAACGGTGCCAACAAAATTGTCGGTGTGATCGGGGTTATTGGCCCCACGCGGTTAAATTATGCGCGGATTGTACCGATGGTAGATTATACCGCGCAGGTGGTAAGCCGAATTTTATAGGCTGCTACCGCCTAATATAGAGTTAGTAAGGATACGTATGATATGAGCGCTGAGCGAAGAAAACCAACCGCTGGCGAGAGCGAGCATGTGGACCTGGAAGCTGTTGCGGGCGAAGACGCCCATATGGACGCGCAAGATGATTTGCCTGAAGACGTTGATGTGGAGGAAGATATTGATCCAATCGCCGCTCTTCAGTCTGAAGTTGCTGTGCTCAAGGATCAGGTTTTAAGGGCGCGCGCCGAAACCGAAAATGTACGCCGCCGCGCTGACCGCGACCGGCAAGATGCCAGCGCTTACGCTGTTACAGGCTTTGCCCGTGACATGCTAACCGTTAGCGACAATCTGCGCCGCGCGCTTGATACTATGCCTGACGATGTGGCTGATGACATCAAAGCCTTTATCGAAGGCGTTGAGATGACCGAACGCGAGCTCCTTAATATTATGGAGCGCTACGGCATCAAAAAAGTTGAGCCTGAAATCGGTGAAAAATTTGATCACAAATTCCATCAGGCCATGTTTGAGGTGCCCACCCCTGACCATGCGCCGGGTAGCGTGATGCAAGTGGTGGCACCGGGCTATGTGATAAAAGACCGCCTTTTGCGACCTGCGATGGTGGGTGTTGCCAAAGGTGAAGCCAAAGTGGTGGACACCGAAGCCTGATAGCTGGTGTTACTGGAAGTAAATAGCAAAGCCCCGCCGTAATGCGGGGCTTTTTCTTTTGCGGTTTAAAGGGTTTCTTTTAGCCAGCTTAAAATCCGGCGTGCCAAGCTCGGGTCGTCATTAAAGATAGACACACCGTGGCCATTTGAACCTTCAATAATTTCGATCTTTCTCGGGCTTGCGGTTTGCTCAAAAAGCTCTTCTGCCCATTTGGCCCTCAAGCCGTTCTGCTCCTCGACGGACGCAATATGATAGACGGAAGCATAAGAAAGCTCGCCGTTCTTGACACCAGCCAAATTATAAACCGCAGAGGTTTTACCGGACATAGCAACAGCCGTTTTTACACCAAACTCAGGTTTGCCCATGGCCATCACAGCCAGATTGGAGCCAATGGATGCCCCGACAATAGCGATGCGACTTTCATCAACTTTGCCGGTTGTCACTAGAAAAGCAATTGCGGCCCTAAGGTCCAAGGGCGCTTGCTTGGGGTCATCAAATAGCGTGGAAAAATCCGCCTTGCCGCCCGAACCACCGTGTCCGCGCACATCGTAAGCTAGCGCGATCAAGTCCTCACTAACAACGGCCTTGAACAGGGGTTGTTTGGTCCACTCGCTTTTGTCAGAGCCACCTTGATGAATGAAAATAACAGCCGGTGATTTTCCTGCACTGTTGGTAGGCAGCGACAAAACCGCAGTGATTCTAATGCCGTCATCAGTAGTGAACGAGACCGGCTGCTCGGCGGCTGTTGCAGCGGGTGCCCACATAAGAAGAACACCGATCAATATTTTGCAATGTATAAACATGTTTGCCCCCCAACGATTGCCAAAAGACTAGCGGCTTATTGACGAACTGTACAAATCATTAATATGTGAAATGTAAAGCACACTTGACAAGTGAGTTGTCGATACCTATGTAAAGCGTACTTTACAAATAGTGATCACAACAAAGTAGGAATGAAAGTGCAAACAGCATCAAAAATATATCGCCGCGACACCATCATCAGCTTTTCCCTCTATGGTGTTCTACTATTTTCTGTGAATAGTTATCTCATCGCAAGCGGCGTAGATGGATGGATTCCAGCTGTGTTGGCGCTGTTACCCATTCTGCCCATTTTGTATTTCGCGCGAGCGCTAATTTTATTCAGCCGGTCATGGGATGAGTTGCAACGGCAAATTGCCTTTGAGGCAACGGTGATTGCTTTCTTTATTGTTGGTATCGGCAGTTTTACATACGGTTTTCTGGAAGGTGTTGGCTTCCCGATTTTGGATACCGTTTGGATTATGCCCATGCTGATCGCGGTCCAGGGAGCGGCAATGGTTCTGGTTCGCGGAAAATACCTGTGAACAACCGACTGAAAGAACTGCGTACGAAGCACGGTTGGTCGCAAGCTGACCTCGCAGACCAATTGGGTGTTTCACGCCAAACGGTTATTTCCATCGAACGCGGGAAATACGACCCCAGCCTGCCGCTAGCGTTTGCTATTGCGAGCGTATTTCACCTGACAATAGAAGGGGTTTTTCAACCGTAATATCTAGAGTATTTGGACGTATCCTCGATAATTGCGATGGCCGAGTCGTTCAAAAACGTAAGGTGAACAAAGGTACATATTGTATGTCCAAAAGTAGTAAACACCATATATTGTAGCTACTTAGTGTACTTTGGATTCAATGTGTTGACAGGGTCTTTTTGATTGCGGACTATTTTATAGATTGTAAATGAAAGGCCGCTACGAGCGCGAACTCGTAAACGGCCTCAATTTGCAACCCGCACTTATTTGGTATCGGGCGCGGGCAATAGTATTAGCAAGGGAAATATCCCTCATATTATATTCTACGTCAAGCCCGATGTCTTTTAGATCAAAGGACATTAACAATGGCTAGCAGGCATGAAATAAAATGTATCAAGAAGGGTGATCGTATGAATCCGTACGAGAGGATTACTGACGTAGGGGGTCTGAACGCCGACGGTACGCGTTGGATGCTCACACAAAAAAGAGCGATTGATGGTATTAGAAACAAAAAATGGGAATTTTACGTTGGCACTGGAACCAGTCGCGTAGATGTCGTTATTGCCAAAAGTCCACACGGGAATGAGTATCTTAAAACGAAGGCGGATGGTGAGGAGCCTAATAACCTTCTTAGTCTTCCAGAGTGCCCTTAAGTTGATTTAAGTGTTTCGAGTTGTTTGGGTTGCGACCCAAACAACAATCCTATTCGCCAATAAATTTACCAGCCAGTGCATCGTCGATCAGGCCGAGCGTTTCCTTGATGCCATACAACGCGATAAAGCCGCCCATGCGCGGACCTTGGCTCTGGCCCAGCAGCACTTCATAGCAAGCCTTGAACCATTCACGCAGGTTTTCAAACGCGGCGTCTTTGCCGGCGGAATAGACCTCGGTCATGATCACTTCGGGATCATGTTCGTCTGGGTTCAGCGCCGCAAGCCGGGTTTTTAGGCTTTCGAATGCGATAAGCTCCTGATCATTCGCCAAGCGGAATGACTTCGTTGGCTTTACAAAATCAGTATAGTAGCGGATCGCATAACCCATCAGGCTATCAAGGTCCGGATATGTCTCAGCGGACGCGCCGCTCACATAGCGCGCAAGAAAGCCCCACAAGGTGTTGCGGTCCTCAGTGTTGGCAACCGACACCAGATTAAGCAGCAATCCAAAAGAAACCGGCAGGCTGGCCGCAGGCACATCGCCGCCGTGGATATGCCACGCCGGGTTTTTATATTGGTCTGCCAGTTCCTGCTCATGGAACTTGCCAACAAAGGTATAATATTCATCAACCGCCTTGGGTATCACATCGAAATACAGCCGCTTGGCTTTGCGTGGGCTTTGGAACATGTAAAGTGACAGGCTTTCAGGGCTGGCGTAAGCAAGCCATTCTTCAATTGAAATACCGTTGCCTTTTGATTTGGAAATTTTCTGACCGTTCTGATCAAGAAACATTTCATAGCTCAGTGCCTCTGGCGGTTTGCCGCCAAGGATGCGCCGAATGATCGACGACAGCTTGACGCTTTCGTCCAGATCCTTGCCAGCCATCTCGTAATCCACGTCCAGCGCATCCCAGCGCATGGCCCAATCCACTTTCCACTGGCATTTCACATTGCCGCCGGTGACCGACACTTCGTGCCGAGCGCCAGACGTGCTTTTGAAGGAAACAATTCCTGTGTCGGGGTCTTCAATGGTTACGGGCACCTGCAAAATTACACCTGTTTCGGGGCAGCGAGGCAAAAACGGGCTGTAGGTTTGGCGGCGCTCTTCGCCCAGTGTCGGCAGGATTACTTTGATGATTTTGTCGTAGCGTTGGCATATTTTCAGCAGAGTCGCATCGAAGCGACCGGCTTTGTAACAGTCTGTGGAGGAATAAAAATCATAGGTGAAGCCAAATTGCTTAAGGAAGGCTTGCAGGCGGGCATTATTGTGGGCGCCGAAACTATCGTGGGTACCAAAAGGGTCTGGCACTTCGGTTAGCGGCATTCCCAGCGCACCAGCCAGCAGTTCCTGGTTCGGTACGTTGGTGGGCACTTTGCGCAAGCCGTCCATATCATCCGAAAAACAGATCAGCTTCGTAGGTATATCAGAAATTTCCTGAAAGGCGCGCATCACCATGCTGGTGCGGGCAACCTCGCCGAAGGTGCCAAGATGCGGCAAGCCCGACGGGCCGTACCCGGTTTCGAACAGGATATGGCCTTTTTCAGGTGCGCCGTCCTTGAACCGTTTGACCAGTTTCTCGGCTTCCTTAAACGGCCAGGCATTGGAGGCAAGCGCAAGGTCAATATTTCCGGTCATCATGGTCACCATTCTGTTCAATTTAGCGCACGGTTTTTCGTCCGTTAAGGCGGCGGACCCTATGCATTCCGCGCGCTTTCGTCAAGGAAAACACCAAAGAGAAGCAAAATGAATTCTTGCCCTATTAAAACATTTTGAGCCTGTATTTTAAAGGCAGCATCGCTATGCTCGGCGGATGAATGATTTGGCACCCGACGACCTGTTAATTGATAGTGAAAAGCGCAGCGCATCCTTGGGTGCGGTTCCTGTGGCTGTTGTTGGTGTTACGTCGGTTACAATTTTGTCTGCGGACGGTGAATTTCAGCAATTGTCGCTGGACGAAGCTGCGAACACAATTAGCGGCACCACGCATTTGCTGGCGAACAGGGTGGTTGCTGCGCGGCGGCTCGGTTTGCCGTCTATCCGCGCCTACGATGTACTTGAGCTGTTCGCTTTCATCCGCCCGGCGCGTTATTGCCTGCCAACAGTGGGTGGCCTGACCAAAGTTCTAACGTTGGATGCACCAACCGGTGAGGGTGAAAACGATTGCCTTGCGCTGCAGCTGGTCGCAGCGCGCTTGCTCGAAGACCCTGCGGCCCAAACATATCGCTACCGCGCGGGGTCTGCGCGAGTTGCGATGATGATGGCGCGGGCTGGATGGCCATGGGGCCCGCTTGTATTACGCGCGGTTGAAACCTACGCCGACAATAGCCGGGAAGACGGACTTGCGGTGTGGGGTGCCTTGCCTGACTGGGAAGATGGTGCGCCGCCGCCGCCGCCCGGCGACGATCCGGTGCATCCGGACGATAGCCAAAATCGGCTCAATCAACTACTGGGTGAAGGCGCTGAAGAACGACCCGGCCAGCAGCGTTTTGCAGCTGCTGCCACCCACGCCTTCAGGCCGCGTGAAGTTGCCGATAGTCCCAACTTGCAACTGCTGGAAGGCGGTACTGGCACGGGCAAAACGCTGGGGTATATTGCACCCGCCAGCTTGTGGGCGGAGAAAAATGATGGCCCCGTATGGCTGTCTACTTTCACCAAAAACCTGCAGCGCCAGCTTGATCAGGAATTGTCGAAATTATATCCGGATCCGAAAATCAAAGCCAAGCGAGCGGTCATTCGTAAAGGCCGCGAGAATTATGCTTGTTTGTTGAACATTGAAGAAACCCTGCGTGCCGTGATGATGAGGGCCAACATGAATAGCCCAAATAAGGGTTCAGGCGGCGGCAGTGCTAGTGGTGGTTTTGGTGGTGTTGACCGCGACCGTGTTCTTATTGGGCTGGTGGCGCGCTGGGCGCGCTTCACCCGCGACGGAGACATGATCGGCGGTGACTTCCCCAGTTGGCTCGGCGCGCACTTCGGCGCAGGCCGCATCGCAGGGCTAACCGACAGGCGCGGTGAGTGCCTCTATTCGGCCTGCGCTCATTTCCGAAAGTGTTTTGTCGAAAAGACGGCGCGCAAAGCCAAACACGCTGATTTGGTGGTGGCAAACCACGCGCTGGTTGTCACACAGGCTGCGACACGCGGTGATGACCCCGACTTACCCCGCCGCCTTGTGTTTGATGAGGGGCATCATGTTTTCGAGGCCGCTGACAGCGCCTTTTCGGTTCGACTGTCCGGCTTAGAGGGCGCGGAGCTTAGGCGGTGGATTCGGGGTAAGGAAACTGGCGGCAGCACCCGGGCGCGCGGGCTGAAGTCCCGGCTCGATGAACTTGTTGCGGATGATTTGCAGAGCAAGGCTTTGCTGGATGACGTATTGGAAGCCGCGCGTATTTTACCGTCGGACAATTGGCTTGGTCGGGTAACGGGTGCTGCAGCGATGTCGCGCTTTGAAAGTTTCTTAATGCTGAGCCGCGCGCAAGTAATGGCACGAACAAACGCTGCTGGGCCGCACGGTCTGGAAGCAAGCATTACTGAACCGATAGAGGGGCTCGCGCCTGCCGCTCATTCGCTTGCCGAGGCTTTCGTTAACCTTGCAAAACCAATGGGCGCGCTGGCATCTGCGCTCGCGCAGAGGCTAGACGAAGACTCTGAAACGCTGGATAGCACGTCGCGGGGCAGGTTGGAGGCATCTGCGCGCTCGCTCCGGTTGCGGGCAGACACGGTTGGGCTTTGGGCCAGTATGAGCGAAACATTTGGCAGCCCGCCCGCAGAGGAATTTGTCGATTGGCTTGAGATTGACCGTATTGATGGCCGCGAGCGCGATGTTGCTTACTGCCGGCATTTTGTCGACCCGACTAAACCCTTTGCTGACGTTGTTTTGGCTGGCAGCCACGGCGTTATTATTACCTCAGCTACTCTGCGCGATAAGGCGGGCCATGCGGACGATTGGTCCTCGGCTGATATGCGCACCGGGGCGCAGCACCTGACAGTGCCGCCCAGGCGGCTGAATGTAGCGTCGCCGTTTGATTACGGTGCCCAAACGCAAGTTTTGATTGTGGGTGATGTCAATAAAGCCGACCCTTTGCAGGTTGGTGCCGCCTACCGCGAGCTGTTTCAGGTGTCGGGCGGCGGCGCGCTTGGGTTGTTCACCGCCATAAGCCGGTTGCGCGCGACCTATCATCATATCGCCGCTGACTTGGAAAAGGCGGGTGTGTCCCTGTATGCCCAACATATTGATCCGGTTGATACCGCAACATTAGTTGATATTTTTCGCGACGAGGAAAACGCTTGTTTGCTGGGAACCGATGCGGTGCGGGACGGCGTTGATGTGCCGGGTGAAAGCCTACGGATGATTGTGTTTGACCGGGTGCCGTGGCCAAGGCCCACGTTGCTGCACCGGGCACGCCGGGCGGCATTTGGAGGCCGGTTGTACGATGAAATGCTAACTCGCCTGAAGTTGGCGCAGGCTTATGGCCGGCTTGTCAGGCGGGCTGACGACCGCGGACTGTTCATCATGTTGGACGGGCAAACACCGACGCGGCTTTTGGACGCCTTTCCGGAAGGGGTGGAAGTGTCGCGCGTAGGGTTGGCAGAGGCGGTTCAAAAAGCCAGGACATTTTTTGATGCATGATGATTGGCTAACGAAAAAACAACAGCTTGATCTGATAACGGTTTGCTTTGCAGCAGAGTTGAATTTGTTGCGATTGCAGGCGCGCTCAATTCGTATGTTTATGGATAGCCAAATTCTGGGTCGAATTATACTTGTGATTAATGAACCCTCTCCTCGCGCTGTGATGCAAGCTGTTAAGCGCGATATATTGCCCGAGTATGGCGGCTTTGCTGATCGGGTGATTTTTGTAACGGCTAAAGAGCTTGCAGGTGTACGGTTAAACAAATGCGGGTGGGGAACTCAGCAGGCATTTAAAATACTAGCAACAGCCCATGCCGTATCGCCTCTTTCAATGATTCTGGATTGTAAAAACCATTTTATCAGGCCGGTGGGGCCGGATCAGGTTTGGTCGGGGGATGGCCGCATCAAGACCCGTCCGTACCGTATTATCCCGAGGTTTGCTCATTATTTTCATGCGGCCAGCACCTACTTTGGGGTTGCGTCAAATGTTGGAACTGAGATTGCGCTGCCCACGACCACCCCCTTTCTTGTTCCGACAAAACTGGTAGCTGACTTGATCGAAGAAATGGAGAAGCGTGAAAACAAGAGTTTTTTCGAAGTGTTTATGCGGCCAAAAAAACGCTTTACAGAGTTTTATCTCATTTATGCCTACCTGATCTCGAGAGTAGGTAGCTTGGAAGTGCTTTATAATGTTGTACCGAATCACGCCGTATCCTTGATGGGAAGCCAGAAAGTCGACGTGGATACGGTCAACGTAAAGATAGCGCAGCTTGAGCAGGAAGATGTTTATTGTTTTGGCGTTCACCGAGAGGTTTTAGCGGCCGGTGACCCAAAGATACTTGCTGCGGTAACACAAGCTTGGCGACGGTTTGGCTTGGTGCAGTCAAAAGAAGAAGCTGTTAATTTTCAAGAGACCATCCGAAAAACTGCCAAAAAAAAGTTTTGGTTTTTTCGCTGAAAGATTGCTTTGTCAAAGATGACTGTATTTTTCTTGTATAGTCCCTGCGGGCAATTTAGGGTCGCCGAAAGAGGAGAATACTATGTCGACAATCAGCCCGGAGACCGCTCTCATATATGTCATGGTTACTGTGTCAGCTTCAGATGATGAAATGACCGATACCGAACTGACGCGCATGACCGGGATTGTCGGTTATTTGCCAGCGTTTCAGAGTTATAATGTCGAACGACTGCGCACGGATACTCAAACATGTATTCAGCTCCTGCAAAGCGAAGAAGGCCTTGATGCTGTTCTGGGCTTAATTGAGGAAGCAGTTTCAGAAACGCACTATGACCTAGTATATGCGCTAGCGTGTGAAGTGGCGGCCTCTGATAGCAACCTGACCCAGGAAGAGCTGCGGCTTTTAGAAATGATTCGTCATTATCTGGATGTGGACCGCCTGACCGCCGCCGCCATCGAGCGCGGCATTGCGGCGCGCCAGAAGATGTTTAGTTAGGCGACCAATAGGCCGCTTCGGCGAATGTTAACCGGATAATTATCGTTCTTTTGTGAACTCCACATCAATGGTAATTTCCACTTCGTCGCCAACAAATGGTAGCCATTCTTTCAGGTTAAACTCTGACCGCAGAAGCGTTGCTGTTGCCGAAAAGCCAGTCGTTTTTTTGCGAGTAAGCGGATTGGTGCCGCTGCAAATAAACTGGCTCTGCAGGATGACAGGGTTGGTTACGCCCGCCATTGTTAAAACGCCTTCGATTGTCGCGCGGTCCTCAGAAGTTCGAGTGATCGATGTTGATGTAAACGCAATGACAGGGTTATCAGCTGCTGCAAGCATGTCATTTTCCAGCAGAAGTTCATCTAACTCACCGACACCAGTATCGATACTGGCGGTTTTGATTTCGATCGTGACGCTGCTGTTTTCCGGGTTTTCGCTATCCAGGTCCAGTGATCCCGACAGAACGCTAAAACGCCCGCGGAAAGTTGAAAAGCCGAAATGAGAAACCGCAAACAATACGGAGGCATGATCAGGGTCCAGCGTGTAGGCGCCGGCGCGCGCCTTGGCGGCATTTTCATTCAAGGGATAAACGACCGAGACCACCGACGCACATGCCGACAATAAAACCGCTGTAGCTATGACGAGTAACCTAACGGTGGGCTGTGTTTTGGTAGTCACGGCATTTTCCGTTCAGCAACAATGTTTAAAATAACAGCCACGTCAAGCCCAACCCACTTACCGTCAGCCCACGGTCCGGAGCCAACACCAAAGTCGGCGCGGTTTAAGGTGACTGTCGCGATCATTGTGGCGCGGTTGCCCTCTATTTTCAGTTCAAATGGCAGCGCGATCGGTTTTTTAAGTCCGCGCAGCGACAGTTCGCCCGCGGTAGTAAATCTGTTTTCGCCGAACGCTTGAAAACCGACAGCTTCAAAAGCGGCCTGCGGGAATGAAGACACAAAAAACCAGTCTTCGGTCGGCAGGGCTGTGTCACGTTGAGCATCGCCCGTTGAAACAGACGCGAGATCAATTTCCGCCCGGACATGCGCATCGGCGGGATTGGCAGGGTCATACGAGATGTCCGCGTCGAAGCGGTTGAAGACACCAGAAAAGGGTTCGCCGGTTTGTGTGCCGGTAAAGCTGATAGAGCTTTCGCGTGGAACAAGCGCCCAGCCGTCAGCTGCAACTGCTGGAGTAGCCGCAAGCAACAAGAATATTACGGGCATAGAAAATATGCATTTCACCCTTTTCATTCAGTAGGTCTCGCTTTTTTAGCCGTTGGCATCATTTTCGCCAATGTGTGGTCGCGCAGGATAAATTGGTGTCGAAGCGCTGCAACTATATGGCCCGCGGCCAAAACAGCCGTACCGTAGGCAAGGGTTTTATGAATCAACTTCAGGGCCGATTCTGCAGATATTTTGTCAGATAAATTGTTAAAAAAAGCAATATGTGGCCAATGAAACTCACCGAACAATAGGGTGGGAATATTGAAAGACGAGGCAGAAACCATCGCCCAACCTGCCAGCGGTACCGCAAGCGTCAGGAAATATAATAGAATATGGGCGGCCTTAGCAACCTGTTGTGCCCCTGCGTGAGGGTCGGCCCCGTGCGGCGGTGCGTGGGTTAGCCGCCAGCCCAGTCGGCACAGCGTCAAGACCATAATAGTTACGCCAAACGACTTGTGCCACTGATAGAGAGAAAATTTAAGACTCAAATCAGCGTCACCGAGGCCGGTCATGTAAAAGCCGACGCCAATCATGCCAATAAACAGTAATGCAATCAGCCAATGCAAAAGAATAGCAATCGCTGAATAGCGTTCGATATGGGGTGTTGAAGGCTTCATGGTGTGCCGCGATTTTGTTGCAGTGGAAACCCTTTGATATTGGTTTTTTTCACTGCTCCCCATGCATCGATGCCAGTAAAGGGCGTGGCCACGGCCAGTGCCTGTTTCAAAGATTTTTTGTCGCCTGACTGCAGCGCGCTTTGTATTTGAAGACATTTTTCCAGCAACAGTTTTTCCAGTGCGTTTTTTGGAGGCCTGGCTGTGATTTTTGCCAGCAAACTTTCGGCTTTAGATTTGTCCTGGTTGTTTCCAGCGGCCAAAAACCGAATATATTCAAAATATACGGGAAGCTCCGCTCCGCGTAGCAGGACAGCCCGAGCAAACAGGCTGCGCGCTTTATCGCGGCCAGCACCAAGGATCAATCGGGCAAACACTCCTTGACGAGATACAGCGGCATGCCAACCCGCTAACGCTCCTGCGGCAAGTGCATTGTTTGGAAAACGCCTGATCAAGGTTTCAATGTCTTTTTTGGAAGCGCGGGCATAGGCTACCTTTTTCAGGCGCAAACCTTCAAATCCTGTTGCTATGGCATGACTTACCCCAGCACTATAGTTGGTAGGCTCCAGGTCGAGCGCCTTTCGGCAATCCTCGATTGCACCGTGAAGCGACCTTACTGCCGCCACACCTTTTTCCTGGAAGCCGCCAATCACCAGCCCCGCCTGACACGCCAACGCATAGCCTTCGGCAGTGCTTAGTTGTTGTGCGGTGGTCTTTGCAGCAGCAAAATTTCCCGCGTTATAGTCGAGCAGGGCATCGTCAATATTGCGTGCGGGTTCAGTGGCAAACCCCACCTGCGAGAAGAAAAAAAGCAACATATAAGCAAAATATTTCACAAGCGCACTTTAGTGGCTAAATCTGAACCCATGCTGAACTGTAACTGGGCCATGTCCATTTAAGCGCGCCAAAAACGCGGTGATAACAGTACCAGAACCGAAAACAACTCTAACCGTCCAACCAACATTCCCAGAGACATCAACCATTTGGCAGCATCATTCAATCCGTTGAAAGTGCCGGCTGGCCCCACATCTTCGCCGAGGCCGGGCCCCACGTTTGCCAAAGCAGTGCCAGCGCTGGAAAATGAGGTGATCCAATCTGCCCCGGTTGCAGAAATAGCGAACGACAGCACCAGAAAAGACGCCAGAAACAGGGTCAGGAAACTCATGACAGAGTTTCGTACATCTTCTGGAATTGGTCGGCTATTATAGCGGGCGATGAAGACCCCGTTGGGCTGTAGGATTTGGTCAATCCAACTTTTCATGGATTTCAGTAGCACCTGAAAACGAAATATCTTGATACCGCAACTGGTTGATCCGGCGCAGCCGCCAATGAACATGATCATGAAAAACAATGTGGCTGAAAAGCTGCCCCATTGGCTGTAATCGATGGTCGAATACCCGGTGCCTGTTAAAATTGATATGATGTTGAAGCTGCCGTAGCGGATGGCTTCAAACAGAGAGAATCCTTTCCAGATCATCAACCAAGCGATAACGGTAAAGCACAGGAACATCACCAGTTGCAAAAATCCGCGCACTTGTTCGTCGCGCCAAACCCTTAGAGGTTTTCCGCGCAGAACCTGCAGGTAAAGAATGAAGGGTATGGACCCCAAGAGCATGAAAAGTGTAGCGGTCATCTCAAGGCCAAAGCTGTCAAATTTACCCATCGAGGCATCAGACGTGGAAAACCCGCCGGTCGCAATTGTTGTCATCGCGTGCGCAAGAGCATCAAAGGCACCCATGCCGCCAATCAGATAAGCAAACATGCAAATCGCCGTAAGGGCAACATACACTCCGCTGATAACCCCGGATATCTGACCAGCGCGAGGCAATATTTTTTCAACTGTATCAAAGCTTTCGGCCTTGAATACCTGCATGCCCCCCACTTGCAACATGGGCAGGACAGCTACTGCCATCACCACGATACCGATACCGCCGAACCATTGCAGCAGCGCGCGCCATATCAAAATGCCTGGGGGTGCACTGTCCAGGCCCGTTATAACCGTAGACCCGGTGGTAGTTATGCCGCTCATAGCTTCGAAATAGGCGTCAGTGTAGCTGAGATTTAATTCTGAAAAGGCTATCGGCAAGGCTGCAAAAGCTGGCAATGTTGACCAGGCGAGGAAGGTCAGCAAAAAGGCCTGCTTCAGGTTGATGCCATCACCCGTTCCGCGGTTTGCCAGCATGAACATACCGCCCACGGTGGCGGTTAAAAACGCCGACAGAACAAAAACTTTCCAGTCTGGGTTGCCAGCTAGTAGGTCAAATAAAACCGGCACAAACATACCGCCGGCCAGCATCAGCACCAGTGACCCAAGTGTGTATAGAACTGGACGCATATCCAGCATGCCGGACCTCAATTTACATGTTGCGAATAGTAAGGACTATCCAGTGAGAAGGTTGGTATCTCAACAAAAAAATGATCACCGTCTTCGTCTTGCATCTCGTATGACCCCTGCATGAAGCCGGTGGCGGTCGAAAGGGGCGTGCCACTTGTATAGATAAAATGTTGGCCGGGCGCGATTACTGGCTGCTCGCCGATGACACCTTCGCCCCGCACTTCCTGTACGGCACCGGCAGCATCGGTGATAACCCATTTGCGGTTCAGCAATTGGACAGTTGTTTTGCCTTCGTTAGCGATCTTGATCCTATATGCCCAAACAAACTGCGGCTCACTAGGGTCAGACTGTGCTTCCAGAAAATAGGATTGCACGGCAATGCGTATTTCGCCGGTTACGGCTTCGAACGTCATCACACTATCGATCAGGTCTTCCACAAACTATGCCCTGGCCACATCAAGTGCTGCCATAATATCGGCCACAAGGTCAGACGGATCCTCAAGGCCAATTGACAACCTGAGAAGGCCCGGTGTGATACCAAGTTCCAAGCGCTGATCTTCTGAAAGCGCTTTGTGCGTCGTGCTCCATGGGTGGGTAGCGATAGAACGTGAATCCCCCAGATTATTGGAAATATCAATAATCTCCAGCGCATTGAGAAACTCAAATGCCTGGTCGCGGCCGCCGGGCAACTCGCAAACTACCATGGTGCCGCCGCGGTCCATTTGAGATAGAGCTAGATCTCGTTGAGCGAAGGACGCCAGTGCAGGATGACGAACATCGCTTACTTTTTCAGCCATTGCAGCGGCCACTATTTCGGCGCTGTCGCACATGGCGTTAACCCTTAGGCCCATGGTCTCTACCCCTTTGAGCATCACCCACGCGTTGAACGGTGACATGGCGCAGCCGGTGTGCCGGTAATAGGGATATAGGTGATCTTCATCAAATTTTTTGTCACACAGGATAATGCCTCCCAGACACCGGCCCTGTCCGTCGATATGTTTGGTAGTTGAATAACAGACAATATCCGCTCCCAGCTCCAAGGGTCGCTGTAGAATCGGGGTTGCAAAAACATTATCGACAATCAGTATAGCGTCAGCGTCGTGGGCTATATCCGCGACTGCTTTCAGGTCAATTATCTCAAGCGTTGGGTTGGCCGGCGATTCCAGAAAAAACACTTTGGTATTGGACTGGATAGCAGCCTTCCATGCGTTCAGGTCGCGGCCATCAACAACAGTTGTTTCGATACCGTAACGAGGTAGAAGTTCGTCCACCAACCAACGGCATGACCCAAACAGCGCCCGTGCGCCTACCACATGATCGCCTGCACGCAAACATGACAGCAGCGACGCCGCCATTGCAGCCATGCCAGTGCCTGTGGCGCGGCCAACGTCAGCGCCTTCAAGTATAGCCATTCTCTCCTCGAACATGGCAACTGTCGGATTGGATTGGCGTGAATAGGTAAAGCCCTCAGCGCGGCCATCAAACCGCGCTTCGGCTTCTTCGGCGCTCTCATAGGCGAAACCGGATGTCAGAAACAGCGCTTCTGACATTTCGTCAAAGTTGGACCGCATCGAGCCAGCGCGCACCATCTGGGTTTGTTTCGCCCATTTGGATGTGGTGTTTCTGTCTGTGCCTGTGCGGTGTTTCACGGCGTGTCTCCAACATAGTAACTTAAAACATGGGGTAAGGTTTAATCAGGCAGCGCTGCTCTTTTACCAGATTAGGTTGACCATAGTATGCGCGCGCGTCAAGCTTAGGCTGCCGGTAATCCACGATTAATCTCATTATCTTTTTGGCGTTCGCTTTAAGTCGATGTAGAAACACCCAACAGGCGGGTGTAGCTCAGGGGTAGAGCACGAGCTTCCCAAGCTCGGTGTCGAGGGTTCGAATCCCTTCACCCGCTCCAACACTGAAACTACATATGGAAGTCGTTATGTCTCTTGTTATCTGGCACAATCCGCGCTGCAGTAAATCACGTCAAACTTTGGCGTTTCTGGAAGAAAAAGGGCTGAGCCCCGATATTCGATTGTATCAGGAAAATGCTCCAACCGCCGCTGAAATTAGAGCGGCGCTAGGGATGCTCGGCCTTGATGACCCGCGCACATTGATGCGTACCGGAGAGGCCGAATACAAGGAGCAAGGTTTGGCGGGTAAAGCAGGCGATGCCCTCATTGAGGCAATGGCCAGCACACCGAAGCTGATTGAGCGACCGGTTGTCATTAACGGCAATAAAGCAGCGCTTGGCCGTCCGCCTGAAAGCGTTTTGGAAATACTGTAAAGCAGTTATTCAGGCCAGTTTTTTAACGATTCTCGGGTAGTAGATCCATTGGGTTAGCCCGCGACAACCCGAAAAAATTATTACCGATAGCCAAAGCCCCTTAAGGCCGAGAGCAGAGGTTAATGGGTCAATAATCGCCAGAAACACCAAAAACGAAATGAACATGGTCACCATCATGGCCCCTGCGGCCGTGGCCCCGATGAAGATGCCGTCGAACTGGTAACAAGCAACCGAGACAAGCGGCAGCCACACGATGATTGGCAGAGTGCCTAATGCGACACTCTGAACAGACGTTACGTCGGTTAAACCCGCTATCACATTGCTGCCGAACAGGTAAAAGAAAGTCGAATAGATCACCGCCACCAACAGCGCCCATTTGCTGGTGAGCGTCACCCACCGCTTGAATTCTATCTGGGATTTTTTTCCGTAGGCTGCACCGGCCAGTGCCTCGACTGCATAAGCAAAAGCGTCCAGCCCCAAGCTAATCAGCAGCATAAAAACGGTCATGATGTGGCTTGCTGCCAGCGCTGATTCGCTGATTAGCCCCGCTTCGCGGGTCACGAGCGTAAGCGCCGTCATCAGCAGAAGCGTGCGGACAAAAATATAGCCATTTGTTTGTGCCAGACCGGTGAAACCCTTGATATGCCACAAAGCCCTATCGACAAGCATGCGCCGCAAGTTGGCGCCGCCAAAGTGCGATACCAACATGGCGATACCAGCTAGTGCCGCTGTCCATTCGGCGATCAATGACCCAAGCGCAATACCTTTCACTCCCAGCCCAAAGCCAATAACAAACAACAGATTAAGACCGCCGTTGGTAATATTGAGCACAAGTTGCAAAACCAGTGCGGCGCGCGCTTTCGCAACGCCGATCAGATACCCGGTGATGCCGTAGGTGAATAACACAGCGGGCGCAGACCATATTCGAATGTCGAAATAGTCTGCATAGAGCGCAACCACGGCTTGGGGCGGGGCAAGGGCAGTAAGGCTTGCAGCAAAAAGGAGACTTTGTAGTAGAAGTAACGACAGTGCGATCAAACCGCCCAAAACAAGTGATCGCATTACAATCATTAGCAAACCGTTGGTGTCGCGGCGTCCATAAGCTTGGGCCACAAGCCCGGTTGTGCTCATGCGCATAAAACCGAATGCCCAAAAAATATAGCTGAAGACAGTAGCCCCTACACCAACCGCTGCCAGATAGGTTGCGCCCGGCAAATGACCGATGGCCCAGGTATCAACAAGGCCAACCAGCGGTGTAGAAGAATTTGCGATGATGGCAGGCCCGGCGATTGCCCATACCCGCCGGTTATCGCTTACGGATTGGATTGTGGTTTTTTGGGGTTCTGCCAAGGCGAATGCTTACGCGGGGCGGCCGATACCAATATGGGTAAAGCCTTTAGCTTCCATGTCGGCTTGGGGATAGATGTTTCGAAGGTCCACCATTAGCGGCGTTTTCATGAGAGTTTTTACTTTTTCCATATCAAGCGCGCGGAACTGGTTCCACTCGGTGATGATCACCAGAGCGTCGGCGCCGTCCAAGGTTCCATAGGCATCATCATGAAAGTTCACTCCAGGCAGCATTTCGCGCGCCTCGGGCATGCCTTTTGGGTCAAATACATGAATTTCCGCGCCAGCTTTCTGCAAGGCAGGGATGATGTCCAGCGATGGACTTTCCCGCATGTCATCTGTATTGGGCTTGAAAGTCAATCCGAGTACTGCAATGCGCTTGCCGTCGATACTGCCGCCAGCCGCCTTTATAACCCTGTCAGCCATCGCCAGTTTTCGGGCCTCGTTCACATCAATCACAGAGCGGACGATCTGCATCGGAATGCCGTAATCATCCGCGGAATGCATTAATGCTCGTGTGTCTTTTGGAAAACAACTGCCGCCAAACCCAGGGCCAGCGTGTAGGAATTTTCCACCGATTCGCTTGTCCAGCCCGATGCCTTTTGCCACCGCCTGAACGTCTGCACCAACCACTTCACAGAGGTCTGCCATTTCATTGATGAAGCTGATTTTGGTCGCAAGGAAGGCATTGGCGGCATATTTAATGATTTCAGCAGTTTCACGCCCGGTGAATACCAGAGGAGATTCGTTCAGGTTTAGCGGCCGATACAGCTCCTGCATAACCGCTTTTGCGCGGTCATCGTCAACGCCGATAACAACTCGGTCGGGGCGCATGAAGTCTTCGATCGCTGCGCCCTCTCTCAAAAACTCGGGGTTTGAGGCAACACTGAATAGGCTCGCGTCCAGTTTGCTGGACAGAAGCTTCTTGATTTCCGCGCCGGTTCCAACAGGAACCGTCGACTTCGTTACGACAACTGTGAAACTCTTTATATGATCAGCCAACTCAGTAACGGCAGCAAAAACATACTGTAGGTCTGCATGCCCGTCACCGCGGCGACTTGGGGTTCCCACGGCGATGAAAACCGCGTCAACGTCGTCCATGGCTTCGCTTAGGTCGGTGGTGAAGCTCAGCAGGCCCGACGATTGGTTACGCGCAACCATGGTGTCAAGGCCAGGCTCAAAAATGGGGATGATACCTTTTTTTAGCGCATCAATTTTTGCAGCGTCCTTATCGACGCAGGTAACCCTGTGACCATATTCCGAAAAACATGTTCCAGAGACTAAACCAACATAGCCTGTACCGATCACTGCAATTTTCATCGCATTACCCTTTTGTGTGCAGCTTCGCCCCACCGAAGCCTTGTGTCAATTTCGTATCAATCTAGTGTGTTGCGTTTATGTGATAAACCAGAGTTGATGCCAGAAGATACAAAAAACATAGCTGAAATTATCACACAGATTTTTGACTAAACAATATTTTATGCGAAGGAAAGTGCACGCTCTGTCGTACAATTCATAGTGCAGCGACATATAGCGAGAACAAAAGGTCGAATTCCGGGTGCAAGACAGCCGAGATGAAATGAGCGACGAAGCGCTAGTTGAACGGGTGTGCAGCGGCGACCGGTTGGCGTTCGCTTGTCTTGTTGAGCGCCACGGCCTTCGGTTTAGAGCCATTGCGGTGCGTACCTGCGGTGACCAGATGATGGCAGAAGAAATGGTACAAGAGGCTTTTGTAAAGCTCTGGACCCGCCCTGATAAGTTTGATCCAGGCAGGTTCGATGCGAGAAAAGCAAAGTTTACCACTTGGTTTCACCGTGTTGTGGTTAATCGGTGTCTTGACGAACTGCGACGCAAGAGACCAGAGGCGTTGCCCGAAGGTTTTGACGCTGTAGATAACAGACCTGGCGCCGACACCGTGATGAGCAGGGACAGGGGTTTAAAACAACTTTTTGCCGCGCTTGAGCATTTGCCTGACCGCCAACGAAGCGCCCTGACACTTAGTTACTTGGATGGTTACTCCAATATTGATGCGGCGGAAATTATGGAACTGAACATTAAGGCGTTTGAAAGCCTTCTTGTTCGCGCGCGCGCCAAAATGCGCGAAGAACTGGGCAAGAATAAAACAGATTTACTGTCGGCATTTGCATAGGGGGCAGCATTGGAAAAATTTGAACACAAAATGACAGAAGAAGAATTTGAAGCTGGTATCGTTTCTTACGGCACGGAAATAGCAATCTGGCCTGATGAAGCGCGCGCGTCCGCGTTAAAGTTTATCGAGACTGACCCGGGCAAGCTGGCCCTAGAGAGATCGGGTGAGATGGAAGAGTATACTGCTCAAATGCGGGCAGATCTGCGCAGCCAAGACGGCGACACAAGTGCGTTTTTGGCGCAGTTAACAGCAATAGCGGATGTCCATAGCCAGCAGCATCAAAGCGCTGCGCCAATTCCCGAGACCAATTGGTCGGTTGCATCCGTTATCGACAGGTTTTTTGAGCCGGCGCGCCTATGGTCTCCGGCCGGCCTTGTTTCGCAGGGGGCTTTTGCAGCGGCACTATTGTTTGTCGGCGTGATGGTTGGCGCCAATGCTGGCGGAACAGAGAGCTTTGAAGACTATGATATCAGTTCAGGACTGTTCGAAGCGGCGGATCAGGAGTATTCTTTTGATGGTTAGCCCGTTTTTTGGTCACACAATGAATGGGAAGGACAAGGCCCATGAGTAATTCGATGAGTAAATCTATGAAATGGATCGTTGCCGGGCTCACTTTATCGCTGGCAGCCAACGTGTTTTTTGTTGGCTTTGCCATAGGTAAGCGTGTGCTTGGCCCTAGCAGGCAACAATTGTCTGGACCGCCATCTGATGCGGGGCTGAACGTACGATCGCTTAACCAATATTTATCGCAAGAGGAAAAAACAGCAGCTCGTGAATTGTTGGCTGAAAATCGGCGAACATTGCGCGAAAAAACAAGCCAAATACGACGGAATGAGCGCCAAATTCGAGATTTATTGGTCGCAGATACCGTCGATTCTGTTCAATTGTCCGGGCTGCTCGACAGCCACGAAAAATTGATGTCTGAAACACGTTTAACCACTCGCCGATTGGTTCTGGAGTTTGTTGCCACACTTGACGTAGAGACACGGCGTGCTGTGGCGGAAGACCTGTTCAAGCCACCTCGGCGTAGGCCTGGCGGAGGTCGCCCTCCCCGAGGCTCAGGCAGTCGTGACGGAGAACCGGGTTCTGACCGGCCTCCACCACCCGATGAGTTTTGATGCTGTAGTGACTTCATAGCTGCAGCGCCTAAGTCCTCGTCATTATAGTCATTATAGTCATTATAGTCATTATCGGCGTGGGCTGTTATCTATTGCGGGCTCTAGAGTTCAACTGAAATCACGTGTCTCAAAATTATAATTTGGCCTAACTCGGTGGAAATGTGCTAAATTGCAACTATGTCCAGCGGATCAATACTACCTACCTTCGGTGCCGCGCCGCCCGATATCAGGCGTGCGCCAATTCCGCGAGAGCTTCAGCCCGGAGGCGCAGGGAACGTCGAGTCTTCGCGTGGACAGCCCGATTCACAGCCAGCTGTAGCCATCGTACAGCCTGGATATCTGGCTCAATCATCAACCAGATTAGTCGGGCGCGGCGAGCCCGATGAAACGTCGGCTGATCAGGCAGGAAGTGGTCGGCCGGTGTCGGTCGCGGCGTTTGCAGTGATCGCAGCGCAGGCGGATGAGGGCAATTCAGCGCTATCTCCGGCTGCCAACGAAGTTCGTGCATTGAATAATGAAAATGGGTCCGCCGCCGGTGAAAACGCGGTAGGCCTTACCGATGACGAGCAGGCGTATGCTAATGAGTTGAAGGCAATTGACCGGGAGGTCCGTGCTCATGAAGCGGCTCATGCGGCCACTGGCGGTGGTCTTGCTGGACGACCCACCTATGAATTTGTAACCGGCCCAGATGGCGTCCGGTATGCTGTCTCTGGCAGCGTGAAAATTGATACCAGCGCAGTTGGCGGCGACCCGTCTGCGACTATCCGCAAGCTGGAAACCGTTCGACGGGCGGCGCTTGCCCCAGCCAAACCATCGGGGCAGGACCGCTCTGTGGCAGCTCAAGCTGAAGCAGGAATTAGAGCAGCACAAACTGAATTGAACGCCGAGCGGGCCGATGAGCATTTAGGTGAAATCAATGGAGGGTCATCAGATGAGGGCGGTAGCCTTGGTGTGTCAGCTTTGTTGAATGGCCAGGTAAACCAAGAAGATAACGCCCTTGAAGAACCTACGGTTAATACTCTCGCGCAGGTATCTCTGGATTTGCTTGCTTAAAGTCGAACGTCCGACCCCACCGCATTTTTAACACTGGAAAACCCGTCTTTTTTAAGTGCGTGCGCTAGGCCGCTTTTAACGCGTTCAACCAAGCTTGGCCCCTCATAAACCATGGCGGAATATAATTGTACTAATGATGCACCCGCCCGTATTTTCGTATAGGCATCGGCAGCAGACGCAATGCCGCCAACGCCGATCAATGGCTTTTGCCCGCCAGTTGCGGTGTAAATTCGCCTGAGCATTTCGGTAGATGGCGCGAACAGGGGTTTACCCGATAATCCACCTGTTTGGCTTTTATCAACCGAGCGAAGGCTTTCGGGGCGTTCGATGGTTGTGTTGCTGACAATCAAACCGTCAATATCAGTGGAGAGCGCAACCTCGGCAATATCGGTAATGTCACGGTCGAGCAAGTCTGGCGCAATTTTGACCAATATAGGGGTTCGCTCACTACCGCTTTTTTGTTTTGCGGATCGCACATCCAAAACCCGGCCAATAAGGTCCTCCAGGGCCGCCTTTGACTGAAGGGCCCGAAGCCCTGGTGTATTAGGGCTGGATATATTAACGGTAAAATAGTCGCAAAGGCCATAAAGGCGATCAATGCAGGTAACATAGTCTGCAGTGCGGTCGTCGGAATTTTTGTTAGCACCTACGTTAGCGCCCACCACCGCATGTGCATTTATTGTTCGGCGGCTTTCCAGATTGCCCGCAAAGGCCTCAACACCCTTGCTGTTGAAACCGAACCTGTTGATAACCGCGCGGTCACGGCTCAGGCGAAACAAACGTGGCTTGTCATTGCCTGGTTGCGGTGCGGGGGTTACGGTTCCAGCCTCGACAAAGCCAAAGCCCATTTTCTGTGCGCCAGTGATTGCTTCTGCGTCTTTGTCAAACCCGGCGGCAAGCCCGATCGGGTTATCAAACGATAGACCAAACACGCTTGTTTTGAGAATTTTGAAGCTGCGCGCTCGCCGCGCCGTGCCGGTGATGCCCCTCGAGAGAAGCGAGATGGTCAAGCCATGGGCACGCTCGGGGTCCAGGCTGTGAATGAAGGGTTTGGCGAAAGGGTATAGGTCAATCATGGTTTTGAGCCCACAGAGTGACGGCAGATATATCAAACGTGCCATCCGGCTTTTTCTCAAGTTGCCAGTTTTTAGCCACCAGAGTCATGTCCAGTGGTCCGTAGAGGTGAGGAAACAACTGGTCTCCCCGCGAAGGCTCCCATTTCAGAGTGTGCGGCCAGGTCGCGCTGGAAAAAGCGGCTATATGAATGGTTTGTTCACCTGAAAAATGCTTATCTGCTGTGTCCTGCAACTGGTCGAGGGTAGAAAAATGGATGTAACCATCGGAAATATCAATCGGCGCACCAGCATAACAATCATTATTCTTGCAGTTGGCCCATTCGTCTGGACGAAGAATTTTAAAAATCCAGTTTTCCATGGTTGATCAATAAGCGGGCAACTGGGCGCGCGCAAGAACCAACAGAAAAATTCGCTGCATTTGAGCCCATGTTGCTGTATCGCGCCGATAATATTAGGGTTAAACCTTGTTTTGTGCGCTCAAGGTCACGACATATAAGCTTCAGCGCACTAAAGTGCCCCCAAGAGCACTAATAGGAGACACGCGGTGGTAAAAGAAATCTGGTTGTGGATAAAAGAGAAACTGGCGGCTCTGCTCGGCTGGGTCGCTGGTGGCCTAAGCATGATGTGGCGGTATTTTGCCGGTTGGTTGCAAACAGTTTCCGGCAGTACATGGCGCAAAGTTGCCGTTGGTACGCCGCTGGTATTTTTCCTTTATATTTTAATAGGCATGCCGGTTGCCAACCGCATCGATGATAATTTGACCGTAGACGCAGTTTCGCCCCCCGGTGGCTCAGCAACAGTTGCAGCAGTTTCATACTTGGTGCGCCGAGAGGCTGAGCAAAATAACTGGACACCCAATGATCCGTTTGTTTTGCCGGGTTGGTGGATTGATAATACACCCAACTTTCAAAAGGGAATTATGGGCGCGCTGTCGCGTTTTTCCTTTGAACTGCGCGACCAGCTCGGGCGGCGCCGGGGCTCAAGCTCCATCGATACAAATCTGGAGAAAGCGGCAAGCAATCTGTCGATTGAGCCAGAACGCTGGATTATAGATTTTTCTGCAAGCTGGCTTCCAACACGCCCGTCAGACCAATATTACCGCGAGGCGCTGGGCCAGCTTGATACGTATAATGTGCAGCTTGGCAGTGATCAGGCGGTTTTTGACCGACGCTCTGATAACCTGCTCGCCACGCTGGACCGTATTGCCCTTGATTTGGGCGCATCGTCGGCTTCGCTTGATACGTATATTGGCGAAAATTCCGGCGGCGTTATACCGGACGTTGGTGCCGATGATCTGTTTTATCAGGTTAAGGGTCAGGTTTACGCCTATACGATTCTCTTGAAAGCGATTCGGAAAGACTTTTCCGATGTTATAGAAAACCGCGAAATCGCGGCATTGTATGACGACCTGCTTCGTTCCATGAACACAGCGGCGGCGCTGGACCCCGTTGTTGTTAGCAACGGCGCTATTGACGGTGTGATAGCAAACCATCTGTCTATGCAGGGGTTTTTCCTGCTACGCGCCCGCACCCAATTGCGCGAAGTTAGCAACATTTTGTTGAAATAAAGGGCGGAGCTTGGGCCAATCTAGGCTTGCCAGCCGGTCGATTGACTGCCAATCTAGCGCTCAAGGGGACGCAGCAGATGGTTGAAGATATCCATGGACCTATCCGACCGGTTGCCAAGCGCCACCGGAGACTTTTGGTGGTTATCGACGACTCGCCGGAATCGAAAATAGCTGTTCGCTTCGCTGCCGCGCGCGCTGTGCATATCACTGGCGGAGGCCTGATATTGTTCCATTGCACGCGGCCCGGCGAATTCCAGCATTGGATGGCGGTTGCCGACCGTATGCGCGAGGAAGCACGGGAAGAAGCTGAAGAATTGCTCGCCGGCGTGTCGCAGAGGCTGAACGACTATTGCGGTGTTGAACCGGAAACGGTTGTTGCCGAAGGTGAACCGCAGGAAGAATTGGTGAAATATATCAACAGCAGGGACGATGTGTTTGGCCTTGTGCTAGGTGCAGGCGCTGAAGCTGGCCCTGGCCCGCTGGTAGACTATTTTACCGGCGCTGCCATTTGCGATTTGCCCTGCCCGGTCTTCATCGTTCCGGGTCATATGACCTATGATCAAGTGGACGCAATGGCTTAATCGCTCTTAAGTTTTTTCTCTATTTCCAGTATTTTTGGCAGCGCCCTAAGATAATCGGGGTAAGCCAGTTTCCAGCCTAGCATATCCTTGGCTTTCTGGTTTTTCACCCGCTTGTTCTCCTGGTAAAAGCTACGGCCCATCGGGCTTAAAGCAGCATCTTCAATATTTATCTCGGGCGGCGGACTGGCTCCCAGGAGGCGCGCCGCCTCCAAGATAACATCCTGCGGCGGTGAAGGAAGGTCGTCGGCCAGATTAAATATGGTGCTCTCTAGGCCAGAATTTGCCGCAAGCCACAGCGCTGAGGCAATATCATCGCGGTGAATACGGCCAAAAACCTGACCGGGTTTAATTACCCGTCGGGCTTTGCCTTTGCGAATGTTTGTCAGGGCGTTTCGCTCCAAACCGTAAATACCCGCCAGTCGGAAAATATGAACTGGTATGTGGGCGTCTGCACCGAATTGCAGCCAGTTTTTTTCTGCGGTCAGCCGACGTTTGCCCCGTTCCAAGCTGGGGTTGGTTGCGGTGGTTTCATCAACCCAATCTCCATCATGGTCACCATAGACATTTGTGCTGGAAAGATACCCAATCCAGCGCAAATTCGGGCAGGCAGCAATCCAGTCTTTAAAGGAGTTTAAAACCGGATCGCCGTTTGGTTGGGGAGCAATCGACACCAGAATATGGGTAACACTATTCTGGGTGTCCGAACGCGTAAGAGCTTCTGTCGAAAAAGCCAGAGGCTGCGCGCCTTGGGCTAATATTGCTTGCGCCGCTTCTTCTCGGCGCCAGGTGGCAGACGCCTGCCATTTCTTATCAACGGTGGTTGAAATCAAGGCCGATGCGCTGTATCCGGGACCGAAAACAAGAAGGTGTGGTTGTTCGGTTTTCTTGATGGCCATCATTGATTCCGCCTTGAAATTGCCATGTCTTTTGAGCACTGTCCGCCCATGATGAAATATATCCATTGTTCCACGCAGCGGCCAGCGGCAACTTTACTGATTTTGCTGGGACTTGCCAGCCTAAATGCCAGCCTAAATGCCAGTTCAAACTTGGGACAGGCACATGCGGGCCAACAGTCCGATCAACAATCAGAACCAGACCAGCAAGACCGTTACAGTCTCTGCCTGGATCTGGTGGAAAAAGCGCCCGACAAGGGCATCAATAATGCACTGGAGTGGCAATTGGAAGGCGGCGGCGTACCCGCCCGCCACTGTGAGGCGCTTGGTCTTTTTTACGCAGGTGAATATTCGGAAGCCGCTGTCAGGCTTGAGGGTATTGCTGAGGATATGCGCATTGGCCGCGGCATGCCGGTTCGCGGCGATGAGCGTGCAACTGCGACAGCCAGCATGTTGGCCGATACATATGGTCAGGCTGCGAATGCCTGGCTGTTGGGCGGAGAAATTGTGCGGGCTGAAGCGTCTATCGGTCAGGCGTTGGGGCTGGTGCCTCCCTACACCCGGCTTGAGCGGTCGTTGAGGGTAATCCGTGCCCGCATTGCGGCAGTAGAAGAGGATTTCACGCTGGCGCTAAGCGAATTGGAAACGGTTCTGCGCGCTGAGCCAAGGCGTACTGACCTTTTGCTTTTTGTCGCCGCAGCGGCTCGTGGAACGGCGGATTTTACCAAGGCTGACGGCGCGCTCAAGCGCTATATCAAGTTGTATCCAGATGACCCATCAGCGTTTCTGGAGTTGGGCAATCTCAAGGATGCTTTAGGCAATAGTGCTGCCGCTCGCCAGGCATGGTTGAAGGTGCTTACGCTTACAGCGGTTGGTCCCGATGCCGATGCAGCGCGCACCAATATCGAGCGAGTTGATGTGGTGAAAGACGAAAATCCCTAAAGGCTAAAAATCGACCGAAGCCTCATAAAGGTCGGGCAGGTTATTCTCAAACAAAATAGCGTCTTCGGGCCTCCAGTTTGCCTTTACCCATTTTTCCGCATCCTCCTGACAGCTAAATGCCATGACCGTTGTTGTACCATCATTATTGGCTTCAAGTCCGGTTAGAAAGCTGGGAATTCGGTCAGGTGTAACAACGCAGACAATATCTGCATGTTTGGCGGCAAGTGCCCCTAGTCTTTCATGCTCAGCCTCGTGCAGAGCGCCCAGCTCAACCATGCCCGGGGTTACCAGTATGCGCCGGCCCTCTGGTTTCACCAGAACATCGAGACATTCAAGGGCGGCAGCGAACCCTACAGGGTTTGAGTTGTAGGCATCGTTAATGACAGTAGGTGCGCCGCTGTCTCTGGACACTTCGAGCCGGAAGCGAATTTGCGGAACGGATGCAAGTGCCCCCTTAATTGCGGACCACGGCAGCCCCAGTGCGCGGGCCGTAGCTGCGGCCATCAAAATATTTTCTGCCTGATGGTGGCCGTATAGGGGGGTAGAGATCGTATGCTCCTCAGCGCCTTCAACAACGTCTAATATGACGCCTTCAGCAGTAATCTGGTAGTTTTTTATCGAGATGTCGCCGCCGCTGCCTACAAGGGTATAGTTACCGGGAACGGCCGCTGTGCGTTCGCTAATATGTTCCATAGGTATGCCGTCCGTACTTATAACGGCGTTGCCACCATTTTTGAAAACAGCTTCCGCAATTTCAAACTTGGCTTTGGCAACGGTTTCAATGGACTTGAAGCGTTCATAGTGCGCCGCACCAACCGCGGTGATCAGAGCCACATCGGGCGGTGTAAGCAAGCATAGGCGCGCGATGGAACCGGGCCCGTATGCACCCATTTCAACAATAAAATACTGATGGTCTGCGCTGAGCTGTTCGCGGATAACACGGGTGATACCCATTTCCGTATTAACGCTTCCGGGTGTTGCCAGTGTTGGTGCCGCAGCCTCCAATATGTGGGCCAATATATGCTTAGTTGAGGTTTTGCCGAATGACCCGGTGATAGCAATTACTTTAGGGGCCAGTTTTTTAAATTTATCAACTGCTTCAGCGCGGAATCCAGCCTTAACCCGCTCTTCGTAAGGCTCCAGCAACTTGTTTGCGCCGATGATTAAAAAAGGTAATAGTTGAAATAGACCGACCAAAAGGATTGTTGCCGCCGCGAAGCGCCAGTCGTGGGACAAGCTCAAAAAATTAAAAGTATCGAGCCAACTGGCAGCGTTTTCCTCAAAAGAAACACTGTAGCTTGACCCTTTTGGGGCGAAGCTGGCTAGCCAAAAGGCAGCGGCCAATGCTGCGAGCGTTAAAAGCATGTAGAGGCGAAAAACTCGTTTGACCCGATCAGTTCGGACCAAGGGTTTTTTGTTGTCTTTTACCGTTGCTCGCGAACGCCGAATTCCAGCAAATATGCCGACAGCAAACAGCGCAAGCGGCGCCAGCGGAAGAATGGAAACCTCTGCGCGTACGGCGGCGCTGATATCGCTTTGAAATACCGCAGAAAGAATTGCAGCAAAAATGAGCCAGATGCTGGCCGTTTTGTCGTAGGCTTGTTTGTCTTTTAGCCACGCGACAAAGCGCATGTCGTCGTATTCTTCCTGCTGGAAAAACATCATCAGGGCCAAGCCGCGGCTGGCGGCAAACCAAAGAGCCGAAAGTACCATCAAGGCTGTGGCTGTTCCGACAAGGGGGTTTATTGCGGAGAAATCAATCATTGAAGCTCGATTTATCTAAAAACTGTTTGATGATGGCTTCGCACTGATAGGTGCCGCGGGTCAAGATGTCCCAATGGTTAAATCCGGGAAGTTCGTAAAACGTAGCACTGGGCATTAATTCTGCGTAGCGCCTGCCAAACTCCGGTGGCGTTTCGCTGTCGTTTTCGCCGTATATCAGGCAGACTGGGCATGTTGTTTTTGCAGCCTGCGGGCTCAAGTCCTCGGTGACAACCTTGACAAAGGTTGTTCTTAGCGCGCCAGCGTTTCGGTAATCGGCGCTGCCAAATCGTGCCTCAAAGCTGGACCGCAAGGAAGTGCCGAAAAACTGATCAATTAGCCTTGTCATCTGCCCCCAGGTTTTTGTCATTTGGGCTTTTGCTTGGAATAAAAGTGATCGTTTTCGCTGCAAACCTGCGCCCGCGATGCCGATAACGGCCGAAACCAACTCGGGGTGGTTAGCGGCCATCTGGATCGAAACGCGCACGCCGAAGCTATGGCCAACAAAAATGTGAGGCCCGGTTCCTTTTAAAATGCCAGCCAGACGGTCAGCATAGTCGCGGGTATCGGCTTCCATGTTGGCAATAGGGGTTTTCCCGAACCCTGGCTGGTCAAACAGACGGTGACGGCCTGTCCCGGCGAGAAGAGATACCAACTTGTCGAAGGCGGTGAGGTCCTGTGCCCAGCCATGCAGCCAGACAAAGGAAGGCCCTTTGTCGCCGACAGTAACTTCGTGCCAGCTTTCGGTGCTTGGGTGTGCAGGAATGTTAGCCAAAGCCCTTAGCCCTCGGCAAAAATGGTTGCGCCGCCGCTGGCGGCATCGGTTGCGCCTAATCGGCCGCTAGAAAGCTGGAAACCTTCGTCAATCATATCGCTGGTCAGTGACAGGAAACTTAACGGTTCTGCGGCGGCTTCCCACAGGAAGTAGGCAAACGACCCTGGTACTGTATTGGCTTCATTGAACCATAATTCGCCGGTTTTACTGTCGCATAAAAAATCGATTCGCACGCTGCCAGCTAGATTTAAAGCAGAAAAAATTGATGCCGATGTTGAGCGTATTTGGACTTCCTGAGCTTCTGATAACTCAGGTGGGTTCAATACGCGGTTCAGCGACGCCATGCCTTCGCTTGGCCCAGTGTTCAACTTAGGGCCGCCAGGTGCGCCGCCAGCTAGATATTTATTCTTGAAATCCAACACATCAGTTTCGCTGAGCGGCCGCTCAATTGCGGATGTCTGGATATCGCCGTCGGGTGTGCGTCTCACCGCAATATTATATTCCACTAAATTAGCCACAAAAGGCTCAATGATTGCGGATTTATCAAGCCGGAAAACCGCCATTAGTGCCGCAATAAGCCCGTCCATGTCATCGGTTTTGGACACGCCGACGCTGGAACCCAGGTTACTGGGTTTTACGATTAGGGGGAACGGATCGACACTGAGTGCGGTGGTTAATTCTTTGCTTAGTGCGTCGGGGTCAAGGAAGTTGCCCTTGCCGGGCTTTTCAACCGTGAGTTCGGGCAGGATATTAAGCCGGTGTTGGCGCGCGGATGCCTTTGCAAATTCTTTGTTCATCGTGGCGGCAGCACCCAGCGTGCGGCAGCCGGAAAAGGGAATGCCCGCAAATTCAAGCAGTCCCTGCAGAGTTCCGTCCTCGCCGTTGGAGCCATGTATCGCCGGGACAATCAAGTCAAATTCGATAACCCTTGTTTTCTCGCCCAAAAAACTTTTTTCGCGTGTGGTCAGCCGCGGTCGGTTGCTTGCTGGTGCAGCCAGGTCCAAATAAACCTGTTGCAGGCCTTCTTGCGCGCTTGGCGACACCGGGTATTTCGAGCGGTCTCTGAGTGCCGCGCCGGTCCACCACTGCCCAAGCGCATCCACATAAACTGGCAGGCCTTCGTATTTCGTTGGGTCAAGTGCCTCGATAAACTGCAAGCCGGTCAAGATGCTGACATCATGTTCGACACTGCGGCCACCAAAAACGACAGCGATCACTTTTTTCTCGGACATCCGAACCTCTCACGTTGTAGCAACCTCGCCCGCGGTGTGCTTGCTAGTCGCTTACCCGTATTGATGTAGCTAAAACCGCGGCCACGGCAAAGCAAAAACATGAAAAACCATAACCATGACCGCATGATGGCATAGCCGCCAAAAACGCAGACCAAGTCATATCAATAGAATGTGACCACCATTGACCGCCCAATTGCAATGTCTAAGATGGCGCTCGAGATTTCACACAGGGTCAAGGAGAAGTTTGGTGAATATCAACAAATGGATGACGGCAACTGCCGTTTCTATCGGGCTGATGGCGGGTTCCACACTGGCAACTGCGCAGGAACAGGACTGGAGCAAGGTTGAGATTAAAACCGAGAAAGTAAGCGGTAATATATACGTATTGTTCGGTCAGGGTGGCAACATTGGTGTGTCGGTCGGCGAAGACGGTGTTTATATCATTGACGACCAGTTTGCGCCGCTGACGGAAAAAATTAAAGCTGCAATCGCTGCCCTTTCCGATAAGCCAATCAGGTTCGCCATCAACACCCACTATCATGGTGACCACACCGGCGGGAATGAAAACCTGGGCAAAGAAGGCACAATTATTGTTGCGCACGACAATGTGCGGATTCGTATGAAAAAGGGCACTTTCCTTAAAGCGTTTAACGATCACGTACCCCCCAAGGAAGGCTTAGCCTTACCCGTTGTTACGTTCAACGATCAGGCAGGTCTGCACCTGAACGGTGAACAGGCGCGTATGCATTATGTTGCCAACGCGCACACCGACGGTGATAGCATTGTGTATTTTGAGGGCTCAAATGTTGTGCATATGGGAGACACGTTTTTTGCTGGCATGTTCCCCTTCATAGATGTGGATAGCGGCGGTTCAGTAGACGGCATGATTGCGGCAGCGAATAAAGTGTTGGCGATGGTTAATGGTGAAACGCGCATTATTCCTGGCCACGGCCAGGTCACTGACAACAAAGGGCTGACCTCCTACCGCGATATGTTGGTCACTGTGCGCGGCCGCGTTGCTGAGATGAAGTCAGCAGGTAAAACGCTGGAAGAAGTGCAAGCCGAAAATCCGGTAGCTGATTTTTTGGATAGTTTTGTTGGCTTTAGCGCTGAGTGGCCAAAACTGTTTGTTGGATTCGTTTTCAACAGTCTTTAAAGTTGCAGGGTTAAGAAAAGGGGCGTTTTTCGCCCCTTTTTTTTGCACTATTTAGTTTTCGATGATTTATTCTGTGGGTTGGCAAGTCGTTTCATCAGTTGCCAACGCAATTACATGAAAGGCCGCAGCGATCATGCCGCACGCCAACGCAGTGATGTCAACCGTTGACCAGTTTCGACCCTGCCGGAATGAACACCAAATCGTCGGAGGCAGACCTTTCCTGACGAATTATTGGTGCGAACAACAAAAAAGCGGCCTTGCGAGACCGCTTTTGATTTGGTGGACATTTAGCCATTAACAGTTGGCTGGAGTCGCAGGGCTATTTGGGGTCCAACTCCAACCTAACGCGACGCATTTTCCCGTTTTCTCCAGGAAATTCTTCAAACAGGGCCGCTGCTAACAGTGGGATAAGCTCAGGAAGGCTACGGGAGCGCGATTCGGTCTCTGCCGTTGCTTCAAAGATCATGGTACCGTCGGGCTCGCGAATTTCTATTCGTAATTCAGCCAGGTATACTGTGCGTGCTGTGATGTCACTGCCACCGAAACCGGCCCCATATCCGCTGCCGAAACCACCGCCAAAGGCATAATGTGGGTTCCACCAGCCACCCCAGGCATAACCACTGTTCCAATATCTGTTGTTGACACCAAAGCCTCCCGGGAAGGCACGTATTTTTTCACGGCCATCGTTGATGGAAACGTCAAAGCCAATCACATAGTCCGGCTTGTCGCTGCGGGCACCAACAAAACCACTGCGCTCTAACACGCCCTGGATAGAACTGGCATATTGCCGATATTCCAGGCTGTCTTGTCGGGTTTCATCGATGGGTACCAAAACAACTTTTGCGCCTGCAGCAGGCGTTGCGGTGTGAAAGCTGGTCACATTACTTCTAAAAGTGCTGGCACAGGCTGATAAAGCGAGCGCTATAACCACTATTGAAGCTGTTCGGAAAATTTGTCGGGCCATATTAAATCCTTAAGGTACAGACGATAAGCAGTCCGTAGCTTTATACACTATGAACAAACACCTGATTAAGCGACCACAAAAAGCATTGCTGGAGAAAATCCAGCGGTGACATTAAATCAAGTTGACACAAGATCGCTCAGTTAAGCGATTTCCTCATATGTTAGCCCGTTATATATGAACCGTAACTGAACAAGCCTACTGGTCGCCTTTGGGTCCTGAACAGGCTGGTCTATAAATACCCTACCGTGCGCTTTACTTCGGCCAGCACGGGCGCGGCAAGAACGCGCGCCTTTTCGGCACCGTCTAACAAAATACCGTCAATATAATCAGGCTCTTTCTGGAGCCGCGCCATTTCTTCAGTGATCGGCGCTAATTTGGCGGCAACAACGTCCGTAAGTGCTTTTTTGAACTCAGCAAAACCCTGACCCTCATACTCGGCGCACACGCTGTCCCGGCTCTGGTCCATCAGGGCGGCATAAATGCCAACCAAGTTTGCCGCTTCGGGGCGCCCCTGCAAGCCTGACGCATCGCTTGGCAATGGTTCTGCATCGGTGCGGGCTTTGCGGATTTTTGCGGCCAATGTGTCGGCATTGTCGTTGAGATTGATCCGGCTCATGTCAGACGGATCAGATTTTGACATTTTTTTGCTGCCATCGCGCAGGCTCATCACCCGCGCACCTTCACCCATTATTACTGGTTCGGTTAGCGGAAATATGTCTGCGTTATAGTCGCTATTGAATTTTTGCGCGATGTCGCGTGTTAGTTCCAGGTGCTGTTTTTGGTCTTCACCCACCGGCACGTGGGTGGCTTTGTACAACAAGATGTCCGCCGCCATAAGATTGGGATAGACATAAAGGCCAACCGAAGCCTTCTCCTTGTTTTTGCCAGCCTTGTCTTTGAACTGGGTCATGCGGTTTAACCAGCCCAGCCGCGCAACACAGTTAAAAATCCACGCCAGTTCCGCGTGTCCTGCAACTTTGCTCTGATTATAAAGTATCGAGCGTGCTGGATCGACACCAGACGCGATATAAGCTGCAGCAGCTTCACGGATTTGGGCTTGAAGGATTAGTGGGTCCTGCCAAACGGTGATCGCATGCATATCCACGATACAGTATAAAGCTTCATAACTGTCTTGAAGCCGCGCCCAATTTTTGAACGCGCCCAGATAGTTGCCAAGATGCATATTGCCGGATGGCTGTGCACCGGAAAATACGCGGCCGGATATTTTGGGCGAGGTGGTCAAAGCGGGTCTCCGTTTCGCAAAAATCAAGTGCCCGCCTTATGGCAAGCTGTGCCGCGCGGGTCAAGCGGGACGGCGAAGCAAAACGGCATACTGCCTGTTCAGTGTGTCTTTTTCAGTGATGCAGTAATTTCGCGGACATTAATACCACGGAGCGCAAACACAACTGCGAAATAAAGTGCAGCGCCGCCAATAACGAAACCGGCCAACCCCCCGACACGAACCAGACCGTCTTCTGCAAAGACAAAGGCAAAACGACTGGCCGCCCAGTAAAGTGCCGCGCCCATCACCGCGCTCGCAGCGACAAATTTAATAGCGTTGGTAAGGGTGCGACTGTCGGCGATGAAATGGCCTCTGGTCCGAAGGCCCCAATATAGCAACGCAACATTAAGCCATGCAGCAATTGCTGTAGCTGCTGCCAGCCCCACGTGGGCAAAATACTGGATCAAAATCAAGTTCAGGATCAGGTTTACCACTAGCGATATGATGGCATAGATAACCGGGGTGCGGGTGTCACTTCTGGCAAAATATGCTGGTGTTAATGCCTTTTGAATAACATAGGCGGGCAGACCGAACGCATAGGCAAACAACGCCATTGACGTGGAACCAGTATCTGCCGCGTTGAAGGCGCCGCGCTCGAAGATAGTGGCAATGACCGGTTCTGCCAGCACCGCCAGTGCTGCAGCGGCGGGAATTGTCATCAAAAGCGAGAATTCCAACGCTCGGTTTTGCTGGACCATTGCGCCAGCCTGGTCGTTTGCAGCCAGCAGACGCGAAATACCCGGCAGTAAAACTGTGCCTACGGCAACTCCAATCACGCCGAGCGGCAGTTGTGCCAGCCGGTCGGCATAAAAAAGCCATGAAACCGACCCTTCCGGTAACATGCGTGCCGCAATTACCACATCGGCAAGCAGGTTGATTTGCATGACCCCGGCACCGATCGCGGCGGGGCCCATGATGCGCAATAGTTCTCGCACATCGTCAGTTAAACGGGGACGTGGCAGGTGCACGGATAAACCGGCCCGCCGGGCCGCAACGTAGAGCCATATTAACTGAACCAAACCCGATACGGATACAGCACCTGCCAGATAGCGCGCAGCCTGGGCGTCGGTGTCATGGAACAGCAATAAGGCGCTGATCATAAGTATATTGAGTAGTACGGGTGCAAATGCAGCTGCTGAAAAGCGACCGACGGCATTGAGCATGCCAGAGAAGAAGGAAACCAGTGAAATCAACAACAGATAAGGAAATGTATAACGACCAAGCTCAACCACAAGATCAAACTTTTGCACTGAATCTGCACCGCCAACATCAAAACCGCCGGTTAACCCCAGCATTACCGGCACCATCGATAGTTCCATTACTATTAAAAGCACCACAAGTACTGGCAATAGCCAGCCAAGCACACGGCCGGCAAAGGCCTCCGCAGCTTTTTGGCTTTCCGCGGTAATATCTTTACCCAATGCGCGAGAAAACAGCGGAATAAAACCAACTGAAAATGCGCCTTCTGCAAACAAACGCCTGAAAAAATTAGGTAGTTTGAACGCGATTAAAAATGCGTCCGCCGCCATGCCTGCGCCCAGATAGCGCGCCATGAGAAAATCGCGGGCCAGCCCAAATATACGGCTCAACAACGTGAAGCCGCCAACCGTGGAAATTCGTTTGATCAAACTCATACGGCGGTTCCTGTTGCGGATTTAATATCCTTTTTTTCCTCGGCCTTTTTGCTGAAAATAGGTTCACCCCGAGCGGCTTTCAGTATTTTTTCTTCAACGTTCCGCAGCCGGATTTTGTTGGTAATTTTACCACCCAAAAGGTCAGTGACATAAAATACGTCAACTGCTCGCTCACCGTATGTGGCCGCATGGGCCGAAATGATCGAAAGTTTTAGCCCGTAAAGTGCGTAGGTCAGGTCATACAGTAAGCCGGGTCGGTCTTTGGCGTTTATTTCCATAACCGTCGATCTGCTTGATGCTTTATTGTCCAGCAGCACAACAGGTTCGATGGTAAAAGCTGAATCCTTTGACCCAAAAAGGCGCTTTTTCCCTAACCGCTCTTTGGGACGTACTGATCCTTGCAATGTTTTGAGAATTGTTTCTTCAAGTTTGTCTAATTGCTGGCGGCTATCAAAGGCGTTGCCGTCAAAATCCTGAACGATGAAATTATCAACTGCCATGCCGTCTCGCGAGGTGTGAATTTTTGCCCCCAGAATCGACGCGCCTGCAACACCAAGTGCACCCACAACCCGGGCAATAACACCAGGGTGATCCTGCGTGTAAACGGCGACATTTGTCATTGCTTGCCATTTTTCCACCCGCGCTGCTACGCCGATCAAGTCGTCTGTTTTATCAACGCGTCGCATCAGCTGCGCATTTTGCACCTGTGTGTCATTGTCTTCTGCGATCCAGTAAGCATCGATCATGCGTTTCAGGTGTTTTTTGGATTCGGTTGCCGACCACCCCTTGAGTGTTTTAACGAAAGCTTCTTTTTTCCATTTTACCCGGTCGCTGCGCCCAACTGTTACGTGCCCCGGCCTCAATACTTCTTCCGCTGCATAATATAGCTCGCGAAGCAGCTGGCCTTTCCAGCCATTCCAGACATTGGGGCCAACGGCCCGGATATCTACGACGGTTAAAACTACCAGCAAGCGCAGGCGCTCGGGGCTTTTTACGATGTCACAAAAATCCTGAATGGTTTTTGGATCGGCCAGGTCGCGCTTGAAAGCGGTGTTGCTCATCAGCAGATGCCACCGTACCAGCCAGGCAACGGTTTCTGTTTCGGACGGCTTGAGGCCTAACCTAGGGCATACCCGCTCGGCTATTTCAGCACCGATAACGGAATGGTTGCCGCCTCGTCCTTTGGCAATATCATGTAACAAGACCGCGACATACAGAACGTTGCGGGACAATATTTCCTGAATTACGCCGGTTGATAGGGGGTGGTCCTGTTCCAGCTCGCCCGCTTCAATTTTTGCAACCAGCCCCACGGCCCGGATCGTATGCTCATCAACTGTATAATGATGATACATATCATATTGCATCTGCGCGACAACG
The DNA here is from genome assembly GCA_021774695.1 of Alphaproteobacteria bacterium. GTDB lineage: Bacteria > Pseudomonadota > Alphaproteobacteria > Sphingomonadales > Kordiimonadaceae > Kordiimonas. Next base: position 26,636 of record JAJFIU010000089.1, on the reverse strand, counting down.
CGGCCAAAGTCGGGCAAGAACCTGCCGAAAACACCGGCCTCGTTCATTCTGCGCAAATTAACCTCGCCTTGCTTTCGGGAGGTTAAAATATCGAGAAAATATTTGTTAGCGTCTGCGCTGCGCCGCACAGGCAGGCTCATTTTAGGTAGATTTTGTTTAATTAGTCGCAGTGTTTCGGGGTGGATATCCAGGTCATTTTCATCTGCCACGGCAAAAATCTTTACCATCAAGGACGGGTCGTTTCGGAAGTCATCTTCGTTCAAGGTAACCAGCCGTTCGGACTGTACTCCAAACCCACGCAGTTTCCTGGTGCGCCGTAGCCGCGAGAAAAAGGTTTTTTGTTGGCGTGCCTCCAAAACCGCGCAGAAAATTCTGGTCAGGTCCCCCACCTGTTTGGCTACCAGAAAATAGTGCTTCATGAAGCGCTCAACCCCTGATGAACCAGCCCTGTCTTTATATTGCAGTAACTCTGACAGACGCAGTTGCATATCAAACGTCAGACGCTCGTCTGCACGGTCTGCCAGAAAATGCAATGCGACCCGGACGGTCCATAAAAAATTCTCTGCTTTATCAAACTGGCGGTTTTCCGCTGTGGTTAAAATGTCTTCATTGATCACACCGCTGCGTTCCACGCCGTACAAGTAGCGGGCAATCCACCATAGAGTTTGCAGGTCTCTCAGTCCGCCTTTGCCGTCTTTTATATTGGGTTCAACCACATAGCGGCTGTCGCCCATTTTTTTGTGGCGGCCATCGCGCTCTTCCAGTTTTTGAGCAATAAACGCCGGACCAGTGCCGGACACAACGCGTTTGTAAAATCTGGTTGCGGCCAGCTGAAAAAGCTTCTGTTCACCCCAAATATAGCGCGATTCCAGTAATGAAGTACGGATTGTCAGGTCTTCTTTGGCTAGGCGAACACATTCTTCCGGGGTTCGGGTTGCGTGTCCAACCTTAAGACCCAAGTCCCACAGCACATAAAGCATATACTCCGCGACATTTTCCGCCCAAGCCGTGGCTTTGTAGGGGATCAAAAACAGAAGGTCGATGTCTGAATAGGGTGCCAGTTCGCCGCGACCATAGCCGCCGGTGGCCACCAGACATAACCGCTCACCGGCGGTCGGGTTGGCCAGTGGAAAAACATGCTCTGTTACAAAGTCATAGAGCACCCGCATCAGTTGGTCCAAAACATAACTGAGCGCTTGGGCTGATACCGTACCCTTGTCGGCCTCGTCAAAAAACCGCCGCTTTACCTCATCCCAACCAGCTTGGTGAGCGCCTTTCAAGACCTCCACCAAATGGGGCTGCCAATCGCTTTCTGGCACAGTAGCTGCCATTTCCTCAAGGGCAGCCGTCAACGCCTTGCGGTTAATCAATCTCCGTTTTTGTCGGATTGGTTTCATGTGAACCTAGGGCTTTCCAGTGGAGAATCGGTTAAGCGGATTTGTTCATTGTAGTTTCGCATCATTGGTCTGATTGAAGGTCCTTCAGCTCGTACAGTAGGTCAAGCGCTTCCTTCGGCGTCAGGGTGTCTGGATTTATCGCGTCCAGCTTGTCTTCAATGTCGCTTGCTGTGCGCAAAGCCTGCTCTCGCGTCCCGGCAGCATTGTTTTGAAAGAGTGGTAAGTCATGCACCAATCGCTCGGCGCCGCTTCCCTTGTCCGATGTTTCCAAATGGTCCAGCACTTGCCGCGCGCGCGCTACAACTGCCGCTGGAAGACCAGCTAGTTTGGCAACTTGGATGCCGTATGACCGGTCAGCAGCGCCTGCAGCTACTTCGTGCAAAAAGACAACTTCGCCTTTCCACTCGCGGACTTTCATGGACCGCAAAGATACTGCTTCCAGTGTTTCCTTGAGCGCGGTTAATTCATGATAGTGGGTCGCGAACAAGGCGCGCGATTGATTGATATTATGCAAGTGCTCCACCGCGGCCCATGCGATGGACAAGCCGTCGTAAGTTGCCGTACCACGCCCGATTTCATCAAGGATAACCAGCGAACGTGGCCCCGCTTGGTTAAGGATTGCTGCGGTTTCCACCATTTCGACCATGAAGGTAGAGCGCCCATGTGCCAGATCGTCGGACGCTCCGACGCGGCTGAACAAGCGGTCTACAACGCCTATATGTGCATGTGCGGCAGGCACAAAGCTTCCCATCTGGGCCAGTATGGCGATCAGGGCATTTTGCCTCAGGAAAGTGCTTTTACCGGCCATATTAGGTCCGGTCAAAAGCCACAAGCGGTCATCCGGGTTAAGAGCGCAATCGTTGGCAATGAAGACGGCATTGCTGGAGCGTGCAAGGGCTGCCTCAACCACCAAATGTCTGCCGCCTTTAATTTCGAAAGATTGGCTATCGTCGACTTCAGGGCGCGTTAAGTTGCTGTCTTCGGCCAATACTGCGAGGGCTGATGTTGTATCCAGCATGGCGAGCGCGTCGGCGGCAAGTGAAATTGGTCCGGCTTGGTCCAGAACCATCGCGCTCAAGCCGGCAAACAAGTCTTGCTCCAGCGCCAACGCCCGGTCGCCAGCTTCCGATATTTTCCCCGCCAACCGTGATAATTCAGCCGAGGAGAACCGCACCACATTTGCCAGTGTTTGGCGGTGGATGAAGGTTTCATTGAGCGGCGCAGACATCATTTTTTCTGCGTGTTTTGCATTTAGGTCCACATGATAGCCAAGCACGTTATTATGCTTGATTTTGAGCGTGTTGATCGAGGTTAGCTGTTGATATTCGCCTTCAAGTGCTGCAATCAGTCGCCGGGACTGGTCGCGCAGAACCCTAAACTCATCCAGTGCCTGGTTATATTTTTCGCGGATGAAACCACCGTCGCGGGTCAGCATTGGCGGCTCGTCCACCAGCGCTTTTTCAAGTTCATCAACCAAAACTGTATGGTCACTCAAATCGACAACGGCGTCGTCGATGCGCATGGGCGTTTCATCGAGCGCATGTGACTGCGCAAGAAGCAGGGCCTTTGCTATTGCAGTAGCTTTGAGACCCGCTTGAATTGCCGATATGTCCCGAGGCCCACCGCGCCCCATGGAAAGCCGCATCAGTGCACGATCCATGTCAGGTGCAGATTTTAGCACCAGCCGAAGCTCGCTGCGAAGTGCGGGCGCATCGGTGAAAAAGTTCACACAGTCAAGACGTTCGCCTATACGAACCGGATCGGTTAGTGGCGCAGACAGGCGTTTGGCCAGCAGGCGCGCCCCGGCGCCAGTGATTGTGCGGTCGACAACCGCCAGCAGGCTGCCATCAGTGTCACCGGTTTGAGTGCGCACTAATTCAAGGCTTCGGCGAGTTGCTGCATCAATCATCATCGAGCCGTCCGCGGACAAACGCTTCGGCGGATTGAGCCTCGGCAGCGTACCTTTTTGCGTATCTTCCAGATAGTCCAGCAAAGCCCCTGCAGCGGCTAGGTCTGCCCGAGTGAAATTGCCGAAACCGTCCAAAGTTGAAACGTCAAACAATGTTTCCAGCTTGCGCTTACCGCTGCCGCTGTCAAAAACAGTGTCGGCGAGCAAGCTCATACTGGTACGCCAGTCAAATAATGCGGCGCTGATGGTTTCGTCCAAAGCGGCGCTCTCTGGTACCAGTATTTCACCGGGTTGCAGCCGGGCAATATCAGCGTCCAGTCGCCCTGCTTTAGTGGGAAGTATAAAAAACTCGCCAGTGGACATGTCTGCAACCGCTAGCGACACATCCTTTTGGGCTCGCCCCAATGCGACCAAATAGTTGTGACTGCGCGGGTTCAAAAGCGTGTCTTCGGTGAGTGTGCCGGGCGTTACCAGCCGAACCACTTCGCGGCGAACCACTGATTTTGCCCCGCGCCGTTTGGCGGCTGCCGGGTCTTCAGTTTGTTCGCATACGGCAACTTTGAAGCCTCGCTTGATCAGCCGGGCCAGATAGTTTTCTGCTGCGTGAACAGGCACGCCGGCCATAGGGATGTCTTCGCCCGATAGTTTGCCGCGTTTTGTCAGGGTGATATCAAGGGCTGTTGAGGCTTTTTCGGCATCTTCGAAAAACAGTTCGTAAAAATCACCCATTCGGTAAAATAAAAGACTATCAGGATAAGCGGCTTTTATTTCCAAAAACTGTAGCATCATCGGTGTAACGCCTGGTCCTTTGAGCGCTTTCAGCCATTTGTTCTCCGCAGGTTTTGGCAAATCTGGACTGTTTGAAGCGTGCAATGATGCTTCGCTTTCCCCGCCCATGTCATTGGCAGAGTCGTTGGCAACATCATTTTTTACGGCATTGGCGTCCAAAGCCGAACTCCCTCAACAAATATTTGTGAAAACATCCACAAGAATTTCAGTTTAGTTTGGTGAGCGCAATGTGCGATAGTAAGCGCCGCTTCAGTTTACAAAATTACTGTATTCTGGTTTAGAGCATTCAGGCACCGACTGCCAAGTATAAGAACTGAGAAATAAACAGATCAGGGAATTAGTATGCCAACCAAACCGACAAAATTCACCGATGATGAGGCGCTGCGGTTCCATTCCTCTGGTCGGCCCGGCAAGCTGGAGATTATACCGTCCAAGCCTATGGCAACTCAGCGTGATCTGTCGCTCGCCTACAGTCCAGGGGTTGCAGTGCCGGTGAAAGCAATCGCTGCAGACCCCGACGCAGCTTACGATTATACATCCAAAGGCAATTTGGTTGCTGTAATTTCAAACGGTACCGCGATACTGGGGTTGGGTGCGCTTGGCGCGCAGGCATCCAAGCCGGTGATGGAAGGCAAGGCGGTTCTTTTCAAACGATTTGCGGATATCGATTCGATTGACCTTGAGGTCGATACAGAAGATATCGATGAATTTGTTAATTGTGTGAAGCTGCTGGGCCCTAGTTTTGGCGGCATTAATCTGGAAGATATCCGTGCGCCGGAATGTTTCATTATTGAGCAGCGCCTGCGCGAGCTTATGGATATTCCGGTTTTCCATGATGACCAGCACGGCACCGCGATTATAACGGCCGCAGGGTTCATCAATGCGCTGGATCTCACTGGCCGCGATATCAAAACAACCCGGGTTGTTGCAGTGGGCGCGGGCGCTGCCTGCATCGCCTGTATCGAACTGATCAAAGCGATGGGCTTGCCCCATGAGAATGTCACTATGGTGGACCGTACCGGCGTTATCTACGCTGGCCGCACCAAGGGCATGAACCAATGGAAATCTGCCCATGCGATTGAAACGGACGCGCGCGACCTGACCCAGGCTATCAAGGGTGCGGATGCCGTGATTGGATTGGCCGCTGCAGGCTCCATCACCAAGGAAATGGTTGCGTCGATGGCTGATAAGCCGATCATTTTTGCCATGGCAAACCCTGATCCTGAGATTTTGCCCGAAGATGTCCGTGCTGTTCGCCCAGACGCTATCATCGCCACTGGCCGGTCGGATTATCCCAATCAGGTCAATAATGTGCTCGGGTTTCCCTATATTTTTCGAGGTGCGCTGGATGTGCGTGCGCGCACCATCAATGAAGAGATGAAAATTGCTGCGGTTCATGCCCTGGCTCAATTGGCACGTGAGGACGTGCCGGATGAAGTTGCCGCAGCTTACGGCGGCGAACAGCCACATTATGGGCCGGACTATATTATTCCGGCGCCTTTTGACCCCAGATTGATCAGGACAATTCCGGTACATGTGGCGCGTGCGGCGATGGAAACCGGGGTTGCCCGCAAGCCCATCGACGATATGGAAGCTTACGAACAGGAGCTTTCGGCACGCTTGGACCCAACCGTGGACACCCTGTCGACTATTTTTGAAGACCTGAAACGCCGCCCTCTCAAGCGCGTGGTGTTTGCTGAGGCTGAGGAAGACCGTGTTTTGCGGGCAGCCATCGGTTTTAAAAACGCGGGCTACGGTATTCCGGTGTTGGTCGGGTACGAAGCCCCGATTAGAGAGAAACTGCGTGAAATGGGCGTGGACGACAAAGATTTTGAGATATCCAACGCCAGCAACAACCCGCGGCGCGGCCACTATGTGGACATGCTCTACGAGCGGCTCAATCGGCGTGGCTTTTTGCTGCGGGACGTGACCCGCTTGGTGAAAAGAGACCGCAACGTATTTTCCGCCTGTATGGTGGCCAGCGGTGATGCAGACGCAGTTGTCACCGGTGTTACCAGACACTATTGGCGCGCGCTTAAAAATATGCGGCGTGTTATTGACCCGTTGCCGGGCCAGCGTCCGTTCGGGTTGTCGATCATGGTGATGCGTGGGCGCACTGTATTTTTGGCAGATACTACAGTTAATGAGCTGCCGTCCGCGACCGACCTTGCGGATATCGCCGAGGCTGCCGCTGCTTTTGTTCGCCGGTTGGGGCATGATCCGCGAGCGGCTTTTCTGTCCTTCTCAAATTTTGGTAACCCACCTTCAGACCGGACGCGGCATATTCAGGAAGCAGTGTCAATTTTAGAAGAGCGGGGTGTAGACTTCGAGTTTGACGGTGAAATGCAGGCCGATGTGGCACTTAATCGGGATTTGATGGAAAAATATCCGTTCATGCGGTTATCTGGTCCGGCAAACCTGTTGATTATGCCCACACTGCATTCGGCTAACATTAGCTATAAATTATTAAGCGAACTTGGCGGCGGTAGAGTTATTGGCCCTATGTTGCTGGGGATGAGCCACGCCATTCAAGTGGCGCGGTTAACCTCGACAGCGACGGACCTTGTCAACATGGCCGCGCTTGCGGCGGCCAATGCCGATATGCTTGAACAAACCCGCGGAAAGATAAAAACACAGGAAGAGCTGCAGCTTTGAGGCTGCCCACAGCGTTTGTTAGGGCTCACTCTGCCAACTGCTGATTTTTCGGTAAAGCGTTGAAGGATTTACCTCAAGTGCTTTAGCTGCCTTGCGCACACGGCCATCAGACAGTGCAATCGCCTGTTCAATCACTCGCTTTTCCACCACAGCAAGTGGCTCTATTCCCCTGTTTGAGGGATAGACTGTGTTGGTTTCCTCAACGGCATTGCGCGCAGGAGCCGCCGCCTGTTGTGGGTCGGTGGCGGCAAAGCCAGGTCGGCGAACGGGCACAGAACCTAACATGGGCTCAAGCATGTCTGCAGACAATTCTTCATAGTCGTTTAAAACAACTATACTTTGAATAACATTGCCAAGCTCCCGCACATTGCCCGGCCAACTATATGCTATCAGTCGCTCGCGCGCATCAGCTGAAAAACCTTTGAACTTTTTGCCTTCTTCACTGGAGAATACATTTAGGAAATGTTTGGCAATTTCAAGCACGTCGCCGCCACGCTGACTCAGCGCTGGCATATGGATTGGTACCACATGAAGCCGGTAATAAAGATCTTCGCGGAATCGTCCTTCGGCGACCTCCAGAGCGGGCGTGCGGTTTGTTGCGCAAACGAAACGAACGTCTACATTGATCGACTGGTTGCTGCCCACAGGCACTACTTGGCCGGTTTGGATGAACCTGAGCAGTTTGGTTTGCATATCCAGCGGCATCTCACAAATTTCATCAAGAAATAATGTGCCGCCGTCGGCAGAAACCGCTGCGCCGTCACGGTTTGATGTTGCGCCAGTAAAGGCACCTTTCACATGTCCAAAAATCTCACTTTCGATGAGATTTTCAGGTATTGCAGCACAGTTTAAGGCTACAAATCGTTTGTTTTTTCGCGAGCTCAGTTGATGAATTGCCTCGGCGCATAATTCCTTGCCGGTTCCAGATGGCCCCATAATGAATACGCTTGCCTTGGAGGGTGCGCTGTCCTCAATCATACGGTAAACAGCCTTCATCGCCGGGCTGTTGCCAATGAACCTGTCGAATTTTTTGAGCGGCCCACCACTATATTGTTTGACCAGGTTTGACAGACGGGAAATCTCAAGAACATTGTTAACCGTGGTTGTTAAGCGTTCAGCTGTAAAAGGTTTTAGCAAAAAGTCTGATGCGCCGTTCCTCATGGCTTCAACCGCGATAGTTACTGAGCCGTGCGCTGTAATAACGATTACCCGCGAAGATACCTTGTCGGCGCTCAGTTGCTTCAATATATCGATACCGTCCATATCTGGCAATTTTAGGTCCAGCAAAATCACTGTAGGTGTGTTGGCGTTTATTTTACTCAGCGCCTGCTCGCCGGTTTCGGCTATTTGCGCCGGGATACCTAGGGGCTTTAAATATTCGCGGTAAGTGAGCGCTAGCGTTGGGCTGTCCTCAACAATGAGAATATGTTCTTCCGGTATTGTCATCTATCCCTCAAATTTCGCATGCGGCGTAACTTTAGTGCAAAATGCAGCAGCCCCCAAGCGCTATCGTCGCATTTTGCGATAAACGTTGATGAAAATTGTATCGAGTTGGTGACGAAAGCTTTACGAGATTATTGTATTTTGATTCGATGATCCTTTTTTGACCTAAAGCGTGGACCCGAACGGTATGACCAATATTCAGCAAGTGGATAGTGAAAGCGCCTCTGACAGTGAGCAAAGTCCGCCTGAGTTTATCGGCGGATCGGCCGACGCGCGCGGCTATCGACGCAGGTCAGTTCTGTGGCCCGCCAAATTAATAGTCGGTTCGCACGACTTTCAGTGCCAAATATGGAACATGTCCCTTGGCGGTGCGCGAGTACGATTAGACTTGCCGATAAGAGAAGGCGCGGCAGTTCGGTTGATTATTGCTGGCCGCGGGGAAATTCCAGCGACGGTCCGCTGGTTCCGAAATGATACTGCTGGGCTGTCCTTCAATATTCCAGCCGAGGAAGTGCGCTTGTTATTTATTGATCAATTGCAATCCTTGGGCCTGGAGCCCACAGAGTCTGATCTCTGATCCTGTCAGATTGCCACCGGCTAAAGGCACCGAGCGACAGCGAAGCTTGACCACTGTAGCCATCCATGTCCTAAGAAGTCCCATGATTGACGCCCTGAAAACATCGCTTTGGATCGAAGCGCATATCCGAACTTGTTTTTCCCTTGATTGCCCTGCCTTTGTTGTTGCGCGCGGCGATTCTGATCGCGGCGGCATAGTTTTAAAGGTGGACCGGTTCGATAGCGGTATTTTTCTCTATGAGCGTACGCTCGATTTTGACGGAAACAGAGTGTGGCGGCAGTTGAGCAGCGTGCTTGATAACGCGCAGGCGCAGACAATAATTGACAAAAAACGGCATTTTGATGCCGATCTGTGGATTTTAGAAATAGAGGACATGCGCGGCATCTACCAGCTGGATGCGCCGCTTCTAGATGACTAAATTGCTCGAAACCCTTGACGCAGCCATCGTTGCTCCATAGGTAAAGCCTTCCTGCAATATGAATGAGCTAACGAGCCAATGAGCAAACTAAATATCATCAATGTACCGGACCCGCTGTTGAAAACAATTTCAACGCCTGTGGCCAGAGTTGATTCTGATATCCGCCAAATGCTGGATGATATGCTGGAGACAATGTATGCTGCACCTGGCATCGGCCTGGCGGCTATTCAGGTTGCGGTCGCAAAACGCATGATAGTGATCGATACGTCAGCAGAGGAAGATGAAAAATCTCCACTGTTTTTGGTCAACCCCGAGGTGGTCTGGGAATCGGAAGAGCACTCGGTATACAGCGAGGGTTGCTTGTCGGTTCCTGAATATTATGCTGACATTGAACGGCCAGCGTCGGTTCGGGTGAAATATCTCGACTATAATAACGAGATGCAGGAAACTCTGGTGGACGGGCTAACTGCAACATGCGTTCAGCATGAAATAGACCATCTGGACGGCGTTGTTTTCATTGACTATTTGTCGAGGCTCAAGCGCAATATGATTGTTAAGAAGGTTCAGAAAGCGCAAAAAGACTCGGTGGTTCTCTAACAACCTAATTTCAATTTGGCGGGAGGGCGCGATGAAGTTGATCTTTATGGGCACGCCTGATTTTTCTGTGCCGACCCTGCGTGCGCTTCACGGCGAAGGCCACGATATTCTCGCTGTTTACACTCAGCCACCCCGCCCCGCGGGCCGCGGAAAACGCGAGCAAAAAAGCGCCGTTCATAAAGTTGCTGACGAGCTTGGTCTATTGGTGCGAACACCCAAAAGCCTGAAAGATGCGACCACTCAGCAAGAGCTTGTTGCGCTGGGTGCAGACTGCGCCGTGGTGGTGGCTTACGGTCAAATTTTACCGCAAGTGGTACTGGATGCGCCCCGACTGGGCTGCATAAACGTGCATGCGTCTTTGTTGCCGCGATGGCGCGGTGCAGCTCCAATTCACCGAGCGATTATGGCAGGTGACGCAGTAACCGGCGTCTGTATCATGCAGATGGAAGCCGGGCTCGATACCGGGCCTGTTCTCAAGTCTGCGCAGGTACCGGTCACCGCCCAGTCCACGACTTTGGAATTACATGACACGCTGGCTGACCTGGGCGCCTCCTTGATAGGTACGGAGCTTGCGGGTCTGGACTCTGGTACAGCCCTGCCGATGCCCCAGCCAGTCGAGGGTGTTACCTATGCACATAAAATTAACAAGGCAGAGGCACGCATCGACTGGACACAAAACGCTGTTCAAATCGACCGGCAAGTGCGCGGGCTGTTTCCTTTTCCGGGGGCCTGGACCAGCATTGATGGAGAGCGTGTTAAAATTTTGGCAGGCACGCTAGTTGACCGGCCAGCGCCAGAAGCAAAGCCAGAAGCAAAGGCAGGGCAAACATTAACTGATACATTGTTGGTGGCTTGCGGCCAGAAAGCGTTCCAAATTGAAACCGCGCAGCGCGCAGGCAAAGGGGCTATGGGGCGAGAAGAGTTTTTGCGTGGTTTTCCGGTGCCAACTGGTGCGCAGTTGAGTGACGACATCTGATGTCCAGATTTAAACTAACAATTGAATATGACGGCAGGCCGTATGTTGGCTGGCAGCGCCAGGATAATGGCCCTTCAGTTCAGCAGGCGCTTGAAAAAGCGATTGAAAGGTTTGTCCCTGAACAGGATATCCGCGTTTCTGGATCTGGGCGCACTGACGCCGGTGTTCATGCCTACGGTCAGGTGGCTCATTTTGATACCGAGCGAGATATCTCGAGCGACAAAGTACAGGGGGCTATCAATTATCATTTGGGCCGTGAACCAATAGCAGTGGTAGGTGCCGAGTTGGTTGATGAAGGTTTCGATGCGCGCTTTTCTGCTTCGGCCCGGCATTACATTTATAAAATTTGCAATCGCCGAGCGCCGCTTACCTTCGACAGAGGGCTGAAGTGGCATGTCAAGCCGCAGCTTGACGAAAAGCTGATGCACGCGGCAGCCCAGTATTTGGTGGGCAAGCATGATTTCACTACCTTCCGCCATGTGCACTGCCAATCAAAAGATCCAGTTAAAACCATGGACTATTTGCGGGTTGAACGTGCAGGGTCAGAAGTTCATGTTTTTGCTGGAGCGCGGTCGTTTTTGCATCACCAAATTCGCTCGATCACCGGTACCCTGATGCTGGTTGGCGCCGGAAAATGGTTGCCTGAAGACGTGAAAAGAGCACTTGAAGCCAAAGACCGTAGTGCGCTTGGTATAAATGCGCCGCCGGACGGCCTATATTTTGACCGGGTAGACTATCTGCCAGAATGAAACGCTGGAGGGTTGAGGCTAGGCTGCGTTGCTGGTTGGTTGAACAATCATTGCATATAGTGCGCCTGCATTGGTTGTTTGCCTGAATTTATCACAGGCAGCGCTGTCGCGCAGAAGCCGTGACACCCGTGCCAAGGCTTTTAAGTGATCGGCGCCCGCGTCTTCTGGCGCAAATAACATGAAGACTAAATCTACTGGTACGTCGTCCACTGCATCAAAATCGACGGGTGCCGCAAGCCGTGCAAACGCGCCGCTGATTTCTGTCAAACCCTCTATGCGAGCATGCGGAATGGCAACACCTTTGCCAACACCGGTGCTGCCCAATCGCTCACGGTCCAACAGTTTTTCCATAACCAGACGGTCGTCCATGCTGTGAACCTCCGCCCAACGACGGGAAAGATTTTGAAGCGCTTGTTTTTTACTGGAGGCTTTGAAGTCAGCATAAACCAGATCGGTGACCAACAAATCTTCGATATTCATTACAACTCTCTTGCCTGTGTCATCGTGGCTTCGATGGCATGCATTACAAACTCTGGCGGCTTTGCTTGCCCGCGCGGCACATTATGCTGGCCGCGCAGTGGTTGTTTAGCGCAATTACCCGTTCAGGGTATTTTGGTTAGTCTTTTGGGCTAATCCAGCCGATGTTACCATCGGCGCGGCGGTATACAACTTCAAGCACATTTCCTTTAATGTTGCGGAATACAAATGCATTTGCGTCTGCCAAGTCCATCAACATCGCGGCGTCGCCAACTGATACTTTCGGTATCTCACGGTTACTTTCAGCTATGATAATTGGCTGATCATCTTCGCTGGTTTCAACTGCCCCGTCTGTGTCATTGTCCGGCTCCGGCGCTATAACAACGTCGCGCGCTATCTCCATCGCAATGTCACGGCTGGGCAAATTATGGTGGTTCTTAAGGCGTCGTTTGTATCGACGCAACTGTTTTTCCACTTTTTCTGCAGCCAGCTCAAATGCCGCATAGGGGTCTTCCGCCTCGGCACGGCTGTGAAGATTAACCCCTTGATTGGGGTGAAGTGAAATATCGGTTCGGTAACTGTGGCCTTCTTTGGCAAATGTGGTGGAAGCGTCAATGGATCGGTTAAAATATTTATCGGAAACAATGGCTAGTCTGTCTTTTACATGTGCTGTGAGGGCTTCGCCAACGTTCACTTTGCGTCCGGTAACATTGATATCCATATGTGCTAATCTTCCTTTTTTGCGACCAGCCTGGTCCTTGAACCGTTCAAGTGGCTGTCGAAACTATGTTGACCTGCCCGAATGTTCGGTCAACCAACAAGGGCAATATAAGCCTAGCGTCCCTTACCGGGTTTGACATAGGCAGCCTTTAATTCGGTTATCTAACCAACCGAACTCGGGTTAAACCGTCGTTGCGACAGTGGTCCAACCCTAGCAGTATAAGCTTACTCAAAACATTTGTGCGCGTCTTGATTTTCATCAAAGCACTGAAAAATAAACGGTTTTATGTGCAAAAAAATTACCCGTCTTATGCAAAAAGCACCGACTCAGGTTGCCATGTTTTTTTGGCGCCGCCGCTGGACCGAGGAAGAAATTTTCATCGCTTCTCTATATTTGGCGACTGTACGGCGCGCGATATCAATCCCATCCGCCTTCATCATCACAACCAGCTTGTCATCAGATAGAATTTTCTTTGGGTCTTCAGCATCAATCAATTCTTTCAGGCGGTATTTTACCGACTCGGCAGAGTGGGCATCACCGCCGTCGGCAGAAGAAATTGATGAGGTAAAGAAATATTTTAATTCAAACATGCCGCGCGGACAGGAAAGAAATTTATTGTTGGTAACCCGAGAAACGGTGGATTCGTGCATCTCAATCTCTTCGGCAATGTCTTTCAGTGTTAATGGCTTCAGATAGCGAACCCCATGTTCAAAAAATGGTTGCTGCGTTTTCACCAAAGCAGTGGCAACTTTCAAAATTGTACGCGCACGCTGGTCCAGGGCTTTCACCAGCCAATTGGCGTTAGACATGCAGTCCGAGACGAAAGCCTTGGCTTCTTTGTCTTGGCCTATTCCCGACAATTCGCTCACATACTGCGAATTAACCAACACTTTGGGCAGTGTGTCGGTATTCAATTCTACGATCCAAGTACCGGCGGGACTTTTTTGGATGAAAATATCGGGCACCACTGGCTGAACAGCCTGCCCGCCATGCGCCAGCCCAGGCTTGGGGTTGAGCGTCCGTATTTCCCGGATCATGTCAGTCATGTCTTCCTGGTCGATGCCGCACAATTTTTTAAGCGTTGATAGTTCGCGCTTGGCCAACAGTTCCAGATTCTCAACTAGCGCCTGCATCGCTGGATCAAAGCGGTCCTGGTCTTTTAACTGGATCGCCAGGCACTCAGAAAGGGATCGGGCAAAAACCCCCGATGGCTCCAATGTTTGCAATGACGTAAATATTCGGCCTACAGCTTCGTCCGACGCGCCCAGGCGCTCTGCAACTTCGCTGACAATTGCTGGAGGCACATACCCCGCTTCGTCGACAGCATCGATGATATAGGTTGCAACAAGGCGCTCGGCTGGGCCTTCAAACAAAACCAACATTTGTCGCTGCAGAAAATCATGCAGATTTTCCTCGCCTTCCAGGGTTTGGTCCAGTCCGCGGTCATCATAAACACCGCCGCCGCCCTTTATCGTGCCGCCGCCTTCGTATGTGAGGCCGGACGAAAGACCGCCGCTTGCATCCGCGCGGTCCGGCGCAGCGTCATTATTATAGATATTTGTGTCCATGTTGGTATCAAGTGCCGCATCGGATGAGCTGGATGTGTCCAGTCCGCTTTCCATACTGCGGTCAGAAGCGACCATGCCGTCGCTAGCGTCGCCACCGTCACTGCTGACATCCCGGCCATTTGAATCTGTCTCGCGCTCGCGGATCGTGTCGTCAGTATGAGTGCCGCCGTGCTCGCCGCCTTCAGCTGGCGCGCCAGTGTCCGTTTCGCCGACTTCGAGGAACGGGTTTTTCTCCACTTCGGTGGTGACATAGTCCGCGAGGTCAAGATTGGAAAGTTGCAACAGTTTGATCGCCTGCTGCAATTGCGGCGTCATAACCAATTGTTGGCTTTGTCTTAGGTCCAATCTTGGGGTTAATGCCATCGCAAATCCCTCTACAAACTGAAGCTGTCGCCGAGGTACACGCGGCGCACCTCTTCGCTGGCCAGTACAGCTTCTGCATTGCCTTCAAACAGAACATGGCCATCATAACTGATGAAGGCGCGATCAATAATATCGAGGGTTTCGCGTACATTGTGATCGGTGATCAAAACACCGATGCCCCGGTCTTTCAGGTGTGCAGTTAGTTCACGAATGTCGGCGATGGCGATCGGGTCAATGCCGGCAAAAGGTTCGTCCAGCAGGATAAACTTTGGTCTGGCCGCCAGTGCACGGGCGATTTCACATCTGCGGCGCTCGCCGCCCGAAAGGGCAAGAGCTGGTGTGTTGCGCAAGTGAGTGATAGAAAACTCATCCAGTAGTTCGTCCAGCATGGCGTTCCGTAGGGCGCGGTCGGGTTCAACAACCTCAAGAACGGCTCTAATGTTTTCTTCAACGGTCATGCCGCGAAAAATTGATGTTTCTTGCGGCAGATACCCGATGCCAAGCCGGGCGCGGCGATACATGGGCATGTGGGTGATGTCCTGGCCGTCCAGCTCAACCCGACCATGGTCTGGTGCGATCAGCCCAGTGATGCTGTAAAAACAGGTTGTTTTTCCCGCGCCGTTAGGGCCCAAAAGCCCAACGACTTCGCCGCGGTGAACCGACAGGGATATATCGCGCAGCACCGGCCGACCATTATAAGATTTACCAATGCCCAGCACGTTCAGGCCGTCAAAGGTTTCGGCCGCGCCGTTTTCCTGCTTTAGCTGCTGTTCTGCAGTCATAATTGTCTCAAATCATTCCGGTTGTGGTTGATATTTTATTGTTTTATCGCGCTATGGCCTCTTCCGGACCGTGAGCAAGCCACATCTTGGCTCAATTTGTGCATGATAATTGTCAATAAATCATGAACGCCCCGGCCAATCCAGTGAAATAAATAATGAATCCCGGAAAATTCGTGATTTTGCCAATGGTGGTTTTGGTAGAGTGATTGGATATCCTGTCGATGACAGTGCGGCAGGTCAGACTATAATTTTATTAACAAGCTGCCGTGCCACCACTGTTGAGTAATGACGAATGGTCACCTGATCAATCGGGTTTGGGCTTGCTTGGAACGCTGAAGGTGCCGCGCACGCGGCCATCTTCTGTTGCGGTGTTTTTACCGTCCAGTTTTGCCAGACCTGACACCAGATCAAACTCCAGCCGTGAACCGGTTAATTCCGAGGTTCCTTGCTTGAATATGACGGCACCGCCAACTGTGATCAACTGCCGGTCCACATCATAAACACCCCAGTCACCGGTAAGCGTTTCGCTATCAGACAGCAACTGAAATTGCCCTTGGGCATCCAGCCGAGAAATGGACGGGTCTCCGTCTGCTTTGGGCCGATCATAAAAAACCGTGATGGTATTGGAGCGCAGTGTTAGCTTGCCCTGGAGAACCTGCACGGCACCTGTGAAAACAGCTCGACCCTGCTTTTGCTGCATCTCGAGCCGCTCGGCAGTAATGTCGATGGGCTGGTATGTATCATGGTCTTTGAGAACCGACTGACCGATGGCGGGCGCTGTAATGCCGCCAGCCCATAAAACTAACGCAACCATCACCGCGGCGGCGCTGCGTATTTGGCTGAGCCATAATGTCGTTACGGTCATGATCATCTCCCGGTTTCCGGTTCGCCTAACGGGCGCTTCGGCGTAATATGCAACGAAACACCGCCTTCGAACACAGCTTCTTTTTCTTTAACATTCAAACTCATGCGCGCGGCTTTTAATTGGCCTAGCTCCGAGCGTCCGGTCACGTCTCCCTGCCCGGTAGCAGACCGGGATCGCAGGTCAATTTCTGCGCCAGCCATTTGTAGTGTATAGCCGTTTCCTGTTGCCAGATTAACCCCGCCGATTAGGGAGAGACTGTTGGTTTTGGTCCGGAGTATGCCAGTGCGGGCATCAACGGTTGCCAACTGGCCTTCTTCAAGTTCCATTTCCGCTCGGATATCGGTGAGCCGTACCCGGGGGGCGCTTGGGTTGTCTTGTTCGCCGGAGTTCGCGTGAATACGAAACAGTCGGTTTTTGGCGTCAGTGCCAACGTAATTCATGTTGGTCATTCTGATAATGCCGTCCGAACGAGCGACATCGTCCTTCGACAGGGTGAAACTTACTTCAGCATCGTTCAAAAACGGCCAGCCAATGGTTATGGTCCCGAGAATTAAGGCGCTGATTGGCAGAAAAATTTGCATCAGGCGGATAAAACCATCCCAGTTGGTACGCCCGTCAGCCGACATGGCCGGGCGCAGGCCTGCCTTAGCCACCTCGCGGGCACGCTCAGGGCTTTGATAATGATCTTTGACCGGGCTACTCAAACCAACTGTCCTTCAGGTCGTGCTGTCTCAGTGTGAGAATATATCCATTGCACCGAACCCAGCCAAATCCATGTCGGCGCGGGTGGCAAGAAACGCAAACGCAGCTGCAGCCGTCTCAGCTCGGCCCTCGCGTGCCAGCATAGTGTCCAGCTTTTGCATGAGTGTGTGCAGATACAATACGTCCGCTGCGGCGTAAGTTTGCTGGGCATCGCTAATTTTGTCAGCGCCCCAGTCACTAGACTGTTGTTGCTTGTCCAGTGTCACGCCGGCAAGCTCGGCGCATAGGTCTTTCAGTCCGTGCCTATCAGTATAGGTGCGAACCAGTTTGGAGGCAATTTTGGTGCAATAGATCGGTGCTGTATCCACGCCCAAGTATTTTTTCATCACCGCCACGTCGAAGCGGGCAAAGTGGAATATCTTGAGAACGCCCGGATCTGTCATCAGCCGTTTCAGATTGGGTGCGCTATAACTGCCTTGCTTGAAACGCACCAGATGGGCGTTTCCGTCGCCGGATGATAGCTGCACCACACACAAGCGGTCCCGGTGCGGGTTAAGGCCCATGGTCTCGCTGTCAACCGCGACGCTAGCCCCGAAAGAAACATCGGCGGGCAAATCGTCTTCGTAAAAATAAATGGCCATTCGTTGGCAATCCTTTAATCGCTGCCAAAAACGGCAGTTTGTAATTTTCGGCTATTATAGAGAAGGTTATGGCAGAATAAAGGGCGCTTCGTTGATCATTGTATTTGCGGCATACATTATTGTTGCTTTGGCCGAAATCCTTGGCATGTATGGTTGCCGCACTAGCTACTGTCTGAGCAGCAGAAAACCCAATGTTAACAAGCAGTGAGAGCCAATGATGTCTGATACCACCAGCATGCAAGAAATTATGGAAAATCTGGCCGGAACAGCCGGCGGTAGCGTGCAAATACCAGCCGGGTGGGCGCAGGGGCGCGCGGTTTATGGTGGGCTGGTGGCTGCAATAGCTGCAGATGCTATGGCAAACCTGCTGTCGGCACCAAGACCGATTCGGTCGTTTCTTGGAAATTTTGTTGCACCGGCACCAGAAGGCGATTTGGCCATAAAGACTGAAATTTTGCGGGAGGGTCGTGCTGTGGTGCAAACTCGCGCCGATATACTTTCGGGCGATCAGGTTTGTTTCACGGCATCAGCCGCCTTCGGCGATGACCGGCCCGGCGTTGAGATGGTTCCAGATAAGGCTGTCCATATGCCAGCGCGCGATAGCGTGCCGTCGATGCAGAAAGATCTGCGCCCGCTGCCGGGATTTCTTGATAATTTTGATATCCGCTGGACCGGCGGCGGCGTGCCGATGAGCGGTTCGAAAGACCGCCGCACGTCTATGTGGGTGCGGCACCGCAGCGATATGAATGCATTCCCCATCGCCAAAATCATCAGTATCGCGGATATGCCGCCCCCGGTTATCCTGAGCCATTATGATCAGCCTGCGCGTGCCAGCACCATGAGCTGGTCGATCGAATTTATTGTGTCGCCGGAACAAGTGCAAGGTGATTGGTTCTATCTGGATTTTGCGCTTGATGCCGCTGCAGGTGGTTATTCGCAGCAAAGCGGCAGCATATACAGCGAAAGCGGAGCACTGATCGCGCTTTCGCGCCAATGTATGGTGTATTTCGAGTGAGTCGAATGCCCCCGACCGCTATGCCATCACACGTTGCCATCATTTGAAGCGTTTGCGGCGGCTAGTTTCTTGGTTCGCAAGCCGCAGGAACAGCCTCCAGCATAAACACTGGTTTCCATTCGCCGGTTTCAGGGTCTTTTCTTTGGTCTATTCGTGCCCACCTGCCGTCGTTATAAGTTTCAAAATATAAATTACGCTCAGGCGCTTCGGGATAAACCTGCCATAAATGAAGCAGTCCGTCCTCGGGCCATATCTTCTGGCGCAGGTCGCGGGTTTCGAAATTGCCGGTTGCTTGCCAGGCAGTTCGCCACTCGCCAAGTTTTGGGTCGTACATGCGCAGGTTAACCCCGCCGCCACCGCCCGACCCGTGCCACCAGTCCATGATCGCCTGGCCACCCAATGAGTAGCGGCCGTTCCAGCGGGCCTTTCCGATCGGATCGCTCCAGCCGTCCTCGGTCATTTTGCGCACATTAATGTCAAAGTCGCCGATAATAAATTTGAACTGGTCAAACTCTGGCGGCATACCCTCTGCCGGTTTTCCAAGTTCGCAGCTGGCTTGGGCGTAGGCGCCTTGCGATCCCGTTAGCGCGATGATCGCGGCAAGTACCACTGACATTTTTCGCATTGAATATCCCCTATTCTTCTTTTGCTAAACCAAAGTGACCATAAGCGCGCTGCGCCGCCAGTTAATTTCGGTGAAACGGGTGTGCCGCGGGCCAGAACGATAGCTAAGGAAGCGTTGTCGAAGCCGTGTCGGTTATCTGTTCATGCAGGTCAGCCCGGGCAAGTTGGATCAGGCAGAGTTGGGATATGGTTGCAGCAGTATTGACTAACGCACAGCCGCTGGTCATACAATCGGGACCATTTAGTTTTGAGAGGTACATAGCTATGTTTAGCCATATTATGATCGGCGCCAATGATGTCGCTGAATCGAAGAAATTTTACGATGCAATATTAGAGGTTCTCGGCCACCGGCCCGGCGTTATGGACGAAAAAGGCCGCTGCTTTTATTATGAGAAAACCGGTATATTTTCCCTCAGCAAGCCAATTGACGGCAAAGCCGCTTCATGCGGCAACGGCAGCACGATAGGGTTTGGTGCGGCTAGCCCTGAGTTGGCTGATGCGTGGCATGAAGCGGGCCTGGCCAACGGCGGCACGGCAATCGAAGACCCGCCCGGCATTCGCGGCAATGATACAACTCAAATGTATCTGGCCTATTTGCGCGACCCGTCTGGCAACAAGATCTGCGCATTGCATATGATAAAATAAAAAAATTGGTGCCCAGAAGAGGCACCAAAAAATCAATAAAATTCAAAATCTTATCGTGCATTTGGTGGGCGAATGGTGGAATTTTTACGAGTCTAGGCTCGCTAATCTGCCCTAGCAGTAGATCGGATGACATCGATAGTTTTCAGGCAATAACTCGTTCAATTGGTCTTGCTCGTGGCCCGGACACACAAAATGAGCAACATCTTGCGGATCGAATCTCAACGTAGGTATTCTATTAGCCGCTGCACATCGCTTTAAGGTTTCGATCAAATCAGCGCGGTCCATACCCTCAGAATATGAGAATTCATGAGACCTCATGATTCTCCATTCGTGTTCGCTCCAGTGTTCATCGGTCTGATAATATTCATATTCATCGAGCAGCGCGGCGAACTCTTCCGCTCCAAAGGATTTAGCAAATTCGCGTTTGTTTGCTGCCAAGTTTTTTAGCCAATCTTCCAGCCTTGGAACTTTCGATGTATCAATATTTGGATATGCTGATTGGAACTTATTTTGTGCAGCGCGAAAATCGACGCTGTTTTTGTTTGTTCCCAGATAATGCACTTTCTTTGCATTGTTTAAAGCACACCATTCCGCTTTCATCGCTACGCCGAATTTTCCAAAATCGGACATCTTCTCCACAGCATCTTCTGGGGTAATCTCCGTAAAACATACCATACCACGACAAGGCTGTTCTTTTATTGCCTCGACCTCCAGTAGAGCCGCAAGCAACCCGCGGGTATTTGGTACAAAGATAAAACCGCTCCTCAAGATGGAAACGACATTATCGATTGAATTAGTATAGTGAGTTAGCACCCTCGTCATGTCCTTTTACTTCTATACACCAGCCCTATCCTAGCTTCCTCCGAAGGCAGAGGCCACAGGTTCGAATCCTATCGGGTGCACCATATCTTTCAATGATTTAGATGTTTACCCCACTAATACCATACATCAAAATTCGGCGTAACCGAGCCTCCCACACCTTTCAGCTAGACTATTTTGGGGAGAATTGATCTAGTGAAACAATTGTGCACGACGGTGTTGCAAAATAGAGGAGGGTGTACCTGTGAAGTTACGAGAGCTAATTGCACGAGTGGCGGAGGACTGGCCGGAATATCGAAAACTAGGAACAATAGACGGGGCGCATTCAACGAATCTTCTTGTCGTCAAAGAGTTTAGCCAGGAATTGAAAAGGCTATCTCCACAGAACCGGCCTTTCCTCCACACAGGGTCATCGGGGAAAGGGAACATTGCTGTCGCGCCGTGGGTTGCAACATTTCATCCACAAATAACAAAGGCTGCGACCGACGGCTATTACCCCGTTTATCTGTTTTCCGCCGACCTTGAGCGCGTCTATCTAAGCTTTGCACTTGGCGCCACACAATTTCAAAAGCAGTTCGGCTCAAACAAAAATTGCTTGCAAAAAATTGAAACTGCAGCTCAGAAAATTCAAGGACACTGTCAGGATAAACATCCGCCAAAAGGGTTGGATTTGCCTCAACTCAATTTGAACTCGATACGCGCTCCATGGTCCTATGAGGCGTATGAGGTGGGAAGCATCTTTTCGTTCGCTGCATATCAAGTGGATAATTTGCCGCCTAACTCTCAGCTGGAGGCCGATTATCAAGGTATTCTTGATTTTTATCTGGAGGTTGTCGAGGACCCTGCAATTCCGGATATTGACGAACTGGTCGAAGCGTCCCTGCCTAAGGTTGAGGCGAGCGTTGTCGAAAGCTACTTGAATTTTCAGCCCAGATCGCCAAAAAAAGCGCGTAATACTGGCGGAAAGGGCGGCGGTCAACGCCGCTCAAAAGTTAGCAAGAAAGTCGGCAACGCAGGTGAGTTAACTGTTCTTCGGGCTGAAAAGAAGAAGCTCATCCAGGCAGGCCTTACAGAGTTGGCGGCCAAAATAGACCATCATGCGGCCAGAGGAGACACTCCGGGTTGGGATATAACGTCGTATGATTTATCTGGAGCTAAAATATATATCGAAGTAAAGGCAACCAAGGGAAAACAGATCAACGGTATCGAGATTACGCGCAATGAATGGAAAGCCGCAAATGATCCTAAAATTGCTGAGCAATACTGGATTTATCTAGTGAAAGAAGCACTTTCCCAATCACCCAAAATCGAGGTTTTTAAGCATCCAGCAAAGCGAGTAGCTACGGGGGAACTGTGTATCGAAACTAGCGTCTATGAGCTCTCTCTCCACTCGAAAGCCTAGCGTGATATTCCCTTCAGCTTCTCAAAGCCTCTTAGCCCACCAATCCCCAACATAGAAAACAGCACCGTTACCAGCTCACCGGTGCAGCTGAGCGTGGGCAGGGCCGGTGTCTCGGGGAAGAACGCAAGTTGTGCCCAGGCGGCGAGGTCATAGAGTACTAAATGCCAGGCAAGAGCGTCGGCACATACCCAGCCAACCGCAGGCCGCCAGCCAGCAACAAACACGATCCCGCATCGCTATTACTGACGTGGTGTGGTTCCGCCCGCAGGTTTTTGATATTCGCGGTCAAGTAACTTATCAAACTGTTTGCTCGAGCGTGTAGCAAAATACCAGCCAACAGCCGTTGAAGTAAGCCCGGTTACTGATAGTATCACCACCTTGTAAAGTGCAATCACATCAGCGGATGGAACACCAGCAAGGCCACCGGTCAAGACTTCGAGTGAAGATAGTATCTTGTAGGTTTGATACATCAGCAGGCCGAGAATAACCGGGCGCACAAAACTTTTAACGGCATCTGAAAACGGAGAACTACTTTTTTGACTGTTTGAGAAAGCTTGAGCTTCAATCTTTTCGACTACCATTGCTCCAGCAACTCTAGCCTCTTCAATGCCCATCTTTGCGACGGCGATTGCCGCATCAGTTTTGGCCTTCATATAGTTTAGTGCATGGTCGTTTTTTTCTGAGAGTAATTTGCGCTCTTCACGCTTACCCAAAAAGCCGAAAACACCGCCTATTATGGTGCCAAAACCGGCAGAGCCAAGGATATCAAGTATCATGATTTATCTCCCTCATCTTCACCGTTTCGCCAAGTTTTAAGGCCCGACAGAAGCTCGCCGACCTTAAAGCGTGTCTCGGGCAACATAAGAATGATCACCAGAGCCCAGGGCAGCGCGTCGGCAAGATCGGTCGCCGGTTGTGTATCAAGGGTCGCTACACGCCACATGAGCACGCAGAAATACAATGCAAAACCAAACAATATGACACGCCGGTAACTCATTTTCTGCGACGTGCTGGTTTAGCTTTGATCGGCTTTCCGCTTTTACCGTAGCGATAGCCTTTTTTCAAAACTGTGCGAACAGTCCCTTTAATCCGCTTTCGGGTCTGTCCAGTTTTCAGTTTCTTAACTGCCATTTTCATAACTCCTCTAGTTTTCTAATGATGGTCGCGTTTGGCCAGCCTTCGGGAACACCCTTGCCGCCTTTTTCGCGGAATAGGTCCGCCAATTGGTCTTTGCTCATCGCCGCATAAGGCGAGGCTTCAGAAACTTCAATTTCAGCGCGGTTGCGCGCCATAATTCTGCGTCTACTCATCTTGCATAGTCCTTTCTCAATTCACGAATGGCCGTCCACAGTTTTTCAACCTGTTTTTCAAAATGTTCGTGTGCCACCTGGATACCGCCAAGGCGAAAATAGATGCCGCTCAGTAGCGCTACCGTTGGGGCTCCAAAAGCAATCATGATTATCTGTTCAACAGTCATGATCCGGCTTTCCTGGTCTTAACGAAAATGTACAAGCCAACACCGAGCACAAACAGGATCGGCAACAGCGGAAAAACATCTTTTTCACCGGTTACAACTTCAATGGCGTCGTCGGCTTGTGCGCCGCCAAATGCGCCAACGCCGAAAGCGGCAAGGGCTACTAAAATCAACGGCATTAGGCGACATCCTTATAGAATTGGTGTTTGCCGATACGAACCGTGGGCACTGCCACATTTACCCAATCTGGCAGCGGTGAGAGGCCAACCGTATGGTAATGGGTTGCGCCTTCTGTGATGTCTGGGAGTTCGCCTTTCAACGCTTTTGCTGCCAGCTCAATTGCTGTTGCAAAAAGGGGATCAGCATCGGTAACACTTTCGAGCTTTTTCCGGTTTGGATCGCCGGGATTATAGGCGGAAAACTGCCAGGGCTTTGTTGCAACACCGACATGAGTTTCACCCCACCAATCGGGCTTATTGTCGTTAAACAGATCCATTCGGGCTCGGTTATCAATGACGTTGGTAACGGCATGCAGCCCTTGAGCACCTTCACTGCGCGCTTCGCCCCAGGCAATCCGCGCTGTCCATTCAATATTTTTCATCAAACTTCTCCAAACTATCAAAATCAAAAGCAGTGCGATCACTGCAATGATCAATTTTCCATCATTATTCCGCATTTGCGATCAACACGCCTGCTACGGCGTTCGAGCGTTCGCAGGCATCACTCACCACCGTGCCAACACCCTTGACGTGGTGGGTCATGGTGCAAGTGCCGCCGTCAATCGCGGCAACAAGCGGTGTGAGGGTGTTTGCCAGATCAGCCATTGCCGCGGTGAAAGCGGCCTCATCTTGAGCGTGCGCCAGCGCGAGCCGTCCGAGTTTTTCCATGATTAAACCAACATTGTCGGCAATGGTGCCTTGAATGGCTGGCGTATCGCCTGCAGCCGGCTCGATTTCAGCGCGGATTTTCTTGCGCTTTTGCCCGGCTTCAAATGTCGCCAGATCATCGGCATCAATCGATAAGCGAGACACATCAACGCCTATTCGGTCTGCATGTTCGTCAAGCGCAATCGGGTCACTAATTTGCGTGTGTGGCTGTCCGTCCAACAATACTTTGAGCATTTTGGTTCTCCTACACTAGAGGCTGAATGTGAATGGGCAGTTGAACAGCAGCGGCGACCAGAACAGGCATGGCGAGCTGAATTACCGAGCCCTCGGACGCGTGAATTTTAGGGTAATAATCGGTGTAATAGCCAAGGGGACGATTATATATTCCCGCAGCATGAACCCAGTTTTCCGCAACATCTAAGGCCTTGTTGCTAGGTTGAGAAACACCGTCAATCCAGAGTCCGGCCAGATCTTCAACTATTGCCGTGCCGCTGATCAGACGCACCCAACATGCATACGACAAATCGTTGTACATGCTCATGTCAATGCCGTTTGAAACGACTGCTTGCGGCAGGCCGTCTACAAGAACATATGTGCCATCACCTGCGGTTAACTCTGCAATGCGAAAGCTGGTCCCGTACCGTTGACCCGCACGGCCCATAGTGGTTAGCAGGTCAATAACAGTTTGATCAACTTCCGCCGCAGAACCGCCATAGGTGCTGTTATTATATGCGTACTTACCACCGTCAACGATAGTCGCGCCGTTATAACCGCCAAGGCCATTAGTAGAAAAAGCATTTGTCAAATACGGGCTATCTTCATCAGCGGCATTATCCATAAAACGCCCGCCACCAATAAGCTGATTTCTGTATTGAATTTTTGGCACAATCGCCGCGTTAATGTCGTTAATTGTGTCCGTTATGTTTCCAGCTTGGCCCGCTACAGTCGTATGAATTCCATCAATGCTTGCCGCGTCAGCTTCCGCCGCTGTTTTGGCGTTACCTGCGTCGGTAGCCGCCTGGGCCGCACCTGCAATCACATCAACATGAGCCTGAAACGTGGCTGTTTGCAGGGTTGAAGCCGCTACTACATCATCTGTTGTGGTCATGGTTTAAGGCTCCAAATTCGTAATACGAGTTTCGTGATCAGCATCTACAATGCCCTGGCTAACTTGTTCGGTTTGAAGTGCCAGGATTGCCACGCTATGCGTGTTTTTCAGCGCTTCAAGTTCCGCTTGCTGCAATAAAAAAACCTCCATTACAGCATCACCTTCATAGACTTGGGCCATCGCCAGTAAACTCCTCTGAAAATCCAAATGTTCCGGCATCACCGGCTTGGCGAATAACCCAAACTTCCGCAGATGTTTTGATCTCAAACCGACCGCCAGCGATAACGGCATTTGATACCGTCCCGGCCTTTACTTTTCTGTTGCCGCCCCAAAACAAGGGTGTAGTGCCAGCGGAAATATTGAGCGATGTGCGTCGCTCGTCCGCATCAACCACCTTCACCGCCTCCAGGCCGTCCGCATAAAGATCAACTGCATTGGTGATAAACATTACGATTTTTTCCTCATGCTAAGAGCGATCACGATCACAACGATTGCCACCAACACCGCACCAAGTCCGAGTGCTACGGTTTCGGTTTGCTCAATGATTTGACCGCCTGGGGTCGCCGACGTGATTGCAAGCTGATTTGTTTCCTGAGCATCTTCCAAAAGAGAGCGGGAAAGCTGGTTACTGTCTTCAAGTGCGGCTGTTAAAAATCCGCCTGCACCATCAATTACATTCTCATTGGACCGCAAAGCCGTCTCAGCAACATCGCTGATCGTATCGCTCACGGTTTTCACGGCCTCATTAGCGCGGTCAACCGCATTGCGTGCCGTTTCCTGGGCATCGCGAGCGATCCGCTCAACGGTGCTGTTATTGGACTGCGCGGCACTTGCTATCGCCTGAGTTGCCAGTGTGGTTGCATCAAGTGATGCCTCAATGGCGTCCTCGGCGGTTCTCTGCGCTACCTGCAACGCAAGCTCGGTTTGCCGGGTGTTTTCCTGAGCAAGTTCAACTTGAGCCTCAAGAAGAGCCTCGGTTGAACGCCTCACTTGTTCGTTTGCATCAGCCGCCGCCTGGGCCGCTGCCTGGGCA
>JAJFIU010000088.1 GCA_021774695.1 Alphaproteobacteria bacterium | reverse complement strand
AGGCAAATTGCGGCCAAAAACAGTTAAAGGTGCCGATTTTCCGAGCATTGCATCAATGGCCCGGCCAATCAGATGGGTAGGGTTTTCCAGAAACTGACCATGTCTATGCTCAGAGTCAGCGCCAGCAACATTAAAATAGCGAAATATTCCAAACCGCATACCAGACACTGCACAGACGTCTTTTAGTTGTTGTTCAGTGAATAGTTTTGATGCTCCATACGGGTTTAATGGAACAGGAATTGCGTTTTCCTTAACCAAGTTATCTCCGGTCTCGCCGTACACAGCTGCAGTAGACGAAAATATAAAGTTCTCAATTTTTTCTGTAACTGCCGCCTCAATCAAATTACGGCTGCCTTCGGTATTATTTTCATAATATTTCATAGGGTTAGAGACAGATTCGTCTACTTTAATCGAACCTGCAAAATGTAAAATGGATTTAACGTTATGTTTTTTGATGACCTGTGACACCAATGTCTGGTCGTGAACCCTGCCCTCATAAAAATGAACGCTGTCATGAAACGGCTGGACCCTACCTGTGCTCAAATCATCGATAACACAAACAGGAATGCCTGCATCCTGAAGGGCCAGGACAGCATGGCCGCCAATATAACCCGCTCCCCCGGTAACCAACACCGACTTATTATCCGCACGTAACACTTTGTTCTCCATGGCATAAAGGCCGGCGTCTACCGGCTGATCAATTTTCGAATATTTCCATCTGCTTGTCGGATGTCGAACGCCAGCTGTACTGGAGCGCAAACGACCTCACGGCTTCTCGCCGTGGTAGATCTAACAAAATAGATTGTATAGCATTTGCGTAAGCGACGGGGTCATCACCGTCCACCAACTTGCCCGGTGCATTGTCGACTATAAGCTCCACTGCCCCATCAACACTACGCGCAACAACGACGGCACCGCAGGCCATCG
The DNA here is from genome assembly GCA_021774695.1 of Alphaproteobacteria bacterium. Taxonomy (GTDB): domain Bacteria; phylum Pseudomonadota; class Alphaproteobacteria; order Sphingomonadales; family Kordiimonadaceae; genus Kordiimonas. Next base: position 22,187 of record JAJFIU010000088.1, on the reverse strand, counting down.
CCTCGAGCATAACATTAGCCCAGCCCTCTCGCTCTGACGGCAGGCACAAGATATCAGCTGCCGAGAAGTAATCTGGCATTTCCTGTGGCGTTTTTTGCCCAACGAATTTAATCTTGTGATCCAAACTTTGCGATTTTGACCGGGCCTCGAGGCTTCGCCGAAGTGGCCCGTCTCCAACAATGATTGCTTGAGCATTCGGCAGGTTGGACATGGCATCAATTACAACATCAACCCGTTTGCGCGGGATTAGCCATCCCGCAAAAAGAACCGTTGGTTTGTTGGTATCCAACCCCAATTGAGCAAAAATGTGTTCCCGCGCGCTCTCGACGGGATAAAATTTATCCGCATCCACGCCGTTTCTCAAAACTGAAATATTACGCTCTGAAGCACCGATCGCGACCAGTTTGTCTTTTAAGGACTGGCTCACAGTTATGACCTGTTTTGCAGCAGAACAGGCTTTGAGTATCAAGCGCTTGGGCCTTGGCATCAGGGCGATCTGGGTAACGTCACTGCCCCGTGCGGTAATAGTAAAAGGTATTTCCAGTTTCTTGGCCAAGTCTGCTGCGGCAACACCATCCGGAAATAAGTAATGTGCGTCAATCAAGTCGAAAACTGCACCCTCTTTGATCAATCGACAAGCCATCCGTTTTGCAGTGTGTGCTAGAAAAAAGGGCGTTAGCATCATGCCAATTTTGGGAATAACAAGATAGCGAGGGTGATATATGGTCAAACCATTTTTAATTTCCACATAGTCAGCTTCAGAAGCCCTGGCATATTTCCCAAAGATACTGTTTTTAAGGGGAAACCAAGGCACCGGCGCAATAACAGTAGCGTCAATGTCTTCATCTTTCAGCAAATGGCGAAGCCGGTTCTCAACAAAGATACCTTGCGTAGGTTCGCCAGCATGGGGAAACAATGTTGAAAACACCAGGATATGTAACCGTTTTGATCGCACTTTTGGAGCCACGCTATAAATCAAAATTTAAGTACCGAAAGGAAATGACCGTATCTGTCACTGGGGATTAAGCGCTAAAAGCTGCTGACGAGCATCTTCGGCACCATCGAAGTTTGGGTCCAAATTTATCGCCTGCTGCAAAACCCTAGCCGCGTCAGATTTGTTCCCCCGAGCAATATATGCGATACCCAAATGATATTTGTATAGCGCAGAACCTGGCGCTCGCCGCGTTGCTTTTTCCAGATATGTAATTGCCTGCGCGGTGTTGCGTTCCGCTTGCAACGCTACCCATCCAGCCACATCAAGAATTGCAGGATCGTCGGGTGACATTAAATATGCCCTCTCCGCGAGCTGCACACTTGCACGATTACCCAGCCGCAAATAAACGACTGCGAGTTTTGCCACCACACCTGCATCAGCAACGCCTGATCGTAATATCTGCTCATATTGCGTACTGGCCTCCTCATATTGTTCATTTTGTTCATACCGCTGAGCCAGCTCAAACCGCGCTAAACGCAACTGAGTACCATCGCTAACAAATTGTTCTAATTCCGCGATACCAGACGGCCCAAGCCCCATGGCATATAGCGCACGAGACAGGCCAATTACCAACTGCTCTGTCTGGTTGGTTTTCAGGGCTTCACGATACGCAGACGCTGCCAACTCTGGCTCGCCCTTGTCTAGAAAAACCTGCCCAATCAAACCTGCTTCGATGTCGTCAGGCCGTTTCGAAGCCCGTAAAGAGGACAATCGCGCCTCTGCTTCTTCAAGCTTTCTTCCCATTGCTTCAGTAGCAAAAAGATACCAATTGATCACATCAGGGTCGACCGTATCCTCGGTCGCCTGCGAAGCTCTCTGAAACGCCATCCGTGCGCCTGTGTAAAGGCCTGTTTCAAGTAGCGCCCGACCATGAAGCAAATTGGCTTCGCCGCTAGCATATTTGAAGATAGCATACCGGGACAACGGACGTTCTGCTGCCCTCGCCTGATCAAGTTCCAAAAGCAAAAGACCCATACGTTTCAATATATTAGGGTCATCATTACCTCGAACTGCTGTCGCCCTCGCCTCCTCTATCGCACGAGTAGTGTTTCCCGAATCTGCCAAGGCTTGTGAATAGTCTGCCCATAGCTCCAGCGAATCCGGAATAAGTCGAACTGCCTCACGGAAATAGGGCACAGCTTCTTCCGCTTTATCATTTTCCAACAAAACCTTGCCCAATGCAGCTTTTGCTCGTGTATCGGTTGGTTTGTCTTCAAGCAATCTCTTCAAGTCTGTCTCTGCGCGATCAAATTGACGTAAATTCATCGCCGCAAGCGCCCGATTTCGACGCGCAGTAAAATAGTTGGCCTCGAGTGTTAGGGCCTGACTGAAAGACTGTATAGCGTTCTCAAAATCCCGCTGCTGAAACTCCAGTGTGCCGCGCATATTATAACCAAGAGCCCTAGTAGGGGCCGTTTCGATGATTTTTGAAATAGTTATCTCCGCACCTTTAAAATCATCAGTGCGCAGTTGCATACTGCCCAACACCCCAAGATCACGCAACTGCACTTCCTTGGACGCCGCCGTTGCAACGGTCAGTGTAGTTAAGGCGTTTTCCGTATCACCAGCAACAAACTGTGCCAGAGCTAATTTTGTATCGAGGCCTCGTACCACTTCTGTGCCCTGAAGGGTTTGAAGCTCGGCAACGCGTTCATACATTGCCCGCCCCCGATCTGTTTCGCCCTGCGCAATTAAAATAGCTGCTGCAACCGCGAGAACACTCACATCATCTTGCTGTTGTTCGATAAGTGGAAGAAGCGTATTGTATGCGTTGCCGGGCTGTTGCACCTTAAGGAAGGAACCCGCCAATGCAATTCGGGCGGTTCTGTTCCCTGGTCGCGCACTTAACACTTTTGTTAACAATTCTATCGCAACCACATTATCATCTAGCTGATACGCAACCAAACCCCTGACATATAAAGCGGGCAAAAAGTTTTCAGTGACGGTCCGGGAACGGTTGAGCAAGACCTCTGCTTCAGCATACTGCCCTTTGCTGGATAGAATAACGCCGGACAAATACAAGGCCATCGCATTTTTGGGATTAACTTGGTAAACCGCGTCCAGAAAGAGCTCAGCATCGTTATATCTTTGCTGATTAATTCGTATGCCCGCCAATTCGAGATTGGCCATAACATTACCAGGAAACAACCGCACGGCATCAACCATATAGGTTTCGGCCTGGTCCAAATTTCCCATATAGCGCGCAAGAAGGCCCCTGGTAAATTGGACCATAGTATTGCTCTGAGACCGGTCGTATGCCAAATCGGCAAACTCTTTCGCATCGGCCAACTGACCTTGTTTCAAAGCCAAGCGCGCCAAACCGAGGTAAGATTGATAGTCACCAGGAAACTGCTCCTTAGCATTTTCGTATGTTCTTTCCGCCTCAGCAAACTTGCCGGTAGCAAAGTAAGCATCGCCGGTGATGATAAAAGCCTCGCCCTTGAGATTGTCCGGAATCGTAACACCGCGAAGTGCTGCGATTGCGCGTTCATATTGGCCCTGAATCAGTTTGCTTTTGGCAAAGGGAACCGCTGTCGCTGCATAATCTGCCCCCAGTTGACGCGCTCGGTCAATCGCCGCTTCTGCCGGAATCCCACTACCCACATTCAGATACACTTCAGCTAGTAATCGGTAACTTTCTTCGTCTGCCCGACCGCTATTGTGTGCTTCATTGATCAACTCCAGCGCGCCGCCATATTGATTTTGCTCGATCAAAGCGCGCGCCGCTGATTTAAAATCGGACTGCGCATATACCCCATATGAAAGCAGCAAAGACGCTAAAAGGCCGAGTGAAAAAGTTAATGCCCGCGGGAATAGCGAGGTGAGTGGGGCGCAAATACAGTTCACAAAATGACCGCGAGGATTGGTGTTAAAATTCACAAGTTTACTCATGTCAGCGCACTCCATGCGGAAACAACACGACCCTCAAGGTTTGGAGGATAATCAGCAAATCAAGGAAAAGCGAATAATTCTTAATATAATACAAATCATACTCCAGTTTACGCCTCGAATCTTCAAATGATGCGCCGTAAGGGTACCGAATTTGCGCCCAGCCGGTTATCCCTGGTTTCATACAATGTCTTTCTCGATAAAAAGGCACCTTTTCTTCCAGTTGATTGACAAAATAGGAACGTTCCGGGCGCGGGCCCACAAAACTCATATCACCCATCAACACATTTAGGGTTTGCGGAATTTCGTCGATTCGAGTTCGCCTGAGAAACCCACCCACCGCCGTGACACGTGGGTCATGTTCCTGAGCAAATTTAGGCTCACCTGCCTGCTCCGCATCGACTACCATGCTTCTAAGTTTTAGGACGCCAAAAACCTGTTTGTTAAGCCCTACTCTCTCCTGTCGGTAAAAAACCGGCCCGTTGCTAGTCAGTTTAATCGCAATCGCACTTATGGCCAAAATAGGGAGCATAACCGTCAAGAGCGCCATACTTATTAATATGTCCATGATTCTTTTTATCGCCCGCTCAAAGTAGCTTCCCCCCTTGAAGCCTTCAGAAAAAACAATCCAGTCCGCATTGGTCGAATCCAAATCAACATAGCCGCGCACTTCCTCGAAGAATGCCAGTCGATCCATTACCTGAACTCCTGCCAACTTGCAGGAAATCAGCTCATCAATTGGTAAAGTTTGCTTGTCAAACCGGCCGCCAATCACTATCAGCTCGCAGCCAAGTTTTTCAATTTCGCTTGGCAGGCTTCGAAAGTCGTCCAAAATAACAGCATTATCGCAGACAATATTATCATTCGGTGCAGCTATCACTGCTACTATTTTCAACCCAGATTCTGGTGAGTTTTCAACTTCCTTCTTCAAGTCAACTGCGTCCCTGCCTGCACCCAGGATAACGACACGGCGTCCGAGAAAACTATTTTTGGCGAAAAGAGTAAAGCCAATGTGCGCGACAATTATAGCGGCTGAAGAAAAAACGAAAGATAACAACATGATAGATCGCCAAAGCGGCAATGTTGGCAATAAATAAGCCAGAGCTGCTGTTAACAATATTCCGGTTAACATTGCCACTATCATACGCGGGAAAAAAACTTTCATGTCCCCCATCGCATCGGACTGGTAGGCACCAAAACCTACCAATAGAGGGAAAGCAAACATGGGAATTGCCAATTTTGCAATCAGAGATGCCAGCGTTTGCGTAACGTCCAAATCAAGGGCCGTCATTCGAAGCCATTCCGCCAAAAATGTGCAGCCAGCGATCAATATAAAATCAGAAACGGCCAGTGCCAACTTAACTGGTGAGACATGGTGGCGAAAAATGCGCGCCATAAGTTATCAGTCCTTTCACGCCTAAATCATCTAACTTAAGACAACTAGCGCTTCATCCCCCCAATAATCGTCGCATTGCAACCATTCCATTTTTGAGTTTGACACTCAAAAAGCGCAATAGAATTTCCAGTGTGCCTGACCTTACATTAATAACCTATTTGTACCAGCACAACCTACTGAGTAAACAAAGGGTTTAAAAACTGGCGGTGGGTGCATCTTCAATAGTTAAATTCAGCAGTGGAGCTATGGCTGATAACGCCAACGCAATACCACATCCCGCACCCAAATTAACCGTACCACCAATCACTGGCTGCATTCCCAGCGCGGCAACAATTTCGAACTGCTCTTTGCATTCGACAGAAGCGACTTTAACATGATCTGTAAATCTAGGCCCGATGGCAGCTAGAATGCCTAGCGCGGCGATACCAGACCAACCCTCAACCAAAACAGGCAGGCTACTGCTGCGAGCCGCGATTAGCGCGCCTACCATTGCCGCGACCTCTCTCCCTGCCTTTTTTTTCATTAATTCCAGAATTGTAACGCATAATGTATTGAATTCACTTTGGTCCGCAATCATTTGTTTATCGCTGCCTATTGCCTCAACAAGTTGCTGACACAGCGCGGGGCAATGACATTCGTTTCCTGGAGAAATAGAGGCTAGTCCGAGTATGTCGCCGCCAGCGGCCGTTGCTTGCATTCCGAATGCGATTGCGGCCATACAATCTTTCTCAGGCCAATTTTCGGAGACGACATGGGGAACTTCCAGTGCCATTTCCAACACTCTGAGACCAACGCCTCTTTCTTTGCATAAATTACTGACTGGCTCACGCCCTTTGCCAGCGCCTTCTATGAACGATAAAAGTCGCGCTTGCTCGTCGTAACCAGCATAGGAGCTGGCAAATACGCATATATAACTCTCATTGAGCTTAGGACTCGATGTTTTCTGCCACTCAGCCAACCAAATTAGCAGCTGGTATATGTCGCTCTCTGCTACACTAGTGGCGGACGCTACCCCCTGTAGTTCTTTTGTTACAGATACGGAATCTGTCCCGGGTAATTGCTTCAGGAGATCAATCAGATCATCAAATGGGCGGCGAATTGTCATTATTTTTAATATCCAAATCCAAAATGTTTCAAGCAGATGCCACGCTCTAATATTCTGAGGCAGCCACAAATTCAATTAATACCGCAAAATATTAGCTGAAAACCTTGCCTAATGTGATATAATGCGTCATACGAAGTATGATTGGGCCAAGAACAGACACTAGAGTTGGATAGTATCAACTGTAGTTAAATTTATTGCGTTTTTAGCAGGTAAGGCCTCGAACATCATGGCTTCTAGCAACAAAACATTAATCATTTCAACTCTACTGGCTGGCACGGCCGTTGCCACTGGTACGTTGTTATATGGCGCCTATTCCGATCAGACCCCAGATCTTATTGTTTTAGATGACACCATTCCACCGGTGCTTAGCAGTGGCTTGTTACCCCCGCCAGCGACATATCGCATGCGGACAGCTCCTCCTGTTGAAATTCCCGGCATACGACGGCTTAAAATTGCGCGCCCAAGTCTGGCGTCAGGTGGCGGTACTGATGACAGTGCTGATGCAGATTTTTACCTTACTGGAACCCGCAGTGCTGATTTAATCCGCACCCCAGTAGAAGCGCGCATCGAAACATTTCCAACGGTTACTCTGGACGAAGCCGTTGAAGGTGCGCTTGCCGTTGATGAATGGGGCTTTCAGGTAGTCCAGTCATATTTGAATCAGGCAATGGGCGATTCTGAAATTCTGAAACAGCGGATGGATGCCCTGCTTAACAGAATTGAAGATGCTGCCGCCGACTATGATCTGGCAACAATTTCTGATGCAGCAAATCTGATCATCGAGGCTGGCGCAAGAACCCATTGGACTGCCTTTATGGCACCTTTTGTGTTGGATGAGGGTTTTGAACTGCAAGAGGGCGCCCAAGGGTGGGACCTTGGCCCTGAGAATGACACACCCTACGAAGATTTTACCCGTGTGTCCTCAAATAGCAAAATGCTGGTCGGCGAAAATATGGACAGTGAGGCGTCTGAAGGCGGCCCCTCTATTCTGTCCAAAGGCGTGCGCAATATTGAACAGTTTGTTGCCAACGGGCTAAAAAACGGTAAGTACCGCGTTGTTATTTTGACAGCACCCAGACCAAACGGACAAACGCCGCTTTATCCGTTCGGCGTTGACCTTAAGCGCAACGGTGCCAAAGTGAACATGGTTGATGCTAGGGCAACCGATGATTTGGTTCCGGTGATGAAATTAGCGACAGAAGGCGTTGGCCGGCTGGGCGATTCCGGAGGCGTAGACGCAGACCAGATATCGTCAAATGACCAGGACGCAGTTTATACACTCAGGGCTAGCGCTTCCAGCGAACTTTTACCGGTGATGCACCCTATGGCAGGGATCGACGCTGCTGTTACGCCGGGTGCCTATGCTGGTATGACCGCGCAAAATAATATAGGTATGATTGTTGATACTAGCCCATTTGCGCAAGCAACTGGTCGCGCCGGTGGCGGATCATCTACCGGCCACATGCTTGTTACGCGCGCTGAAGTTACCGATGGTACACTTCGCATCAACTTCCGTCAGCTTGGTGGCCAAGACACCTATGTGACGGCAGTCATCATCTATCCCGAGCCAGATACCAATATAGAACAACAGTTAGCAGAAGAAATAGCTGAATTTATCGAACGGGTCGCTCCGGCAGCGGCTCAGCAAACTGCTGAAGAAATTTTGGGACTGGATGTACCCATCATTGATGTTGAGGTGGCTTTTGCTGATGGCGCCAACGGCACACCTACTGAAGAAGCGTTGGCAATAACTCCTACTGCCGAGCCAGAACCCGAACCAGAGCCCGAGCCGGAACCCGAGCCGGAACCAGAACCAGAGCCGGACCCAGAACCCGAGCCGGAACCAGAGTCGGTATCTAACGAGCCTGAGGCCGCAGCTGCACCTGAGGACAATACACCAGATACCCTAGGCGCCGCGCCAGAACCGGAGCCAGAACCGGAGCCAGAACCGGAGCCAGAACCTGAGCCGGTACCGGAGCCGGAACCGGAGCCAGAACCTGAGCCAGAACCTGAGCCGGAACCAGAACCGGAGCCGGAGCCAGAACCTGAGCCGGAGCCAGAACCGGAGCCAGAACCGGAGCCAGAACCGGAGCCAGAACCGGAGCCAGAACCGGAGCCGGAACCAGAGCCAGAACCGGAGCCAGAACCGGAGCCAGAACCGGAGCCGGAGCCAGAACCGGAGCCAGAACCGGAGCCAAAACCCGAGCCTGAGCCCGAGCCAGTTTTGCTTGCTGAGGCTGGCGTGTACGACACCATGCCTCTTGGAGAGTCTTTCACGCTAGACGGCTGTGGGTCTAATTTTGAGGATGAAGCCTTCTGCAATCTTGTCGATGCCAACGCCTTTACCTTGACCTGGATATTAGGCGGCGAAGTGTTGGGGACTGGACAGACGCTATTAGTGAACACCGGCGACAATACATCGTTTGATTCGACTGGAAGATACAATGTTACCTTGCAAGTTCGCTACGACGGAAATATTGGTGATGATCGGTCTGTCAACCTGATTACCGGAGGAAGTTTATTCCTCCCCGGTGACTTTGTTTTGACCAGTGTGGACAGGGCTATAATCAACTTGTTTGCAGTGCCTGAACCATACGGCCTGTTCCTTCTTGCACCTGGCTTGGTCTTTATGGCACGTCGTCAGAGAAAAAAGAAAAAAGCCGCGGTTAAAGCGATCCAGATTTAATCTACGAGGTTGTATTAAAGACAATAAAAAAGGCCCGAATGACATCGGACCTTTTTTTATGTGCAATTTCTCGGAGATTTACATTCCGTATTCGTCAACACCCGAAGACAGCAATCTAGCTAAACCAAGAACCTTCTTTCGAATTCTTGGATCCGCTATACGGTAATACGCATCGACTAACTCTTGCGTTTCTTCGCGGTCAAAAACAGCGTCGCCCATTGTTTCATTCAACGAAACATATCCTGGCATTTTTGTTTCAGCGCCTTCAAAGAAATAGGCTACCGGCACATCCAAGCTATTGGACATCCGAAAAAGACGACTAGATCCTATCCGGTTTGTACCCCGCTCGTATTTTTGTACCTGCTGAAATGTTACTCCCAGCTCTTGCCCCAGTTGTGTCTGCGACAAACCAAGCATTTTTCTGCGGGCGCGAACCCGCTGGCCTACATGGATATCAATTGGATCTGGACCTTTGTTCATAGTTGCCTCTCCGAAATTTAGACTTTCCCGTTAAGTGCACGTAATACTATCTGGAGTATAATGTTTGATCACTCAACCTAAATTATCGTATTTCTGTAAACAAATAGTGAACTTGCTGTTTTTTAAGTAATTTTTTTTATGATTTTCAGCCACCTGCCACGCAAAATTTTATTTATCCATACTCGATAGTCCAGAAAATTGCCTTTTCCGATTCGGTACGCTATCGCAATGATTTCTCTACCAATTCCCTAACGTCACTGCTCAGCTTTGTGTTTCCCTGCAACCATTGAAGGCTCTTTTTCATCAATACCTTGCGCCCACTATCCAGCCTCATCCAGCGACCCAAAGGGGCGACCATCCGGGCAGCCGTTTGCGGGTTCAACTGGTCAACGTCTGCAATAATGCCCGATAATAAGTTGTACCCACTACCGTCAACCGAGTGAAAATTAACTTGGTTCAACATTGCAAACATCGAGACTAAAGACCTCAATCTGTTTGGGTTTTCCATCGTAAATGCGGGGTGCTTCATCAATTCAACTATGCGGTCAACTGCACCTGGGTTGGGATCCTGTGCCTGCACAGCAAACCACTTGTCGATCACCAGGTCGTCCGTTTGCCACTGGTGATAAAAATCTGACAGTATGTCTTCCTTTTCGGACCACTCACTATGGCTGATTGCGGTCAAAGCTGCCAATTGATCAGTCATATTGTCGGCACTGGTGTATAGGTCAAGTGCACGAGACTTTACTGCCTGCTTATTCGCAGATGACGCAATTAAATAGAACAATAGCGCATTGCGAAATTTTCGGTTTCCTTTTGAATTTTGATCGGAGCCGATGGCCTTGCCCCCTACTTCGTCGAACCTGTCACGGATTAATGGAAAGTGGGTTTCGGTGAGATACCTCTTCAGCGCCACATGCGCGTGGTGAAGTTCATCTGGTAATAACGTACCCTGCATTTGACCAAGGTATATTTCGCTGGGAAGCGCAATTAATTCGGCGGCAAATGCGGCATCCAGGGACAAATCTCCAATGGTCGATGCAAATGCGTCAGAGATCAAAATCAGTTTTTCGGTCCCCTCTCTGGAATCACTCCACGTCGGTTCCAGTGATGATAAAAGATAGTCAGCCATCAGATTTTGTCCAGACTGCCAGCGAACAAATGGATCGGCATCATATTTTAGTAAATGCGCCGTCTCAGCGTCTGACAGGTTATCAATAACCTTCACTGGCGCTGAAAAGCCTCGCAGAAAACTGGGAACGGCTCCAGCAGGCACGTCCTTGAAAGTGAAGTGCTGGCACTGCTCCGACAATATCAATAAATAACCACCTTCATTCCTGGTAACATCATCTTCAGTGGCCAAATACAATTCGTCCCCGTTTTCGTCCAGCCAACCGACAACTATCGGCATTTCAAAGGGGGCTTTGCTCGACTGGCCCGGTGTTACAGGGCATGACTGCCGGATGGTAAGAACAACGTCTCTACCGGCATATTCACGACTAAATTCCAATGTCGGCGTCCCGGCCTGCGAATACCACAAACGAAATTGCTGCAGGTCAATAGAGCCCGCTTCCTCCATCGCCTCGACAAATTGCTCGCATGTAGCTGCCTGGCCGTCATGGCGCGACAAATACAGTTTAACGCCCCTCAGGAACGCAGATTGCCCCATAAGAGTGTTCATCATGCGGATAACTTCAGCACCCTTGTTATAAACGGTGGTGGTGTAGAAGTTATTGATCTCAATATAGCTTTCAGGGCGGACGGGGTGAGCCAACGGGCCGCCATCTTCAGGAAATTGCAACATGCGCAAAACCCGAACATCATCAATGCGTTTTACCGCGCGTGACGTCATGTCACTGGAAAACTCTTGGTCGCGGTATACCGTCAGTCCTTCTTTCAGACTGAGTTGAAACCAGTCGCGGCAGGTAACACGGTTACCGGTCCAATTGTGAAAATACTCATGACCGATCACACCTTCCACATGATCAAAGTCATTATCTGTGGCGGTTTTCCTGTTTGCCAAAACATATTTGGTATTGAATATATTGAGGCCTTTGTTCTCCATCGCGCCCATATTAAAGTCTGAGACTGCAACGATATTGTATGTGTTTAGGTCATACTCCAGGCCAAATACATCTTCTTCCCACTTCATCGACCTTTTCAAGGACTGCATGGCGTAATCACATTTGTCTAGATCGGGCTCTCTGACATAGATATTCAGCGCAACGTCACGCCCGCTCAAGGTCTGGTAAGTGCCAGATACAGCCGACAGGCGCCCGGCAACAAGCGCAAATAGATAACAGGGCTTCGGGTGTGGATCTGTCCAGCGCGCATAATGCCTGCCATCCTCCAAAGCGCCAGCCGAATGCATATTACCGTTAGACAACAACACCGGATACCGGGCCTGGTCTGCCTCGATAGTAACATCATACACCGCCAGCACGTCTGGCCGGTCCAGAAAATAGGTAATATGGCGAAACCCTTCGGCCTCACACTGCGTACTTAGATTGCCACCGGATTCATACAATCCCTCTAGGCGCGTGTTTTCAGCAGGTAAAAGTTCAGTTTCAACAACAAGTGTAAAACGCCGGGGAACATCTTTCAAAATCAGTGAAGTTGCATCCAACTCATAACCTTCAGCAGGCAGCTGCTCGCCGTCTATTTTCACTGAAACAAGTTTCATGTGTGGACCACCGTCCAGTTTCAGGTCAGACGCACCCTGCCCATTGCACGCTAGTTGGCTGGTAGCCCGAACTAAAACTCTGTCCTCAAATATCTGGAAACTCAAATCCAAATGAGAAACAAAAAAAGCTGGCGGTTTATAATCCGCCAGCCTGATTTCCTGCTTCACCGCACTCGGTGCAATTCTGTTGTCCATGGTTTAGGTTCTCTTTCGGCGCTGTCTACCGGAATCGATCGCGTAATCCAGCGGCAGTGCTGTGGTATATTTTATCCGTTCCATAGCAAACGAGGAACTAACATCGGTCAGATGAATTTTCTTGATCAGCTTCTTATAGAATTCGTCGTAAGCAGCCATATCCGGTACTACAACGCGCATTAAATAATCCACGTCACCGCTCATCCGGTATAGTTCTACTACCTCCGGGAACTCGCAAACCATTCGCGCAAACTCATCGAGCCACTCAAAACTATGCTCGTTTGTTTTGATCGCTACAAATACATCCAATGGAACATTTACTTTGGTTCTATCAACAAGGGCGACCCGCCGCGTGATGTAACCCTCTTGCTCAAGAATTTGTATTCGTCGCCAACAGGGCGTCGTTGACAAGCCAACAATTTCTGCGATTTCGGCAGTGCTTAAAGTAGCATCTTTTTGCAGTAAACCGAGAATTTTGCGATCAATATCGTCCATATTCAGCCTTCGAGAGAATGGTTAACGCTATTACTGCTAATTAATTAGCATAAATATAGCATAATGGAAGGAAAAGCCAAACCGCTTTGCGGCCCGGCTCATAGCCAACAACAGGACACATCTAACTCAGCTTTTTGGCGATCAGACTATCGAGAGAAATTTTTCCCGGACCGATTAACAAAACGCCAATCAAAGCTGCTGCCCACACCATGTGATCATAGAATAAATGTGGGTACACAGTCTGAATAACCAGGGTCATACCCAAAAGGCCCAGCGCGCCAAAACGCGTTCCAATACCCAAAATCAGCATGAAGGGTAAAAAGGTTTCACCTAAAATTGCCAATTGCGCCGCAAACTCGGGGGACAGCAATGGTACCTGATACTCATCTTCAAATAAAAGTCCGGCATTTTCGCTGGCCGTAAAAAACGCAGAAATATCTGGGCTAATCCAGGGCGCAAAGGTTTGTTCAATTTTTTCGGTAATTCCTGAGTCCGGAAACAAGTTATTAGAAAACTCAGTTAACTCAGATACATAATATCCTTGTTCGTCTGTAAGAACATTATCAAAAGCAGCGTATGTTGCCTCATCACCCGCGATATCGCGCAACGTTTCACGCGCTACATCAAGGTCAATCAGTAGGTCATTGTCAGGCGCAGCAGCTTTAGTGCGGCCGGATGTATAGAATATTTTTGCAACCCACAATCGCAGGAACAACATGGTTGCATCCTGCAGCGTAATCAGCCCGCTCATTTTATCAAAAGCACTCTTAACCGTCTGAACGATATTCATTGATAGACCCTTCCCTATTTACCCTGCACATACCTACTGCAAAAAACTTCATCACCCACAGCTATTCATACTACGACTAAAATTCTCTTGTTAAACAGACTTTGAGCCGTACCAGCCACCGTTGCATCCCCTCCTTGATCACCATTGGCATCCAGCTGTAAGGACCGCATAAACAGCGCCTCTCTGCTGTCTAGCGACATCAGGCTTATTTCTGCTTTTTTCAGTAGAACTGCCACCATTTGCCCGCCCTGATCTAAATTCACGGACTCTGCTGGGATATGGCCCATGGCAGCGCTCCAGATGGTCATTAGGGGAAAGTCACTATCAATTACCCGAACATTGTCACTTACCGCGCATTCGTTACCTTCATGCAGCTCGCTGTCATACGCGATTTCGGGAACGATCTGCAGCTCGTGCATCGCCCATTCAAGCCGCACAATATCTGAGATGTATGGAATTTGCTCACTAACCATATGGTTGCCAAGAAACTCCGCAAATTCAAAACCGTAGCTCGCTAGTGACGCCGAAATTGGTGGACTTTCCGTACAAAACTCTTTGAGTGCGCCCCGAACAAATTCGAGCCCCACATAGGCTTCAAGCGCCGGAAAATGACTAGCCAAATTACTAGACAAAGACTCGCGGTAATTGTTGCTGTGGATATTCAAGCGGTTTACTGCGGGCACATCTCCTGCGGATGCCAGACTTTCCACCAGCCGCTCAGGCGCCTCGCCTGAAAGGATCAGTTTCTTAAAGTCCGCCTGAAACTCATGAAGATTATGCCGCTCCATCGAACGCCTCCGCAGCGCCAAGTGCAAGTTTCATTCGGTCTCTGGCTTGATGAGCCTCACTTACCAATACCGACAATTCCGGCACGTTCGAATCCCACTCAATCAATGTTGGACGAGCACCGATACGCTCAATGGTTTGCACGTAAAGAGACCAGACATCGTCCGCAACCGAACTGCCGTGGTCGTCGATCCTAATCTCGGCGCCATCAACATCTTTAACTGCATGGCCCGCCAGATGAATTTCGCCCACAAGCGCCGCCGGAATATTGGCTAAATACTCACCAGCGTCAAAATTGTTGTTCTTCGCGGAGACGTACACATTATTCACATCGAGCAATATGCCGCAGTCGGTTTTCTCCGCCAGCCGCGATAAATACTCAGGCTCGGGGATATCAGTTGCCTGAAAGGATACATAGGTTGAAGGATTTTCAATCAGAATTTGCCGACCAACAACATCCTGCATTCTCGCGATGTTGTCGGCCACAACTTGGAGTGTGGCCTCGTTAAGCGGCAGCGGCAGTAAGTCATTCAAATAGTGGCCGTCATGGACCGACCAGGCTAAATGTTCCGACACAAGCCACGGCTGATACCGTTCCACGACCCGTTTAAATTTAGCCAGATGGTCGCTATCGATGCCCTCAGCGGAGCCAAGCGACATCCCGACGCCGTGAACCGACAAGGGGTAAATCTCTGCGACTGCGTCCAGAAAACGCATGTGGTTACCGCCAGCTGTCATATAATTTTCGGCATGAACTTCAAAAAAAGCCAGCTCAGGCTGACTTTTTATAACTTCCAACAGGTGTTCAGACTTCAGTCCAATGCCAACCGGATGTTGAGCTCCGGAAGGACAAAATGAGTACAAATTTTTCATCGTGTTATATTCCGGAGCCCAAATTAATTATGCTTTTGGTGAAGTGGAACCACCAGCGATACGGTCGCATAAACCCTTGGCAACATACATCCACTCAGCGCCGTCAGCGTCGGCTTTAGCTTGGCCCGCGCAGCTGTGGCCGTTAGCTTCACAGTCGTTCATGCCTTTGGCAACAACGCCGTAGCATTTTTCTTTCTTAGCTTTCTTTTCTGCAGCCATGGCAGTGCCGGAAACAACAGTCAACGCAAACGCGAGAGCGCCGGTTGTTGCAACAGCAGTTTTAGCAATACGATTGAATTTCATAACTTCAAGTCCTTCTGTTTAAATTCTTTGCCTCACAGCGGATGGATTTGTGGTGTTCATATCGATCTTCAATATTTCAAAGCTCGTATGGGCTCATCCGTTGTGGCTCATAATACGCCTGTGCCCAGAGAATAAAAATAATAAGCAATCACGAGTTAGTGAGTCTCGCAAAGAAGTAATATTTACTAGTTATAACAATAATTTAGTTTAAATTTCGACTGCCCACGCACACCAAACCCTTCTTCGCTGAACGTTCTAGGCGCACTAATCATTGGTTTAGTTAACAGGCTTGTGAAGTCAGCCGAAGCTTGAAAGACTAACGACCGCTAAAGTCACTTCGGTAATCGCGCATAAATGACTGAAGCTTTTCCACGCTGGCGATCTGCGTGGCAATAGCACCCAGCTCACGTCCGCTTAACTCCTGGTCATTGGTAAGCAATTCAAATGCATTGGCAAAATCGCCCTGTCGCATTTGGCTTCCGTACCGCCGTCTAATTTCGATTAACCCTGCACGGTCTTCGGTGAAGGTCATGGAAATCGACAGGCGTATCAGGTTCAGGCGCTGCAATTCTGTTAAGGCTTCGTTTCGGCGCCACCCGTCACCCATCAGGCGGCGTATGGTCGGCACCAATTGGGTCCAGTTTTTACCGCCCCAGAAAACATCAGCCCTTAGAATTTCCGCGTCGGCACTACGGTCCTCTTCAATGAGTACTTCAGCTTCTTCGTAGCGTTCCAGCTCAATCAGGGCCCTTGCTTCCACATTCCGGCGATTAGCTAATATATCCTCTGGTAATCTTGGCTCCCGTGTCGCCCTAATAATCTCCAACGCTGCGTCGGGTTTACGGTTCAAGATATGAATTTTGGCAAGGTTAGCAGCAATTTGGGCTCTTGCGGCACCCTCTGTGCGGGATTTAACCTGATAATCAAGCAAATCAGCGGCGCGGTCTAACAGGTCCACCGAAACTAGTCGATCCGCAAGCCGCCGTATCATCAAATCGCCTTCACTGCCCAACGGTGTCAACTCCCGAAACTTGTAATACAAGCTGATCGCGGAAATTGGTGTCATTTCCTCAGCCATACCATCCAGGAATAACGAGCGGAAAATCTGACCCATTTGCAAAGACATCTTTTTGTCACGAGCAAGCTCAGGATAATAAGATATTCCTTGTCTCAGCGTCTCCAAGCCCACTTCATACTGCTTATTTTCAAAGTATAGATCAGCAAGGTCGTCAAGGAGCTGACTCTCAAAGCGATCGCCACGCCAAGCGTATCTCAGACGCTCCAATTGATCGATTGCAGTCGGCGCATCGATGTCGCCGTTTTTCAATGCAAACTTCGTTCGTGAATAACGGGCTCGAGCGGCGATCCAGCGGGCGGGCGACTCTGTTAGGTCATCAAATTGAGTTTGTGCGATGTCATTTTGACCCTGAATTTCAGCGATCCGAGCGCTTTGATAAACGGTTTCAGATAACTGGCCTTCTGTCAGGGTCAAGCCGTTCATCAAATCCAGCTCCTCTTGAGCCAGTTCCAAGTTGTCGGTTTCAATAGCTGAGCGGACCACAGCAAGTTGTAGTTCAGCACGGTCAAATTCGTCATAAGTTCCCATTACATCTTTGCCGCGCCGGTAAAACTCCAATGCTTCTTTATGCTTACCACGAGATTCTGCAACCATAGCGCGCCACAATTCTGCGTCCTGTTCTGCGGAAAGTTCCTGGGACGCCAAATCTACAGCTGCTTGCTCCAGCCTGCCCTGCTTGAAATTGGCAACGCCGCGCACCGCACGGAATTCTCCGTTTTTCTCCAAGAGTTCATCCTGGTTTAGCATCAGTTTCAGGATACCAAGAGCCTCCGCTGCGCGGCCATGAGCCAGGAAATATCTGGCAAGCTTCCAGCGAACAGTATTTGCATCCTCAGCGTCGGTAAGCGACAGCTCATAGAGTAATCGGCTTTTGTTCTTTCTATATTCCCACGATTGCCCAATACGCCAAGATTCGAAATCAATCAGCCTTGCAAAGCCAATCTGGGAGTCATTGCCGATTCCGGTGGAACGCGAAAGTCGCGAGGCAGATAATAAGCTGTTGCCGGTTGACCGAATAGCTACACCGTCACGAAAACGGTCGATCACGACGTTATCAGACAAGGGGCTTATTGCTATTCCTTGTGCTGTTTCCAAAATTTCGGCAGCCGCATAGCTGTATTTTTGCGCAACGCCGGTGCTTTGACGCATCGTCGGTAAAACTACAAGGATATCACCGATATCCGGGTCTTCGAACTCTACCTTTCGTCCAATATCGGATGCCTGGATAAATATTTGCTGACCTTGAGCTTGGTCATCACGCCTAGTGGGCCGCAGAGGAAAACGCGGTTTTGCCGGTGTATCTTTCAAACTGATGTGCCAGGTTGTCTCGTCTCGTTCGACGACAAAATTCTGATTGGCTCGAATAGTCATGCGCAAAATAAGCGCATCAGGATCAGGCCGTTGCTCCATGCGACGAATACGGCGAGAAACCTCATTGCCGCCTGCACGCAGTCCCGCTGGGTCCAGTTTGAAGGGCTTGTCAAAAACGGTCCACAATGAACCACCACGCTCAAATACAGCGATGGCGGCTTCTTCAGGCATTGCGAAACTAATTCTAATGCTCTCTTCCAGATCGGTTGTTTCGACAGTAACCGTGTTGGAAGCGTCCCCAACAGACTCCATATTGCCGAATTCTATTGCACTAACCTGTTTGCTAATATCCGCAGAAACATCTGTTGGCCCTATGGAACGCGGACCAGTTGTGCCGCCTCCCGGCTTAGATTCAGCAGACTTGTCAGCTAGTGGTTCCTTGTCCCGGTCAGTATTTGCAACGCTATCAATCGCTTCTCCGGTGGTAATTGAACTGTTGTCAGCGAGTGTCGGGGCTCCCTCTAGTACGGGTCCTGCCGCCTTGTCTGTATCCGCCCCTTGCGATGGTGGCAGCTGTTTACCTTCGCCTTGCGCCACTGGTGCCTCGACCAAACGAGGCGCTGGCTGCAGCCGTGTTGAATCTTCATTGGCGGATGGAGGAGCATCCGGCTGTTGACTTGCGTTGGTGTCCTGGCCGTCAACGACTTCGTCTTTTTCCTCGGCAGGTGGTGTTAAATTTTGAGTGGCTGCAGGTGTGGCCGCTGCAACTGCCCGCTGCGCCCCTCGCCTGAGCGTTGCCGACTGATCACCAGCATATACATCAACAATTACGAAACCGCCTGACCGGAAATCCCGCGGTGTAACACCCGGTAGGACGTCGAATACTATGGTGGTGTTGCCTTGGCTCTGGCGTACAGCGACATCACCTACTTGGGTTAACTCCGTTGCAGTAAAAGCCGCAGTATCTATTGCAAACTCGCCGACAACCGACAGCGTAAGCAGACGATTTTGCAGTGATATGGAGTAAACGGTGTCCTGAGGGAGATTGAGAACGATTCGACTGTAATTCGCCTGTTTCGCCGCCTGCAACCTCAGTGTAGGGCCTGATTGTGCTGCTGCAACGGTTGAAAAAACCAGGAGCTGCAAAACCAGCGCGCCAACAAAACTCAATATTGCTAGAAGCGGCGTTGTTTTATGAACGTTAAAAAACATCAAACGGACCTTTTGCTCTACCTTCACCGAGGATAACAAACTCAATTCGTTCCTGGGCGTTCAGTTGATTTACGGTAGCTTTGGTGCCCCCAGCTTTCTTAAACTTACTATCGGCATGGCCCACTACTGTTAGCGGCAAAATATAGCCCGCATCCACCAGCACCCCGGCCACCAATTGAGCGCGCGTGACGGAAAGTTCCCAGTTTGATCGGTGTCGGCCATTGGAAACCGGTAAGTCGTTAGTATGGCTAGCAATGACCAGCTTGTTTTTGATCTGAACCAACGACCCGGAGAATTTTTGTAATTCAGCCGGAGCCCCGGGAACGAAAAGCCCTGATTTGTTTTCGAATATTGAATTTGCCGGGATGGAAACAATCACTCTGTCCTGTTCGCGGAGAATAACGGTGCCCTTCAATGAAAGGTTTTTGTCAAGGTCTCGCTGGATCAAAGCCTTTAAATAGTTCAGATTAAGTCCTTGGGCACCTTCTCTGGCAATTGCTTGATTATTTTCAAACTGCCGCTGTGTAATTGCACGGTAACTCGGGTCAAACTGATCCCTCATTGTCTCGACCACATCTTGCCAGCTGTCATGGTGAATAGTGCTCATGGAAAAAACCAGCACGAAGAAAGTGAGTATTAATGACAAAAGGTCCGCGAATGTGAGCATCCAGCCTGCATTTGCGGCACCATTTGCGCGAGCATGAGTAGGCCTATTCATCATGAGCGTCCGTTCTCAGCATTACGGAAAACCACCATAATTTGATCTCCAGGCAAAGCCATGAACCCCGAGGAAATGTTCGAAAAATCTCGCTCCTGCATATAGCGTGCAAAGGAACCAGCCCGCCTGACCGCGACTTCCTGCGACCGGGTTAGCTCCCGGTCAACCGTTTTTCCTCCACTTCCGAACAACAGCGCCATCTCCTGTTTTCGACCATTTGGTGAACTTTTTAGAACCGCCAAGAGCTCGTTCAAAACAGGATGCACGCTGGTTCGCACCCGAAAGGAGCCGGCCTCAAACAGGTAGCTGGCAGGCAGTTGAATTTGATATATATAGCCGCCAGAAACAGCATATTGGCCTTTGATATTAAACGCCGTGGAAAACGCCCGCTCGATTTTAATAAGAACGGGATCGGACGCTGCGCTTCGTAGATCCGCGGGGCTAAAGCCGTTATCAGCAACGCCAGCTTCTTTAAACGCTGCGTTTACACTTTCCATAGCTGCGGATGCACGCGCTGTAGATTGCTGTGAAATCGAGGTCAATATGATAAAAAAGGCTAACAGAATAAGATAAAGAGCGACGAACAATCCCATTGTGGAGTCGCTACCAAATACCTTACGTGCCTGTTGTTCCTCAATATACATTTTCCGACGTCGCTTTCAAAATCTGACTAATCGAACGCAGCTAATATTGCGTCGATATCATCCTGACTATTGCCCTCACCCTCAAGTTGAGGCCCGTGAAGTAAGTCATCCGAATTTACTGCAACCCCCTGCTCATCAACGTCGAGTTCTTCGTCAGGTGCGATATAGTCATCGCCGATTGCTGCAGCAAGCGACGACAGCCGTTGTTCAAGCTGGTCAAGTGTTCGCGCCACCTTGGTAATTCTTTGGCCAGTCAAATCCTGGAAGCTGGACGCCTGAAACAATTCCGTGGAGATAGCTTCGAGCTTTTCGCTTGCGTCACCGTCCAGCTGCTCGGCAATTTCGCCTACGCTATCCGCAGCATCCATTATGGTACTGGCAGCACCCTCAGTTGCTGAAATAATTGCAGTCAATTGCTCGCCAGCATTTGGAATATCCCGATGCGATAGTGACTTGGGCTGCATACCAATCAGTTCAGATTTAGCCGCTCCAATGTATTCTAACAGATCCTTTAGCTCTGCTGCGACATCACCAACGTCATTTTCCCGACCTGCACCTTCAACAAGCGACAGAACAACACTTCCAATGTCATCCACAGGAACAGAATTGCCACGTTCTTTACGCAACTCCTCCGTTCGTTCCTCAATACTCACCGCTATTGCCCGCTTTGTCATATGCCCGATCCTGATTTTAAGCCGCTGTCTTAATTTTTATCGACGTCTGTGATGCTTGGAGGCTGTGCTTTAGTTGCCAGTTCCGTTGTTAATAACGATGCTTTCCTTGGTGTCATTTTTTCCATCAACGCCGCCACCTTTCTTGGGTTCATCAGTTGAACCAGATCAAGTTGGGTTTGTAATGACAGCGCTTCGAAGCGCGGTGCGGCTTCTTTTGGCTTCATTGTTTCATAAATGCTGACAATACTTTGAAGTTGCTCGGTCTCCTTTTCCTCAAAAAGTCGAAGATGGCTTTTAATTCTCTCTTCGAGAACCTCGAGTTGGCCAATTTTTTCATTAATTCGTTTTTCGGTGCTCTCGAGTAATTTTCCCTGCAAATCCAACGAAGAAGAGCGAGCTTCAAGCACTTCACGACGCTGACGAAGCTGCGTGATCAATTCCATCTCTTCGTCGTCAGGCAATCCAACAACAATAGGCGGTCGTCTAGTATTTTCCGCTTTGTCAACGGCTTGTTGATCGGCATCAGAATCGGCGTCTCCAGCCTCTTCTATGTCTACAGGCTGATCTTGGGCCTGAACCGGCGTATTAAGTAGCTCCAGACCTGTATAAACATCGAATGCCCGCAGTCCCAAAGCAACGACAGCCACGCCGATCAGGAGCGGAAATAATTTGAGCCGGTTAATAACATTACTACTCATCGACGGTATCTTTCTATCTGCGAAATGGCTTCTAGCGCGCTTCACGTAGTGCGGCCAAAATCTCTTTCTGCTGTTTTTTGTCTGGGTCCGCCTGGGGTGCATCTTTATATTGCCCAGGATTTGTTTGATTAGAGCCACCTGTCAGTCCGCGTTCAATCCGGTCTGCTAAGTTATTGC
>JAJFIU010000087.1 GCA_021774695.1 Alphaproteobacteria bacterium | reverse complement strand
ATTTGCTCCATTTACTACGCCGCCGCTTGCCTGCCATAATTCACGCATCCCGTATCCAAGCGAGCACAACGCCCGCTTTGCAGTGACAGGTGTAAATGAGCAAGCTGAACTTGGGTAGGTGGGGTTAACCGGGCGAATACCAAAAAAGAGAATTGAAGCATTTAAGAAACTCCATGAGTCGTATGGAGGACTTAAGGGATATACCGAAGAAGAAATTGAAGAGATCGCTAACGAGGTTATGAAATATTACCTCACCATGATCAAAATCGCGCGAAGGATGGTGAAGGAAAAAAAGACAAAATACGAAGAGTTGCCCACTTCAGAGATTCGCGCTGACAGAGAACATACATTATTATGAATCCAAAGCCCGTTGTCTGAGATAACAGCGCTTTAATCACTTACTTAATGGCTACCACTATTCCCAAAATATCAGGTGTCAAACTTGCTCGCGTTTCGTCAAAAGAACAGGAGGACACGGGATACTCCCTTGACGCTCAAGATGACTCATTAGACGCTTACGTCTTGAGATTCGAAATACTCATTTTAAGATGCTTCAGGCACAATCTGCTATATTTGCTCACTCGTTCACCGAAACGACATTCATCACAATTCTAGAGGAAAAACCTTTACTCTTTTGCTAGGAACTCACGTTACTGGCTGACAGGTCAGCAAGCCCAAGGCCGACAAGTAAAAAATTTCGAACAACACAGTGTCGTTAGCTCGAAAAAAAGTGATCGGGCGCATCTGTGGGAAGAATGACCTGCTTACAGGAGAGAAAACGGGATTTTCTCGTCGCCCGATCACAGTCTGGACAGCTTAGCAAATAATTGTTTCCATGGAAACATATAGTTGATATGGTCAAATTATGAGGCTTATTTTCCAATAACGAGGTATAAATGACGAAGTCAGGTCAGGTTGAACGGTCCTTTAAAGATAACTCACATCCCTTGTTTTCTCTGCTAAAGCTTCGCGATGTTAGTGCAGGCGTCGCACAAGTACGCGCATGCCTTCCCTATCTAGAGAGCTTCAGTGACGGAGCGGACAAGGGACTGGCCAAAGGATGGTCGATCATCACGCTGGATACACTTCTTGGCATGACCGTCTATGGCCGATTGCAAGAAACCAGACCGATTGCGACCATCGATCTTGCTGTAGATTATCTGGGGCCTCCCGGTAAAGGGGCAGATTTGATTTGTGAGGCAAATTGCCACGACATCAAAGGCAATATTGCCTTTGTCAGCGGCTGTGTCAGCGAAGCACGGGATGGTCATCAAATCGCCAAAGTCAACGCCAAATTCATCATTAAAAACCCTCTAAAACCGCAAGGAAAGCGGGGTTCGTCGCAGTATATACCGCAGCCATGGGAATTGCCGCAGGCAGAGCTATGCCCTGGCTTCGAAAAGCTGAAGTCCAATGTTCCTTTTGCCCGCTGGCTCAACCCTGAGCGATACACTTTCGACGGCAATGCTGTTTTCGCCCTTGAATTCAACGACAACCATATCGGTGACCCTTACGCTCGTACCGTCCATGGCGGCATCTTGACAAGCCTGATGGAAACAGCGGCGGTAGGCACTCTTGCGATTGATAAAAACGCCAAGGAACTTGCTGATCCTCTGTCGCTAAAAGTACAGTTCCTGCGTCCGACCGGAGCGCGGGACACCTATGCATCTGCCTCGATCATACGCGACGGAAAAAATATTATTATAGTTGATGCGCGCGCATGGCAGGAAAGTCCCGACAAACCGGCAGCCAGAGCCACATTTCTATTCAAGACGAGCAATTGAAACCGGGTTTAACCCTGCTCAACTTCCCTCAATAGCCGCTTTTTGGCATCTACCAGAAAATCAATGATCCCTTCTCTTTTTTCTTCCGCCAAGTCGCCCCAAATATAGGCGAATAAATCCTCTGCTTCGTTCTGTAATGCCGGCAGGATATGCTGAATTTTGTCTGTCAGATAAATTCGGTTCGCCCGCTTGTCGATGGCATCGGGCAAGCGTTTTACCCAGTTACCTTTTTCAAGCCGCGACAGCATTTTTGAAAGCGGCGCACGTGCCATGTCCATCTGGTCAGCCAGCTGCTGCTGGGTCAATCCATCACACCGGCGCAGGCTCGCCAGCGCAAACCATTGTGCGGGCGTCAACCCAGCATCTTTGATACGGCGGTCAAAGGCACATTTCATCAAACGGGCGACATCCTGGATAAGGAAGCCCAAATTTCTGTCATAATTTTCCATAATCAATCTATATCATTAAACATATTGTATCCATGGAAACAGTATTATAGTCTGTCAACAAAATAAACACATATCAGGAACGACAGCCAATGTACCCCTTTTCCCGACTAGCGCTTGCTTTGCTGATCTCCGGGGCCTTTATTATATTGCCTTATGGCCGCACAACTGCTGTAGCGAGCCAAGCTCAAGACGCCTTTAACTCTGTGCAGAGCGAAGAAATAATCGTCGCGACCGGCGTCATGAAATCCAGGCGTACAAGTATGCTTGGCCCGGTTGTGCCCGGTGTACTGGAGCAAACCTTTGTGAAGGTCGGCGACATTGTTACAAAGGGGCAGGCCCTGTTCCGCATCAGGCCGGTCGACTATGAAATTGCGGTTCGAAAGGCAAAAGCCGCACTGGACCTGGCGCGAGCTCGTGTCGAGCTGCAAAACAAACGTTTTGACCGCGTATCAGAGCTATTTAAAGACAAAAACGTGAGTGAAAGTGCGCTCGAAGAAGCTAGAGCCAGCCTTGATGTCGCGTTGGCCGAGCAAGCGCTTGCCCAGACTGATCTGGATAATGCAGAGCAAATATTGTCCGACACCACCATTCGAGCTCCTTACGACGGCGTGATTACGAAAAAAGTAGCGGACGAAGGCGTTTTTAAGACGGTACAGGCCTTCTCCGGCAACGGCGGCGTTGTAGAGCTTCAGGAAGCCGGGATTATGGTAGCTATTCTATTTGTACCCGTCAGCCAGACCGCGCGCATTGAACTGGGTCAGAAAACATTGCTTTCCATCGACGGCCTGGATCAGGGATTTACAGGTGAGATTGCCGTTATCAACCATCAGGCCCACGTGAGCTCCAACATGCTTGAGGTTCGAGTGGCTGTCATCAATGACGGTCTCGCCATCAAAGACGGTCAAACGGTAGTTGCTCGTATTTATGCGGCGGAACAGGTGAGCCAGTAATGAGCCTTTCCGATGTTTCAATTAAAAGGCCTGTGCTCGCCGTTATGCTGATCGGTGCGCTTGTTGTTTTGGGCTGGCTTTCCTTGCCCCGGCTCGGCGTTGATCTGTTTCCGGATGTGGAGTTTCCCTACATTTCTGTAACCACAACCCTTGAAGGGGCATCACCAGACACGATTGAGAGCGAAGTTACCGATGTCATCGAGGAATATGTTAGTACAATTTCAGGGCTGCGCCAGGTGCGCTCGACCAGCACGGAAGGCGTTTCGCAGGTCGTACTTGAGTTTGAGCTTGATGAAGATATAAGCGAAAAGTCGGAAGACGTAAGGGATAAAATCGCGCGCGCCGTTTCTGACTTACCGTCGGATGCAAACGCACCGATTGTTGAAAAAGTTGATCCCGATGCCGCCCCTATCATGACACTGATTATCTCTGGCGACGCCGATGTCGGAGCTTTAACAACCTACGTTGACGAGAAAATTGTTGCCGATCTGGAACGGCTGCCTGGTGTTGGTTCCGCCAAAATCCTCGGAGGCCGCTTGCGGGAAATGCGAATCTGGCTTGATCTTTACCGCATGCGCGCCTTTGGCGTTACCTCTTCCGACATCAGAAATGCGCTGACCCAAGAGCATGTAGAACTGCCCGGCGGCAGGCTGGAGGTAGGGGGAGGCGAGCGCGAATATATCGTAAAAACTGACGCAGAGGCCAGCACGACCAAAGAATTTGCTGATTTAGTTGTCTCCTTCCGTACCGGCACAAGACCAGTGAAGTTGGGGGATATAGCAACAATTGAGGACGGGCTGGAAGATGAGAGAAGTGTCGCGTTTCTGAATGGCCGTCCGAGTATTGCCGTTGAACTACGCCGCCAATCCGGTAAAAACACCGTTTCTGTCGCCAATCTTGTCAAAGACTATATCACTCAGAGCACTGAGCGGCTCCCCGACGGCATGTCAATCGAAGTTTCAAGGGACGTATCCCGTTTTATCGAGTCCTCAATCGAAGACGTGCAGAAAGACCTGGTTATCGCCATCCTGCTAGTGGTGGCGGTTACATTCTTCTTTGTGCTCAATCTAAAGGCTACGCTGATTGTGGCCCTCGCCATTCCAACATCGCTTATCGCAACATTCTTTGCGCTGTATGTCTCAGATTTCACGTTGAATACTCTGACATTGCTGGCATTGACGGTTGCGATTGGTCTCTTGGTAGATGACGCGATTGTTGTGGTTGAATCTATTCAGAAAGAACTGGACAAGGGATTGGAGCCGCACGAGGCCGCCTCCGGGGGCACCAGGAAGGTTTGGCTTGCGGTTATGGCGGGCACTGCAGCGACGCTCGCTGTTTTTCTGCCTATCGCCTTCATGTCCGGGATCGTGGGGCGGTTTTTCATGCAATATGGGCTCGCGATTGTGTTTTCCGTTTCGGTTTCACTTTTGGTGGCGCTTACCCTCACACCCATGCTCGCTTCCCGGTTTATGGCGAAAGCCTCGGTTGGCGGCGGTCTGCTGCATCCTATCGAGCGGTTTCATGAATGGCTTGTCCGGGCTTACGCATCGTCTCTCAAAACAGCTATTCGCTTCCGCTATATTGTGATGGTTATTGCGTTTTTATCGTTTGCTGGCGGTATATTGATCGCCCAGCAAATACCGACCGGGTTCTCTCCTCTAGCCGACCGTTCTGAATTCCTCGGGCAGGTCGAACTGCCGCTCGGTATTGGCATTGAAGAAGTGAAGCGAGCCGCAAACACGCTCAACGAGGCTCTTCATACTGTCGATGAGGTGACGTATGTACTGATTACCGCTGGCGGGGGCGCGCAGCAAAAAATCAACTTGCTTGATTTCTATGTCGCGCTGACCTCCAAACAAAGCCGCGAACTTACCCAGCTTACCCTGATGTCCGATGCGCGAAAGGCGATTGCGAGCGCTATGCCATCTGCCCTGAAAACGTCGGTGTCCGAGGTGCCGTGGGTTTCAGGTGGCGGGGTATCAAGCAGCAAGATGGAATATGTTATTCAAGGGCCAGTGCTTGAGCAGACAAATGCCTATGCGAATACGCTGGTTGAGAAAATGAAAGCCTCCCCCTTGTTCGCTGATGTGCGCACCAGCTATGAAGCTGGAAAACCGGAGTTGAAACTGCGGCTCAACCGTCGCATGTCTGGGGAACTGGGGATCAGTGCGCGCGCTATCGCGCAAGATAGTCAATTGATGATTGGTGGTGCCGATGTGGGCACGTTTGAAGCGGGAGGACGCAGGTATGACGTGCGGGCCAGACTGCGCGCGGATCATCGCGACGAGCCAGGAGACCTGCAATTGATGCAGTTTCGCGGGTCTGCGGGTGACCTGTTGGATGCCGGTGTTTTGCTTACCTTTGAAACGGGGACCGGCCCTTCGCAGATTGACCGCGTTGACCGCGGGCGTAAAATTTCCCTTTTCGCAAACCCGGCTGGCGGCGTATCACTGGGCACGGCATCCGATGCCTTTGCACAGGTGATGCTGGAAACACCCTTGCCAGCTGGCATGACACTTATTGTTGAGGGAGAAGCACGCCGCCTTGCGGAAACCGTTGAGGCAATCAGCTTTGCCTTCATTTTGGCAATCATCGCGCTATACATGGTTCTTGCCGTTCAGTTCGACAGCTTTGGTCAACCCGTTATCGTTATGTTGACGGCGCCGCTGTGTTTTTCAGGTGCTTTCGCCGGTCTTTATCTGGCAGATTTGGAAATATCACTTTTTTCCCAAATCGGCCTAATCGCCCTGATGGGGATTGTGATGAAAAACGGTATTCTTCTGGTAGACCGGGCAAACCAATTGCGTGCAGACGGCATGACACGGCTTGAAGCCATCAAACTTGCCGGGCCGGAGCGACTAAGGCCGGTATTGATGACCGCCCTGTCAGCTGTGTTTGGCATGATGCCAATTGCGTTCGCCACCTCGGACGGTGCTGAATGGCGCAACAGCATGGGCTTCATTATTATGGGTGGATTGTCATCCTCGACAGTCCTCACCCTGTTTGTGATCCCTGCCGCTTACGGAATCATCACCGATGCCGACAAGGCCGTGGGTAAAATACGTGCGTATTTCGCGGGCAAAAAAAGCATGCCCATAGGTGACTAAACCGCTGCACCGTGAACGTTCATCAACGAACCTGTAATCCGCGCCTTTGGCACGTTTTACAAGGTGTCAAAACCTAGATCCAGCCATCAAAGTTAAAGCCCCGGCACCCTGACGGGTACCGCGGCTTTAAATTGGTTGCGGGAGTAGGATTTTAACCTACGACCTTCAGGTTATGAGCCTGATTGATAGATGGATAACTAACTGATATTATTCATATATTATGATCACTATAAATTTTGTGTGCAATTTTTGTGTGAGTTTTGTAGTTCAGAAAACTCGTTTTAAGGCCCTACCAAGAGTAATCTCCATATTTTGAGCGCATCACATCTAACTTTCAAGCATGGCTCATTCGTCATTATTCGCAAGTGGACGTATGACAACCGTATGCAAACGGGCGAAGAAACCCTGAGATAATGTGAGCGCAGTATACTCGCATTCCTTACGAGCAGCCTCTTGCGGCAGCACTGCGCGCCAACGTCGCCGTTTAATAGAACCATCGGTGAGACGCTCTTCAGCAACCATAGAGATATCGCGAGACTCCATCGAATGGTCACCATACATTGCCGCTTCAAACGAAAGCTGGATTATGGAACCCAGCGAAGGATCATTTTCGCCGCCCCAACGTACGCTGATCTAGGTCACTTGCCTCCACGACCGCAGAAGTGGAAATATTGCTGAACTCAAAAATACTTTGATGGTTTGTGGCATGGTTGACGGCACGAATAACCGACTGTGTCCATATCCCATCTACTTGTATCTGACCTTCGAAGGTCAACGTTTTGAAATGCTTGTCATCAAAGTCATACAATTCCCAGCGTAACGGCCTCCAGCTTTCCAAACTGACATCCACAACGACCCGGCCATAACCCAATTCCTTGGCAATTTCAGGCGTCTTTGGAAGCCCGTTCAAAGTGACTGTTCCGTCACTGGGGTCGTCATCGACCCCCAGCCTAAAATTAAAATCTTCCGACGCAATCTCGCCTTCCCTGCGAATGTCGTCGTAGGTGAAATCGGTACCAAGGAAATACTTGCCTCGATCCGCGCCCGAAATCCTTCGAGTGCGGCGCATCGCCGGTATGTATAGCCATTGGTCCGTCGCCTCACCATCGGCGTGATAGTCATATGACAAGAAGGATGTACCCCGGATGTTGCTCGGCTTCGTGAATGAGATCAGAGCACGTCGCTCGGCCTCTGTGTCAACCCGAGACGCCTTCGCAAAACGTTCACGCTGCTTCCCGCGGCGGTCTATCAAAGTCATTTTCATGTCGCGCATCAGGTAAACACCGTCTTCGCGATTTGCAACATTCTCAATGACCTGTTCAGCGGTGTATTCTTGAGCCATCACTTTTTCAGCAACGAAGAGCGCGACGAGCGAACCTGCAACGACAAGGACCCCCGCTGACTTAGCTGCAAGTCGACTGCCGGAGCCCAAATCGATACGAGGCATCGTCAAGAAGCGAGGCTTCGTAAGTAAAATGAAGGCCGGGAGAAGAGTCATACTGGCAACGAAGTTCGCGACGACCGCAACAATCAGGAGAATCGCAAAATCGATAATGGACGGATTGTTGCTAGCAAGCAGAGCTGAGAACCCGAGGCACAGCGCGAACAAATTGTAAAATAATGCACGTCCGGTTGACTGAAAAGCTTTGTGGATTGTATCTGCTGTAACACTGCCCTCGGCAGTTGCATGCATCTGTACACGTTCAACCGAATGGATGGAAAAGTCGATTCCCAAACCAATTGTAATGGCCGCAAACATTGCCGTGGTAATACTGAGAGGAATGGCAAATATACCCATGATCGCATAGACCATGAAAACGGCAAAAACAACGTGATACAAGCAATAAAGCCCGGCGGTAAGAGACCTGAACGTGAATGCCGCCATCAACAGTGACGCAATGACAGCTACCGCAATACTAATCATATGGTTTTCCTCTATACCCTTGAGCCAGTGATAATTGAGATAAACACGACCACTAAGCGAGCCAGTCGCATGCTCAGAATTGAATTCACTAACGAGGTATCTCTCGAGGTCCAACACAAGTGGACGGATTTCACTAAAGGCCCCCGCAGTCGTGCGCAATTCGATCAGCGCCCGTTGACGATCGAAATCAATATCGTCTTCGAGGTCGGCAGGGTTTCCGAGCGATTCATAAACAAAAAACAGCTGAGCTACGGAGTCCGGATCATCTGGAATCACGTGAAACGCGGGATCGCCGCCAGCTGTGCCTTTATTGACCTCCTTCAGAATGTCGACAAAAGAACTCGCGCCATTCACATTCGGCAACGAGAGTGCATAATTCTGCAGCGCCTCTATTCGACGTAAAACTTCAGGCTGCGTTAATCCCTGCGGTTCAAGCGCATCAACGACAACAAGCAACCGGTAGGTTCCGTCCAGCGACTGGTTAATCGCCGTGTCGGCAATGCGAATAGGCTCGTTCTGCGCAAAATTTTCAATGCGGCTGTAATCGGTCTGCACCAATGTCGCTGCCCAAATGGAACCAACAAGAATGGCACCCCCAAAGAACATAACAAGCCCGGCATGGTCCACAACGCTCCTACTCATAGCCTTCAGCAAATGACCAGCAACATCTTTGTCGGAGAATTTCCCGGCCCAAATGGTTTCAGGTGCCTTTCCTTTGTGAATGATGCTCAGGGTCGCAGGCAATACGCTGATCGAACACAGCCATGCAACAAAAACACCAACAGCGGCAAAGCCACCAAAAGCTTTCATTGGCGGCATGTCTGTCCCGAACCAAATTCCGACAAACCCTGCAACGGTCGTAAATGTCGTCAAAGTGACCGGGCGATAGATCGATGTCATAGCGGAAACGACCGCGTCGTTGACGGATGTAATTTCAGCGGACCTCAATTTTTCGCGGTACTCGGTCAAAATGTGGATGCCGTCGGCCACCGAAATAGCAACGATTACAACAACCAAACCCGTAGATATTGCAAAATATGGAATTCCTAGCATCGCACGAAGACCCATCGCACAAATGGCAGCACCTGCGGCCACTGCAAAAGGCAGCGCAATACCCGAAACACTCCTAAAGGAGAGCCCCAACACTATCATGATGAAGATAGCAACAAAGGGAAGCTGGCGACGCGCATCCTGTGCGATATAGTCATCTAAATAGCCTGCACTTGCTCCTTCTCCGGACAGGTGCAGTGTTCCCGAATAGTCTTGCCCTAACTCTTCAATGAACAGGGATAGAGCCTGGAAGGTTTCGCGGCTCTTACTCTGATCGATCATTTCGCCGACCACGACTGTCATGGAGCCGTCTCGGGCGACCAACTTGCCAAGAAAAAGTGGGTAGTTCTCAATCCGTCTACGGATGTCTTCGATTTCAGCGGGGTCGGTGGGTGGCACGTCAAATGCGGGGGCAATATGCAGTTCTTCTATTGTACCCTCAGCAATTGCCTCGGTCGTAAGGCTTACCACACGCCGTCGATCAATATTCTCCAACCCCATCATGATGTCGGTGAATTCCGCCACCAACCGCAAGCCATCCGAACTATAGATGGTTCCCCCTTGCGGGGCTTCGATGGCAACGACAAACGGGTCGTCTAAGCCGAATATCTCCTTAACCGCATCTCGATAAAGGAGCGCAGGGTTATTCGCTTCAATGTAGGCATCAGGGGAGGTGTCTTTTCGGATGCTGGGTAGAAACGCAGCCATGCAGAGGATAAGACCAACGCTAATCGCCATGACCAGTTTGGCTCTCCTCACTACAAAACGGAACCATCTCTCTCTGTACACACGACCTCTCCCCAATATTGCCTGGCGCCTAGCTGGCCCTGAACGCCCGTTCAAAGCAAAAGCAACCAATTTTTCTGGAACTAAAACAGCCCACACACCGGGCCTATGAAACAATTATGACGGAAGATTAATCCGTATCATTTTGCCCTCTCAATTCCAGCAAGCCTTCAATCACAATATGCTTAGCAGGCGGTCTACCTTCGTCGCCCATAGAAAACATGCAAAGACCTTTGAAAGGCTCACCCCTCTCCGCCTCAGTTATAGTGAAAGGCTATTGAGCGCTCGTCGTTTTTGAATTTGAACGGAATTTTTAAGAAAAAGGCGCATCTTTTCCAAAAACGACGCTAGAAAAACCTTCAACACCGTTCCTGTATCGGTAAAAATACTACGAAGAAATTTACAATACATACGAAGAAATTTACAATACACAGGAACTGAGACCTAAACTGGTTGCCCTTCACTACATCTACGAATTGCTACTAGGCGGAGAGCAATTTCTATCGATATTTCACCCCGCATATCTGGCCAGGGACGACATAATTGAAATGCACACTGTTGCAAGTTAAGGAATATGAGATTCCAAAATCACTAAAACGTATGTTCCGACAAAGGCAAAATCAGTCGTCCGGAAATTTACGTAAACTTCTGTTGAGTGCCCTGGTGGTCTCGATGTGGCATACGCTGGTTAAGCCAGGTGGCGCTGCGGCTGATGATTGGTCTGATCGAATTTCGCTAACGACGTTGGCGGAAGCCCGCGTTGGTATCTCGACCCTCAACGCGGACCTGCAGCTTTCAGAACTGGTATTGACGCCGGAATTGAACATCGATGTTTCTGATCGTTGGCGGCTGACGGCAATCGGCCGAGGCCGGATAGAAACCTCCGACAAGCTGGAGCCAGGCAAGCCCATCCAGGACAACCGTGCCCATCTGTCTCGTCGAGCATTCATTGGGGACAAGACAGACCTCGAATTGCGCGAATTCTATCTCGACGGTGAGGTAGGCAAAGTTTTTTTGCGGCTAGGCAAGCAGCAGGTCGTCTGGGGAGAGGCAGATGGGCTTAAGGTTCTCGATGTCGTCAATCCGCAATCTTTTCGCGAATTCATACTGCCCCGGTTTGATGACTCTCGTATTCCATTGTGGATCGCGAAGGCCGAGATCCCCATAGGCGATGCATCGACCTTGCAATTGGTATGGGTACCGGACCGAACGTATCATGATGTGCCGGAACCGGGGAGCACGTTCGCTTTCTCGTCACCTCAGCTGACCCCGCAACCAACACCGGGGGTTCCTGTCACTGTCTTGCCTCCCGACCGGCCTAGCAGATTCGTAGCCGATTCCGACGCGGGAATCCGTTTCGCAACATTCGTTGGAGGGTGGGAGCTATCCCTAAATTATCTTTATCACTATGCCGACAGCCCTGTTTTCAGGCGTGCCATAGGCCCTGAGGGTGTAACAGTTTCGAGCAAATACGAGCGGACACACTTGATCGGTGGCAGCTTCAATAATGCTTTTGGCGATTTTGTCATTCGCGGCGAGGCAGGCTACTCTACAAATGAATTTTTCCTGACAAACAATATGGCAGACGTGGACGGAGTCACGGCCTCGGGCGAGTTCTCCTATGTTGTTGGCATTGATTGGACAGGGCTTTCAGACACGTTTTTGAGTGTCCAGTTTTTCCAGTCGATCCTCACCAATAGTGCGCCCGGTACCGTTCGGCCAGATGTTGAGAATCTTATTACTCTTTTTGGCCGAAGGAATTTTCGAAATGAAACAATCACCGCCGAAGCTCTGTTGATTCAAAACATCGCTGATGGGGACGGTGTCATTCAGGCCGAGCTAAGCTACGATTGGCGCGACAATATAGAGCTCTACCTTGGTGTGGATTTATTTTATGGAACATCTGAAGGGATATTCGGCGAATTTAACAAGAATGACCGTATCGTATCCGGCATCCGCCTCGGGTTCTGAACACCCCCCAAGTATTCTACCACTATACTTCTATCTCAAGCTTCGCCCCGATTGTCGTATCGGGTTGGCAGATGACCAATCCATTCAACTAGCTGGAAAATTACATTTTACAAACAACGCCAGCTGCAATCCAACCATTTCGCACATTGCTCATCTCAAGGGCCCACTTTGTATATCTGATTGAAAGTATCACCAAGTTAGCTAGCGCCAGTCGCGTGTGATTGGGTGCCAAGATGTTGTTCGCGGTATTGGCTGGGGGTTTGACCAGTCCGATTTTTAAAAGCGCGGTTAAATGGCCGAAGAGACACATAGCCTGCTTCCATCGCAATTGTTAGTATCTGCACATGCCGCTCGTTAATATCGGCAAGTCGTTTTTTTGCTTCTTCAACGCGGAAATCACTGAGGTACTGGGAGATATTTCGATATCCAAGATGAAAATTGATGAGCCTACGCAACCTGTGCCCTTGTACGCCTATTGCCTTTGCAAGTTTAGCCACGCTTAACCCAGGTTCACGATACAAACCATCTTCCATTTTCCGCTTCAAAATCTCCAAACTGTGCTTGTCAGCCGCTAATAGCGGTGGCTTTCCGTTCGAGAGGGCGTCACCATTTTTGTTCAGGGCTTGCCTATAATCAGATTCAAACGGATATCGCTGCTCCGGGCGCATCGAATGGTAAAGCAAAAACCCGCTTATGAAAAAGATGCCAACCGATTCAAACAGAGAGGCATTATCAGCATATAATGTACCGCTGAGGAAAACCCGCTCCAAGGTAAAACCGGCCGGAATCAGCAGATGCCCGAGCATAAACCAAATACGAAAGCCTCGGCGTTTTTCGAGCAGGTCTCCAGATAGGTCTGACAGCACTTTATATATAAGGAATAGGTAGAGCCCTCCCCGCATTGAAAGGGAGACCATAGCAAATAAGTCTTTTGGGACAATATCCAGCTGATAAACCAAGGCTCTTACGATATAAGCAGCCAAGATCGTCTGGTAAAATGGGCCTAATTTAAAATTGTCGCTAAGAACATTTATGGTGTACAACCAAAAAAGAACAATCGAAAGGCGCGAGCCGAACCCCATAAAATATCCAAACCAGCCAAACAATGTAACTTCATCGTAAGCTGAAACAATCAGGAAGAATATGGCACTAACCATTGAGAGAATGGTAACATAAGCATGAGCAAGTTTTGAATCGTTGCGCGGCGCTAGAAGGCAAACCCACAGCAGGTTGCAAATTGCTCCAAAACGAAAGAAGTCATCTACAAACTCCCAATTCACTATTCGAGCTCCCTGTACTGTCCAACCTGCTTTAACAACTTCAAACATATCTGCTAGCTGCTTTCGTGAACTAATTCAACACACTGAATCAGCAACTAGCAAGCTTTGGAAAGCTTGTTTCCCATCAGACGCATGATTTTAAATCCTGAACCTAGTCTCTTTGCGCGTTGTAAATTGCTCATCTATCTTATTGGTTACGAGAGTAGGATTTACAACTGCGGGGCTTCGCCTCCTCGTGTTGCCTACGCTTTGCTCCGGCCGAACATAGGCTCAAGCCCTTTCTCACACAGCCCATATACGCAAAAAGGGCCCCTTGTGGGACCCTTTTTATCGTATTGGTTGCGGGAGTAGGATTTACCGTCGTTCGCTATGCTCTCTCCGTTGTCTCCGAGTTTCACTATCGCGAAGCTCTCCGCCCGAACCAGTGTGCTCATTCACCTGCTCAAGCGGACAATAAAAAACTCCCCACCACACAA
>JAJFIU010000086.1 GCA_021774695.1 Alphaproteobacteria bacterium | reverse complement strand
TACGGCCCCGGTAGTGAAGCCCGGGGCACCATGAATGAGGGGCACCACCAACGAACAAGGGGCACCATGAACGAACAGAATGACACCGCGATAACCCTATATGATTTGAAAACGCTATCTGTTTTCAAAATTGCCTATTTTTCGGTGCTGGGCGTTAACATCGCAATCGCGCTGTTGTCTCTTTTCGCTTACGGCGCAGGCTGGTTCTCAGCGCTTATTGGCATTGAGCTTGGTTGGGGCGAACTGGTTGCGGGGCTTGCCGGTAGCCTTGTTGTCGGCCCGGCGCTGTCGGCTGTTTACCTGATTTTCGGCAACTGGATTTGGAAGAAAGTCCAGCCGAATGCTGCAGATGTTCAAATCGAATTTACGTCCTCTGACAGAATGTTCCACACCCTAACGCCCGACACGATTTATCGGGTTTTGACCTTTTGCATGAAGGGTTTTGTGGTTGTGTTTGGGATTTGTTTGGGTCTTTTTCTTCTGGTCGGGTTGCTTTTCAGCGGGCTGGACGGGTGGCTGCAAACACTTGCCATTGCTTTCCTTAGTGCGGTGGTGCTGACGTTCGTTCCCTATATCTGGGCCTATATTTACATGCTTGGTAGTTATGTAACCAAAGGCATAACCAAAGCGTTTGGCTGGGGACGTATCGAGGCGCGTTAAACCCGACCCTAGTCGGCGTACCTGCCGGTAACACGGTCGGATGTTGTCGGTGCAATAGTGAACTCGTCCGTATATACGGTTATTTTAAGCATTTGGTTATTGTCGGTGGTGGTTAGCCTGCAAGTTGCTGTGCCGTCCATTTGCGTGCCCTTAAGCGTGAAGGAAACCGCCCAGTAAAATTTCGGCAGTTACGCTAAGCTGGTGGCGGCCTTATTGCTTTGCGCAGGGCTGTACTTTCTGCACTTCCAAAAGGACGGCAGTATGATGGTGTCCCATCAGGCGGGGAACCAGAACACCTGAAAGTGCAACACAATGTGGGCCGTTTTGCTGCAATGCCTGCGGCATTTCATTTAGAATGAGCTGAACCGTAATCTCGTCGCCGGAGCGTGTGCCTGCAAGCTGTGGTGCCGCGTCTGCCAGCGTGTTTTCAAGAAACAAAATCGGTGCAGTCTCACGCGTGTCGGATGTGGGGTTTTCGCCGTAACCAGGCGGCCCGAAAAATGTTCGGGTTTCAATGTGCCCAACTAATCTGACAGTGCTGCCGTTCAGGAGTACAAGCGCATCGTCGCCTGCATCAACGGCTGCAGGCGCAGAGGCCGCAAAAAAAGCCGCTGTAAATATTACTGTCAGGGTTTTCCAATAGAACGCCAAGATACACTCCCTTGCTGCCAACCTTCAAAACGCTTGATAGCGGTGGCAAATTGCGTGATTTGCCCCTGAGACAGAGTGTTCAGCGGTGTTGTTATGTTAGTTTGCAACTGCTGGGCAACAAACCGGGTGTAAGCCACTGGATTGTTTTCTGTTTTAGGTGCAAACCGCCCCATAGCATCCTCAAGTGAAAGCCGTTGAAATGTCGAGCCTCGAAGTAACGCGATGAGGGCTCTTGTACCCACTGTTTCTGACGAAAATATGGCAAACCTTCCATCATCGCCCAGCGAGCCGTGACGGTGTGAAAAAGATGAATTTTCAAGATTGCCTGGATTATTGTTGCGCCACGCGCGTGTGCCGCCGGATCTTATTTGCTCCCGACCATCGGTATAGATAATTATAGTGTCGCGCCCGCGCCGAAATCCTCTTACTGGCGTTTTCAGAAATTTGGACTCCAGTTGCAATCGGGACTGTTCCATTTCTCCTGCTAGGTGCGAGTAATTTGATGTTTGATTGATTGTTTCGGGGCGGCGGCTGTTGGGCATGATGGGGAGGCCTTCATTTGGGAAGTGGGATGATTCATTTGGAAAATTGAACTTAGGTAATAGTTTTGGCAACATTTCCATTACCATTTTATTACGAAATTCGTAAATTTGTCAACAAAACAAAACAAACAATCAAATGAGAACTGTTACCCCGAGTAACAAGGAAGGTTGTGGCAAACGCCACGGCCTTTTTTTACGGAGGTTGATTGTTAGCGCTGGTATTAGTCGCCGTACCTGCCGGTCACGCGGTCGGATGTTGTCGGTGCAATGGTGAATTCGTCTGTATATACGGTTATTTTCAGCATTTGGTTATTGTCGGTTGTGGTTAGCCTGCAAGTTGCTGTGCCGTCCATTTGCGCGCCCTTAAGCGTGAAGGAAACCGCCCAGTCAGTGCTGGCACCGCTGGGGAAATCAAACCTCTTGTTCATCGAGGTCATATGATCCGACAGCAAATTCAACTGCAACAGCGGGCTGAGGGTGCCGCCAACAGAAACCGACAGGCGTATGTTTTCTATCACCGTCCCGCACTTATTTGTTACAGAAACATACCCTGTTATGTCCGGCATCAAGTTTTCCTCTAATAAACGACAGCCTGAAAATAGCTGCCCGGGCGGTACACTGCCCGTAAGGACAGCACTATCTACTATAAAGTCGGAATTCCATAGCCCGAAACGCATGATTTCTAAATAAAAGAAGGTTCGAGAATATGATGAGAGAGGTGGTAGCTGCGGAGTAGTTGCGGGAAATACAATAACTTAGTATTGTGAGGTAGAGGCAGTATAGCCTCAGCTACTTTAAGGGGGACCACAATGCAGCTAGAGAAGGGAGCTGAGGCTCCGTTATTTGCATTCTATATTGATTTCAAGCCGGGCGAAGGACGGCCGCAGCGGATTTTTGAAGCAGCGGCAGACTTGGTATCAGCATTTCAACTTATTGACCAAACAGTGTGCGAGTCCTTTGGAAGTATGGCAACTGAACTCCGTTTGGAAAAAATTGAAGCTGGCTCGATGAAAGGGTTTTTGCGCTCTGTTCTTCTAAATATAGATGACGCCGACCTTCATGACTTAAACGTAAAAAAAATAGTAGGACGTTTCTTGCTCGCTGCAAAATATGAGGTGCTCGATTGGGCCAACGCTGATGAGAATCAACGATCGCCACGTAAGTTGAACGAACTTTCTTCCAGAATTCAAAATATTGCGTCTGCAACTGGGGTTAAAAGGCTCCCAGATTACTCCAAGCCATCAGTTGAAAAGCTGGCTCGTAGTATTTCTCAGCTTTCTGAAGCGAAAGCAACTCTAGGCGATGAGGATAAGCTTTACATTCTATCCGAAGGTAAAAAAACCGAAGTGACCGCAATGATAACTTGGCCACCAGATGAATTACTTGAGGTGCTAACGGAAGAGTTGATTTCGATGGTTCCCGGAAGAGCGGTTCTTGTTATCAAAAAACCTGATTTTCTTGGCAAGTCCAAATGGCATATGAGATACAAGGGGCATACCGAACGTGTAAAAATGGGGGACGAGAAGTGGTTGCTAGAATATCAACTTGGAAGAACTGAAGCACTGGGTCCAGGGGATGCTTTGGAGGTTGATTTGGCGGTGGAACATAGAAAAGATAAACACGGAAATATTATTGAACAGCAACTCACTGTTACCAAAGTTCATGCAATTCACCATCAGGAATTTCAAATGCGTTTCCCTGAGGGTTAATAAATGGGATGTGTGCGCATGGGGATAAGGGTTTGCTTTCATTACAACTAGTAACCAGGTGGAATGCTTCTCAATGAAATTTCCAAGAACCAAAAGCGCTCACTCATTTGTAAAAACTATTTTTGAAATTGTGGGCTGGTTGTTCCTCATCTCAGCGATCGAAATATTGGACCGCAGGTCCGAAACGTGGATTTTGTATTGGGTTGCAATGTTCCTTCGTTTTATGGTGGCATTTGTATGTTATTCGTTGATTGATGAAATTTTCGAATTGTATATTGCGGTTCGTTTTCCGAAGTCTAGGCTGTGGATTGCCGCGAAATGGACCGTTGAAGCTCTATTTATTGGGCTAACTTTGATTACGTCTATTGCGATAACAGATCTGGTTGTTCAAGAGTTAGCTGCGCTTTCGATCGAATCTTAATGCAATTGGGCAGATGGTTTAAAGCGAAAAAAATCCTAAAATAGTGAATATATTCAGACGAATAGAACATTTTTTTGGCTATTGAAATCTATAGTGATCGCATTACTTGCAGTTCCTGTGTCGGCTAATTCTACATGCCCACCAGACACACTCGCATGGACTGAAACTCGCCTCTTCTTCGGCCGGGATATCGGCGATGTGGGCGAGGTGACGGCTGAGCAGTGGCGCGATTTTACGGTGGCGGAAATTATCCCGCGTTTCAGCGATGGCTTCACGGTGCTGGACGGGACAGGTTACTGGAAGGGCTCAAGCTGCAAGGCGGTTCTGGTTGATGGTGGGTGCGAGAAAAGCAAAATATTGCTGGTGCAATACCCTCCAACTATTGAGGCCGACGCCAAGCTGAAAGCCATCGCGAGCGCCTACATCAAACAATTCTCCCAAGAAGCTATCATGCGCTCTGACAGCCCGGTTTGCACACAGTTTTATTCAAAAAAGTAACCGAACGGCAGATAGCCCCTATCGTGTCGAAAACACAAACCAATTCCTCTGGGTTGTAAAATTTCTTTCTAAAGTAGTTTTTTATGCTTAAGATCAGGGCTTATTTGTTCCGAGTGTAGGTTAAACCCCTTTCAGGAGATTATATTATGGCTATGCCAACCCCGGTTAATGGGCAAATTACCGACGCAGTTACCCAGTCAAACGTTTCAGTGGTGGCTCAGGCACCGGCGATGGCGATGGGCGCAATTTACACGGCGCAGGCACAGGCGATGGCGGTGTTGTTCGCCAATATGGTGGCGCAGCAGAATGAGATCGATGCGGTGACTGATCTTAAGGCCACAGAATCCTGAGGTTTTTGCTGAGTAACATAGTTGGCGAGCACATAAGGATTATTTCCAATGGCAGACAATACAGCGGTTAACAGCCAGATCACCGATGCAGTAACTCAGGCCGATGTGTCTACGGTGAGCCAAGCACCTGCTGTGGCGCTGGGCATGCTGTCGCACTCTCTGGCCTTCTCGACGTCGATTATGTTCGCGAACGCGGTATCAGCCCAGCAGCAACTCCTTGTTGCGGCGCAGGCGGCGACAAATCAGGGCGTGTTGCAGATTTATGACGTCGCCCGGCCAACGGGCACACCCCCGGAGGCAGAGGTAACACCGAAGAGGCGTAAATCATGAGCAAGAAGCCCGCAGCCAAACCTAAAGCCGCAGCCCGCAAAGGCGCAACTTCCGCTAGTAGGTCCAAAACCGCAGCCAGCAAAACCAAGCCAAGTGCCCGCGCGCCTGTAGCTGCAGCGTCTGTAAAAATGCCCAAGCCGCCCAAAATGCCAAAAGCGGCCAAAGCCCTGAAAATGCCAAAACAGCCGGAAATACCAGAGCACCCGGAAATACCAGAGCAACAGGAATTACCTGAGCATCACGAAATGTCTGACGCCGATCTGGATGCCGCCGCCGCAGTAACAGCAGCGGAGCAGGCAGCACACGATGCAGCAGCAGCTGTAGAGAATGCATCGGCGATATTTGAGGCCGCGATGCCTGATTTTGCGACCGAGGCCAGCGGGTCACAGCAACAGCCCACCAACCATTCGGACGTTGCGATAGCAAGCCTGTGCCAGTCTTACGCGCATGCGCTGTCGCTAGCATTCCATGAAACAGTTATCGCTCAGCAACGCCGGGCGGCCCTGGGGCAGGCCGCTCTTGCCCAAGCTATACAGCAGATTCAGTCTGTGGAACCCAAGGACTTTGAAGACCGTTTGCAGCAACTGCGCAAGGGCCTTGATGTGATTGGGCTAGCTGGTTCGAATGATATGGAAATGTTCACAGATCTTTCCAGACAGTTTCAGGCCGCCGCCAACCAGCTTCTCGAAATACGCGAACGGACAGCAAACTTGAAGTAGGGTTCGGTGCTTGCGGAAGGGATGAACAGGCAAAGATATTGCTGGTGTAGTATGCGCCGAGTGCAGAGGTAAACGCCAAGCTAAGGGCCATCGCCACCGCTTACATCAAACAATTCTCCCAAGAAGCTGTGATGCGCGCTGACAGCCCGGTTTGCACGCAGTTTTATTCGGACGAATAACCGCCCCACACTTTGGTATTTAAACCGATTTCACTGGCATAACCGCCCGGTGACCCTACTTATACTTTCAGGATAGCACCTCAGGTGCGCAGGCAACGGGGAACATAATGTCAAAATCAGCGATCATCATCGGCGCCACCTCCGGCATTGGTAAAGCGTTGGCTGAGGTTTTAGCCGGTCAGGGATACCGCCTTGGCCTAACGGGGCGCAGGCTTCCGCTGTTGCAGGAAATCAAGGAAAGCCTTGCTGCCGAGGTCTTCATTGAACAGATGGATGTTGCTGATGTTCCCGAGACGGAAGAGAAATTCAAGACGCTCATTGAAAAAATGGGGCCCATCGACCTTGTGATTATTAGCGCCGGCATAGGTCATTTAAACTCAAAGCTGGACCCGTCCCTTGAGATAAAAACCATCGAGACAAATGTCTCTGGTTTTGTGGTTATAGCCGATGTTGCCTTCATGCATTTCCAAACACAGGGCAAAGGCCATCTGGTTGGTATATCCTCCATTGCCGCTTTGCGGGGCAGTGCGTTGGCACCTGCTTACAGTGCATCAAAAGCTTTTGTCTCCAACTATATGGAAGGCCTGCGGTTGAAGGCGCTGAAAGCCAACCTGGATATTACGGTCACTGACGTTAGACCCGGGTTTGTTGATACACCGATGACGCAGGGTCAGAGCATGTTTTGGGTGGCT
Source organism: Alphaproteobacteria bacterium (assembly GCA_021774695.1). Classification (GTDB taxonomy): domain Bacteria; phylum Pseudomonadota; class Alphaproteobacteria; order Sphingomonadales; family Kordiimonadaceae; genus Kordiimonas. The sequence continues at coordinate 13,775 of JAJFIU010000086.1, read as the reverse complement.
CCGGCTGAGAAAGCCGCAGTGCAGATTTGGCAGGCGATCAAAGCAAAAAAAGTCTGTGTTTATATTACCCGGCGGTGGCGTTTGATTGCATGGCTGATGCGCATAATGCCCAACTGGATTTACGGAAAAATCTAGGCGCTGCGGCGTCGTTAGCAGCGTTCATTAGCAGAGAGAAGATTTATGATTATTGTACTTGGCTCAATCACGACCACGCCTGCAACACACGATGAGGCATTGGGCATCAGCCTGGAGCACTGTGCTCGGTCCCGGGCGGAGCGAGGGTGCATTGCGCATAATGTGCACGTGGACTGCGAAAACCCTTTGAAACTGGTGTTTGTTGAATATTGGGCCGACATGGCGGCGCTTGAGGTGCATTTCGGAGTGCCTGACGCATTGGCGTTTGCCGGTGCGCTCAACAAACTTGCTTCGTCCCCGCCGGACATGAAGATTTTTGATGCCGTGGAAGTACGGTCTGGGTAAACTCGGGCAACAAATGCACAATTGGATAAAGGCGTAAGCAGCGCAAACTCCTGCACCGCGGATTGGGCGGTGTTGGCTCAGCCGACGAGTATAAGTTGCTGCTTTTGAGCGCCTATTTCGCTCTTCATTTATCTCCGGCCCTAACGTGTTTTATTTTCCGAAATAATATGTAAGACGACATGCTCAGGGTGATGGCGTTGGCGACCATCAGCGGTGCGTCACCCAGCAAAATGCCGTATGTCATCCACAGGGCAACACCCGAAACCATCATGAAATACATGCCCAGCGAAATGCCACTGGTGTTATCGGTGCGCCACACCATGCGCGCTTGCGGAATGTACGAGGTCGTGGTGAGGAAGGCGGCGATATAGCCGACCATTTCTGGGGGGATTGACATAGGGCATTACTCTTATTGGTTGTCTGGCAGGTTTTTTGGTTGGTTATTGGTGCGTCAATATAGTGAGTTTGTCAGCTATATTCCTGTTTGCCGCCGATGCAAAACATAATGTGCGATGCCGGGTTAGTTGCGCAAACACCAATATCTAATTACTGTTGATTTGCCGGGCCGGAGGACGGTGTGTGGCTTGGGTGAATGTGCCTGTTTCGAGGGTGCTTTATACGCTGAAACGTAGCTAAGTACTTGAAAACAAGGGTTTGACTTACCATATAGGGTTTTGGGCAATCATTTTATCGCGGGCATTTAAGCTCTTTTAAGTTTTGATAATCAAGCGGGGAATTTTTCATGGAAACATCCTATTTTGTAATCGCGGCGGTGGTTATTGCCTTGTCGTATGTTGGGGCAACCTACAATAAACTTGTTGGCCTGCGCGTGCGCAAAAACGAGGCATGGTCTGATATCAGCGTTCAGATGAAACGCCGCTATGACCTGATCCCCAATCTGGTGGAAATTGTTAAGGGCTATGCATCTCACGAGAGCGAAACGCTGGAGAATGTTATCGCCGCCCGGTCGGCTGCTGTTTCAAACACCGGAAACCCGGCCGAGCAAGCAGGCAGCGAAAATATGCTCACGGGTGCGCTCAGGCAATTGCTTGCGGTCTCGGAAGCGTACCCTGAGCTAAAAGCCAACACGAATTTCAACGACCTGTCGCAGAAATTGCACGCGATTGAAGACCATATCCAGAAGGCGCGGCGCTTTTATAACGGCAATGTGCGTTTGCTGAATGTGGCAGTGCAGGAGTTCCCTTCGAACATCATTGCCGGTTGGTTCAACTTCAGCCGCGCAGAGTTTTTCGAGTTGGACGAGGGCGAAGCAGAGGCGGTGGCGGAAGCGCCGAAAGTGGCTTTCTAGCAAGCTACTTGACGCTTCACTAACCTCACTAAATTCTCGTCACCCGTCAGGAGAAATGTGCATGAAATCCGTCTTTTCAGCTTTATTAATGGTTATTGCAGTCGTTTTCACGGTTCCTTTGTCTGCCGCCGAGGAAATACGATCATATCACAGCGACATTGTGGTGCGCGCCGACGGCGTTGTTGAAATTACCGAAATCATTACCGTCAATGCTGAAGGTCGGGCGATCAGGCGCGGCATTTTCCGTGATTTCCCCACTGATTATGAAGACCCGCTCGGCAACAGCATAAAAACTGGTTTCAAGGTTTTGTCGGTACAGCGCGACGGTGGCAATGAGGCTTATTCGGTTTCAAACCATCAAAACGGCAAGCAGGTGCGCATTGGCTCGGCTGACCGGGAAATCAGCCGGGGCGAGCATACCTATGTGATCAGTTATGAAACCACGTGGCAGATCACCCATCTGGAGGCTACCGACGAACTGTTTTTTAATGCCATTGGCCATGGTTGGGCGTTTCCCATACTGGAGGCCAGTGTGACTGTCCGCGTGCCGGAAGGCGCATTTATTGGCCAGGCAGAAGGATATGCTGGCAGTTATGGCTCGCGAGCACAGTCATTAGCGCCTGAAAGGACAGCTGAAAATGCGCTGGTGTACCGACTGGACAGCCCATTGGGGCGGAAACAGGGCCTTACTGTGCTGCTGGAATGGCCCGCAGGTTTTGTTACCCGACCAACCGGCACGGATAACGCGGCGCGATTTTTGAGCGACAACCTGCATGTGTTTATTGGCAGCATCGGCCTGTTGGCGTTGCTGGCCTATTTTTGCCTTGCCTGGAGCAAAGCAGGCCGCGACCCCGAAGCCGGTGCTATCATCGCACGCTACGGCCCGCCTGAGGGCGTTTCGCCCGGCCTGGCGCGGTTTATCCGTAAAATGGGAGCCGACCACACCGCTTATACCGCTGCAATCGTGAATATGGCTGTAAAAGGCTATTTGACCATCAACCAGACCGGAAAGGACGTGCTGCTTGAACGCACGGGAAAACCCGCTGACCTGTCACCGGGTGAAAAGACCTTGGCAAAACACCTGTTTAAAGGCTTCGAAAGCGTAACCATGAGCAGCGAACATTCTGCCGATGTCCGGGAAAGCTATGTGAAATTTTGTGACAAGCTGAGAAGCGGCGAAGGCAGGTTTTTCGCCCTAAACAGACATTTGCTGTTCCTCGGCGGGGTTATTGCCGCAATTGCTGCAGTCGGAATGTTTATCAACGAACCGACGCCGACCCATTTCGTGTTTATTGGCTTGTATGTATTGGTTTGCCTGATTTTCGCTTACTTGCTGAAAGCACGCACTCGCTATGGCCGCAGAGTTCTGGATATGATTGAAGGCTTCCGTGACTATCTGGAAGTGGCAGAGAAAGACCGATTAAACTTTCATCATGCGCCAGAACTAACGCCGGAGATTTTCGAGGAATATCTGCCTTATGCCATTGCACTGGATGTGGAAAATGAATGGGCCGAGCAGTTTGACAGTGCCATGAGCCGGGTCGGCACACGCGAGACTGACTACCATCCTCACTGGTATCGGGGCCACCGATCCGGCCGGTTCCGCTCCCGCGCATTTGTCGGGGCCGTCGCTGGCGGCTTGTCCGGCACAATTGCGTCGGCGTCAGCCCCGCCTGCGTCGTCTGGTTCGTCAGGCTTTTCCGGTGGCGGTGGATTTTCAGGTGGCGGTGGCGGTGGTGGTGGCGGTGGCGGCTGGTAAAGCTGGGAGTTATGCTCCTAGAATGGCTTCGGCTGTCTTTATTTTTTTCAGTTTTTCACCGACTGCCACAATAGCCTCTATCGCGGGCTTCAATTCTTTGCCCAGTTCACTGAGGGAATACTCAACAGTGGGCGGCGAGGTTGGCATCACCTTTCGGTTAACGATGCCCTCATTTTCCAATTTTCTCAGACGCTGGGTCAAAACTTTTGGGGATATTCCCTGAAGGTCATCTTTTAATTCACTAAAACGGCGCGACTGGCTGCTTAAATACCAGATTATGTTTGGAGTCCACGCTCCACCAATGATGCTGAGACATTGGCCCAAGGGGCAATGCTCAGGCGGGTTAACGACCCTATTTTTCCGACGTGCAATCATCAAAGCTAACTTTCAATTTGGTTATGTGGTTACCAACTGGATACTACAAAGGCGACTATATAATAGAAAGCTACTTTCATAAAGTAACTTAATACCTATATGAGACTTTCTAGAAAGGAGACCATTATGGTTTTGAGTAACGATCTGATAAAAAAATTAGGTATTTGCTACCCCGTTATACAAGGGCCTTTCGGCGGCGGCCTCTCGAATATTGAATTGTTAAGCACTGTTTCAGACTTGGGTGGTTTGGGCTCGTACGGCGCGCATCATCTGCCCCCGACAGCGATTTCGCAATTGATTGCCGATATCAGAGGCCGGACTACTAAGCCATTTGCCATTAATCTTTGGGTTTCCAACCGGGACCATTTTATTGACGGCGTAAGCCGCCGCGACTTTGACGCATATAGCCGTAGGTTCGAACCTCTTTATGCGGCCGTTGGTGTTGATTTGCCCGAATTTACCGAAACTTATTCCCATGATTTTGACCAGCAGGTCGAGGCGGCGATCGATGCACAAGTGCCTGTGCTGAGCTTTGTTTTCGGTGTGCCTAGCCCGCACATAATCAGGGCGTGCCAGGACAAAGGCATCATAACCATCGGAACCGCCACAACCGTGGAAGAAGCCATTTTACTTCAAACCCGCGGGATCGACATCGTAGTTGCAACTGGATTTGAAGCCGGAGGTCACCGGGTGTCGTTTTTAAAGGAGCCGGAAGACTGCCTGACCGGAACCTTTGCGTTGGTCCCTCAGGTCGCGGACAGCCTGACGATACCAGTTGTTGCAGCGGGCGGTATTGCTGACGCTCGCGGTGTGCGTGCGGCGATGGCACTTGGCGCGCAAGGAGTACAGGTGGGTACTGCATTTCTGGCTACCAATCAGTCTGGCACCAGCGCTATGCACCGCGACGTCCTGTTTTCGGACCGCGCGAAGCATACAGTTCTCAGTCGTGCCTTCACCGGTCGGCTCGCCCGGTTCATCGAAAATAAGGCCATAAATTTTATTGAGCAAACGGAGGGACTGCCTCTGCGCTTTCCTCTGCAGAGCTATTTTACCGGACCGATAAAAGCTGCGGCAACGAAGCACAATAATAGTGATTTCGCGTCGCTGTATGCCGGACAAGCCGCGCCGTTGTTGAAGCATCACGAGGCAGAAGAAATGTTTAACTCTCTAATTGCCGATTTTATTTAACTCCCCAAATGTAAAAGGAAAAATTATGTATACACTCTATTCTCTCCCAGGCTCATGTTCTACAGGCATCAGCGTTCTCCTGACAAAACTGGGACAACCGTTTGAAGTGGTTAACCCCAAGGAAATAGAAAATTACTTGTCCGTTTCCCCAACCGGCCAGGTTCCAGCTTTAGTCGATGACGGACTGCTCATCACCGAAGGTGCCGCGATTGCGCTGTATTTGCTTGAGAAGCATGACAGCGAAATTGTGGCAGGTAAGCTCTCGGACAAAGCCGTGTTTCTTCGCTGGTTGATGTTTAATTATGCCACTTTGCACCCTGCCTACTCGAAACTATTTGCAGTGAATGGGAACATGGAAGACAGCGCAGAAAAAACTGCGTTGATGCAGGCGTTGGCTGACAAGCTGTCTGATACTTGGGCGATTGTTGACCAGCGACTGGAAAATCAAAAATTCGTGGTTGGTGAACAAGCAACCGTCATTGATTATCTGTTGGCCATCTACACAGGGTGGAACGCTTTCTTCCCGGCGCAATCTATAACCGTCGGTGACAATGTGCGAAAATTGGTTTCAACAGTTGCCGGTTTACCTGAGTTTCAAGAGGCATTTGCCAAAGAAGGCAACGAATTTGTTGCCGCTGCATAGGTGACGCCTCGATTGTAGGGCGCACAATTTACATACCATCGCCAGCGGTAGACCAGATCGCTGGCGTTTTTTATTTGCCCGCCGTATCTGTTTTGACGCGATAAACCTTTCCGCCCCGGCCGCCCGAGAAAGTTGTTGTGACATAGAGTGATTGATGGTCAAACACACCGCGGCCAAACACAAGGCTGGCGGCGCCTGGCATATTGCCTGCAATCATGGTGACATATTCAGTGGCAGGATCATAGCGCCACACTTCCCCCGCTGGACCGTTGGCGGCGATGTAAATGCGACCTTCTTTATCAATCGCCAACCCGTCGTTAGCCGCCATAGGGCCAGTGCGCGCCACACGTTTGGGCGCTTTAGGGACAGGGTTGCCGTCGGCGTCCAACTCAATAGCCCAAAGGCTGTCATCCCGGATTACCGGTCTTATGCTTTTGAAAATCTGCGCCACATAAAGTGTTTTTCCGTCGCGGGACAAAACCATGCCGTTTGGGTGGTTAACCGCAGTTGAAAACAACCGTAGGCCGTTCTGCTCGTCGAAAACGAAAATTTCATTGGTGGCGTCATCGGATATTAAAACTGAGCCATCGGCCCGCACCACCAGCGCATTGGGGTCACCGAGGCCAGTGATATAAGGCGTTTTGTCACCTTCTGGCGTGATGCGCCACACCACACCGTCGTTGTTTCTTTGGTTACGGAAGGCGTTGGTGGGGCCGAAGTCTGCAGCTAGGATGTCGCGCTCGCCTATGGCTGCAAGGCCCAGGTTGCTCTCCAACTCGGTGAGTTTGCGCACACCGCCGTCGGTTGCAACCTCCCACACTGCACGGTTGCCCGCGACGAACAATCGGCCCTCGTTATTGAAGGTAATTCCTTCGGTTCCCCGGAAGGGTTCATCGACAAATACCTCTGCAACAACAGGCTCGATAACCCCGTTCCGGACTTGGGCTGAAGCTGTAGGTGTTAGCAACAGGGCCGTGATAGCGGCAACAATATATCGTGACATCGATGAACTCCTTCATGTCATGCAGATCAAAGCTCTGCCTATGACGGTTAGGAAGTATCGTAGGTCGAATTGACCCTTAAGGGTTATTAAGTGGCATTAAATTTCATACGGTGTTTGCAGCCGTTGCTGTGATTTACCGCACGTTCTATAGTGTTTATCGAATTTTGATACCAGCGCAATTTTGGAGTGCAGGAATGGCTTTCGATGAAGACCTAAGTGCGCGCATTCGCATGAGCTTGCTTTCGCTTGAGCGTGAGTGGGAAGAGCGCAAAATGTTTGGCGGCCTGTGCTTTATGGTTAAAGGCCATATGACTGTCGGCGTTACTGGTGGCAGTGTGGCGGGTGGTGGTGCCGGCGAGCTAATGGTGCGCTGCGGCCAGGTGCGGGCCGCTGGCGCGCTCGACAACCCTCATGCCCGATTGTGTGATTTCACTGGCCGGATTATGAAATCTATCCTGCTGGTTAAACCCGGTGGCTTCAACACCGATGTTCAACTGGCGAACTGGCTTGCTCTGGCGTTAGACTTCATTGATACAGAGCCCCCGAAAAAGAAAAAAGAAGCTGCGAAACGCCGATCTGGTGTTGTAAAACCCATTCGATAAAAGGAATTCAAGTGAGCCCACCCAAAAATAACAATGCGGCGTACCAGTTGGCGCAGCTGAATGTTGCCGAGTTTCTGACATCGCGTGACGCGCCTGAGGTGACAGCATTTGTCCATGCCCTTGATGAGATTAATGCGCTCGCCGATAGGTCGGATGGTTTTGTCTGGCGTTTGCAGGATGAAGTGGGTGATGCCATGAGTTTTAACCCGCTCGGGGATAATATTATCGTTAATATGTCAGTATGGCGGGACAAGGACAGTCTGTTCGACTTCACCTACAAGTCTGCCCACGCGGGCATTATGGCGAGGCGCAAGGTGTGGTTTAAAATGCCGCGTGAAAACCATTTTGTTTTGTGGTGGGTGCCGGCAGATCATATTCCTTCGGTCAATGAAGCAATCGACAGATTGGCTATCCTTAAATCAGAAGGGCCATCACCGTTGGCCTTCACCTTCAAGCAGTTTTTTGAGCCGTTGGGCTTTTAGAGTGGTTTTTCTTGCGAAATACTTGATAATCTGAGGAACGTTAAACGAAATTCAAGAGAAAATTGGGAACCGGCGATGGCACTAGCAACTTTGACAGAACATAAAGTATGGGATCGGACCACGCGGATTTTCCATTGGATTAACTTGCTGGCAATGTTGGTTTTGATCGCCTGCGGTGTCGCGCTGTTGAATGCCAAGGCGCTGGGCGCCACCAACGACGGTAAAATACTGCTGAAAACCATTCATGTTTATGCGGGCTATGTGTTTGCGATTAACTTGGCGTGGCGACTTGTTTGGGCGTTTGTCGGCGGGCCGTTTGCACGCTGGCGCAGCCTACTGCCGTTTGGCAAAGGATACATGGCGGCTCTAAAATCCTATGTGTCCGGCGAAAAAACATCTTATCTGGGGCACAATCCGCTGGGGCGTATGGCCGTGACGCTATTGTTGATAGCTCTTACAGTTCAGGCAGTTACCGGGTTAGTGCTCGCGGGAACTGATATTTACTATCCGCCATTTGGCGGTATGATTTTGGAGTGGATAGCCGCACCGGGCGTGGACCCTTCAACCATTGTTCCTTATGACCGTAGCCTTGTTAACCCGGAAGCCTATGAGGATATGCGCGCGTTCAGAAGTGACTTTCTCTTCACCCATGAGAATAACTTCTATGTAATTCTCACGCTGGTGGTTCTGCATATAGCAGCAGTTGTCTGGACCGATAATCGACACGGCGGCGGCATCATATCCGCTATGTTTACCGGCAGAAAAGCATTGTCGGAAAAGCCAGAGGACGCGATCGATTAACGTCGGGGTTACGCAAGCGTTTCAACGCCGGTTTTGTCTTCGGCCAATGCAGTCCAGATAAAAGTTTGCAACAGTTGTAAAATCAAGATTGCGCCCGCTTGATTTTTGAGAAAAACGGTTTCGTCTTTTAAGGCAGCCAATAATTTTTCTCGGCGGAAATATTGCCAACATTCGTGACCCACAGGCAAAGCAGCTACCAGAGCACTGAGCTCAGGTAAAATTTGCTTTGCCGTTGCGCTATAAGGGTCGGTAACATTGGTTTCTTCCGGGCCAATATTTACAGTCAATCCGCCGACTTCGCTTGCCAAAAAATTAACCGAAGCCCGTATCAATTTTTTCTTATTTACTTTCAATGTTTTGACAAGCGCGTCTCCCGCGTCTCCGTTCAATACATCTACAGCAAAAGGTATTTTAAGAATCTCTGACCCTGCCAGGTTTTCAATCAAGTTTACTAGAAACTCTGCTTCGGTTTTGCCTAGTATGGTCAACTTTTTGAAAATATTATGAAAAAATGGATCCGCAAATGGATCAAATACGCCGCAAGCCAGATTTTCCTGCCGCAATTGAAGGCCGCGTTCGCGCCGGTGTTGGTCTGCATAAACATAATCGGCCCCCATCTGCTCGACAGCTGAGCTGGAGGCAGTCATCTCGTCAATTACGGTGTTGGTAATGGCTCTTAGAAATGGTTTTTGATAGATGGACTGCGTAGACCTACCCAAACTGCATATTTGGTATGCCCACTTCGCCGCGATTTTTCTTCTCCTGTTGGTAAAGCCGCCCGAGTAGGCGGCCAGACAGGCGCTGTATACAGGATCGTTTGATGAAATTTTTGTCATTGCGGTCAGGGGGTTGGACCAGAAAAGCCCTTTTGGCACGCCAGATGATAAGTGTTTGGTGCGGCCTAACTGCTCTGCGGTTTGAATCCGAAAAATTCTTTTCTCGCGCGAAATTTTTGGGAAAGTTTGAGGAAAACACTGCAGTCCTTGAGCCCTGAAAGTTGTTTTGCGGGCTACCCCAACGGCAGTGGTTGCGGTCACCTCTTCTTGAGGGTCAAGCGCCACTTCAGCCCCGCACTTGGAGGCCAAATGCCTGACAATTTCCTGATCGCCGAGGCGATCTGTTGAAAGCGATAGCTTCAAACTCGGCACACCTTCTGCCATCGCCGTTGCCATAATCAGCCGGGAATGCAGCCCGCCGTCCATACTGAATTGAATGATTTGGTCCCTACCGGCTTTTACAACTGCCCTGATGCTGGAACGCAGCCGCTCTGCGGCGAGATTCAACAACTCATCGTATGACACAACATCAAGCTCGGGTAGCTTTGCAGCGGATACCAAGCGCCAGTTAGGGCCAATGCCTGTGACCAGTTGTTCCGGCGGCAATAGGGCAATTTCCCTGTATCCTGTCCGGTTACCAAGACCTACACCCCGTGCGCAGTATGTTGCCGCTGCTTTCGACGAACGGGTTAGAGTAAGCCCCATTGCATTGACGGCTTGCTGAATAAGATAGCAATTATTGCTAACAATCAGGGTCTCACTCAAGCCGCAGATGAAAACCGGATACAGCGACAAAGGATCAGCAGCGACAGTAAAGGCTTTAGTGTGCGGATTGAAGCGCATGAGAGTGAAAACGCCGCGCAAATCACTTTTGTTGACCGGATCGAGGCAGGCATCCAGATAGGTGTTAGCGGTGCTAATGGGCAATGTTGCTGCACAACCGGAAGAAAACGCTGTGCGTACTCCTATGCCAAATCCATCGTAACAGAGGGTTGTTGTGTCGTTCGACTGATGTCCATTCGCGGCAACAAATAGTCCGCCAAGTTCAAAAAAACCAAGTGGGCCGTCTATCGGACTCATTAAGGCCGCCGTCATCAGCCGCTTGCGTATAGCTGCCGTACTCTCGGCAATATCAGGTGACGATATGAGTAAAAAGTCCAAAAAGCACTCTCTTCAATGGTTGCAGTTCCGCTTATGTAGAGTCGGTAAATTCAAATCAACAAGATCCCAGCTACAGGGATTTTAAATAGCTATAGCACGTTATGATTAATGGATAAAATAGCCGCCGTTCGCTATATGTTTGTGCCCCGTGGGATAGCGGAAATGTGTTCGCAATTGTGGAAACTAAAGTGCTAAACTAATGTTTAACAGGTAATGTGAAAACGATTTTGGGCCATTTGGCTATGCTTACGCAGGAAAGTGTCACCAGATAGAATAACATGTGATCAGGAGAGCAATATGATCAAAACTATCCGCAGCGCATTTGTCGGCGCTGCTGTGCTTGTAACTGCTGGATGCGGAAACTCAGGAGATACAACAGATGCCGGCTCTACCGGCGTTGATGCGTCAGTGAAACTGGCAGCTGTACTGGCCGCACAACCAGCAGAAGTCCGGGCGCGCTATCAGTTTAGGCATCCAGCGGAAACGCTGGAGTTCTTGGGAGTGATACCGGGCATGACTGTCGCTGACACGTTGGCAGGAAGCTACTACAGTAATATACTGCTGCCGTACCTGGGCGATGAGGGCACGCTGATTGGTGTCGCTTATTCAATGGCTCATCACGCGTTGGATTATGCCGATAATCCAGAGCGAATGGCGCGGCATAGGGCTTGGCCCCAGAAGTATGTTGTGGATGCAACGGGCTGGCGAGGCGAGGGCAAAACCAAAGTTAGTTCCTTCCTATTCACTGAAATGCCAGAAGAAATGAAAGGCACGATAGACGTTTTTCTACTGTTTCGCGCCTCGCATCATTTGAACAAATATGAAGACAAAATTGGCACACGCACCCAGGCGTTTTCAGAGATTTACGCAGCGTTAAAACCGGGTGGAATTGTGGGCATAGTTCAACATCGTGCGCCTGCAGCCAGCGATGACGAGTGGGCAAAGGGTTTTAACGGTTATATCAAGCAAGCGCCGCTGATTGAAAATATGAAAGCGGCGGGCTTTGAATTTGTTGGGGCTAGCGAAATTAATGCTAACCCTAAGGACCAGCCGGGTGCGGGTGATTATGTTTGGCGGTTGCCCCCAAGCTTGGGCGGTAGCGAAGAAGGCTCCGAAAAGCGCGCGCAAATGGAAGCAATCGGCGAATCTGATAGGATGACCTTGAAATTCCGCAAGCCTATGTAAGCGAGGCGGACTTAATTTTTAAGGCGGCGGCTGCGGCAGCCGCCTTTTTTATGTGGTTAGAAACATTAGAGCCAGCGACGAACCTGTTTTTTATAATCCGTAAACTGCTCCCCGAACATCTTGTCCATTTTGCCTTCTTCAAACGGAATGTACCACCAATTGGCTACAACAAAAAACAACCCGACAAAATACAGGCTTTCCAAAACCCCCAGACGAACACCCGTGCCGATCAGCACTAAAAGCATGCCTAAATACATCGGATTTCGGGAAAATTTAAAGGGGCCCTCGGTCACTAATTTATCCGGGCTTTTGTAGGGTAAAATATTTGTTTCAACCCGCTTGAATATTTGCGCGCCCCAAACCGGTAAACCAATTCCCAGTGCAATGAATAGAAAACCAACATTTTTTACTGTGCCGGTGATTAAAGGCGTGGTTTCGCCATATTGGTATAGAGCGATCATGCCTATCAGGCAGCTCAATAGCATTATTGGAGGCAGGATTATTTTTCTCATTTTCAGGGTCCTCAATCGGTAGAATTCAATTTCTGACTGTTGGATAGTGCCATTTACTGGACACGGCGTCTATGTTCCAGGTGCGCGGGGGGCAATTTCAATGACCAGCCCATCCTCTAATTGTGACTGGACAGCTAAAGGCGTTCCAGTATGCTGTTTTGCAATATTAGGTCCCGTCAGGAGGATCCAAAATAGCTTGGAGACAAATAATGAGAAAACACTTTCAATCAATTGCCGGAACACTGGTTTTAGGGGCGGCTCTTATTACGGGTTCTATTTTTACCACCGCCGCCAATGCGGACCATCACGGTAAAATCAAAGCAGCGATTGCTCATCCCGACCGTCCCGCTTCGGAACGTGCCCGCGATGAAACTCGCAAGCCATACGATGTTATCTTGTTTGCCGGTGTTCATCCCGGCGACACGGTTCTTGATCTAAATTCAGGGGCTGGCTATTATAGTGAAATATTATCTCATTTTGTTGGCGATGAAGGCAAAGTTTATGCGCATAATGGCTCAGTTTACTGGGCTTTTATGAAGAAAACCGTGCCTGCTCGTTTTACTGAGCGTCTATCAAATATTGCGCCGCTTAATGTGGGAAGTGAAGCTGTTGACTTGCCAGAGGGCAGCGTTGATGTGGCGATGTCTGTGCTGGCTTACCATGATTACTTTATGGATCATGAGGCGAGACCTGCACCGGAAGATATGAGCGCCATTTTGGCATCCATCTATAAGTCGCTGAAGCCGGGCGGTGCTTATGTGGTTATTGATCATGCGGGCCCCGCTGGATCTGGCGCTGAGGTTGCGGGGAAACTCCACAGAATCAATGCTGAGTTTGTGAAAAAACAGGTTCTAGCTGCAGGCTTCACGCTCGCGGGAGAAAGCGACATTCTTGCAAACCCGGACGATGATAACGGACAGTCGCCGTTTCGTCCCGAATTTCGTGGCAAAACTGATCGTTTCATAATGAAGTTTGTAAAATAGAGTTCTTTGGGTGGTTGGACAGAGTCTCAGCCACCCTAGTTTTTGTGGTTAACTTGTTCGAGCCATAGTGTTTTTGAAAGCTTTTGAATGACCCCGACACTGAAAATTCGTTGGCTTGGCATCTGTTTGATGCTGGCATTAACTGCTTGTTCTGGTGGCAACAAGGGCGCGGAACTGGACGTTATCTACAATCGTACAGCAATGGATGACCGGCCGGATAGAAATCCGGTCATTGTTATCCCGGGAATTTTAGGCTCCAGATTAAAAGACACCGAAACAGACACAACGGTTTGGGGTGCATTTGTTGGCGGTGCCGCAGACCCGCAAAAGGCAAACGGTGCGCGGCTTATTTCACTTCCCATTGCCGAGGGGAGGCCTCTTTCCAGTTTGCAGGACAGCGTTGTTCCTGACGGTGTGATGGAGGAGATCAAAGTTGAAATTCTGGGTATACCCATCGAGCTAAAAGCATATGCGGCGATTATGTCGACACTGGGGGCCGGTGGTTACAGGGACGAA
>JAJFIU010000085.1 GCA_021774695.1 Alphaproteobacteria bacterium | reverse complement strand
CGTATCCATTCGGAAAATGATTATATCCGCCCGGCGGTGGAAATTTCCAAAATGGTTGGCGTGCCGGTGAAAACCATCTGGTCGCGCGAGGAAGACATGCGGTTTGACGAGTATCGTCCGGCGATGGTTAGCCAGTTCAAGGCTGTGCTCGGTGATACCGGTAAACCTGTGGCATGGCGCAATCGTTATTCTGACAAGCGCGAACCCATTGAGGCGCCACTTATCCCATATGCAGTTGAAAACCAATCGATCGGTTATGTGGTCAGCCAAAGCCATCTGAAGCTTGGCCCGTGGCGCAGTGTAGACCACTCGCAGCATGCCTTTTTCACTGAAAGCTTTGTTGACGAGCTGGCGCATAAAGCCGGGGCGGATCCGCTTGAATACCGCCTGTCGATGTTGGCGGACGCTCCGCGACACGCGCATGTGCTGGAAACCGCAGCCAATGCTGCCGGATGGTACACTGGCGTTAAGGACGGTCGGTCAATGGGCTTGGCCGTGCATGAAAGCTTCGGTTCCATCGTCGCCCATGTTGCCGAACTTTCGGTCGGCGAAGACGGCATGGTGCATGTGCACCGGGTCACCAGTGCGGTTGACTGCGGCGAGGCGATCAACCCTGACACCATCGAAGCTCAAATTGAAAGTGCGATCATTTACGGCATGACCGCAGCTTGTTACGGCGAAATCACCGTTGAAAACGGCCAGGTGGTTGAAGGCAACTTCCCGGACTATGAAATGGTGCGCCTGGCTGAGGTGCCTGAGATTGAGGTGCATATCATCGAATCCGGCGCGCCGCTTGGTGGGCTGGGTGAACCCGGCCTACCGCCTATTGCACCGGCGATGACCAATGCGCTTTACGCGCTAACCGGCACGCGGGTGCGCAAGTTACCTCTGAAAAATTACGACTTTTCAGCTAACGCTTAGCCAGTTAGATCGCGGAGTTGCTGATTTATGTTTCTGGCTTAATCTGCGTCTGCGATATCTGGTGCTATTCGCCTTAGGTTTTGGTAAACATAAACATATATCAACAAGGCAATAGCCGCAGAAGCGGCGCATAACAGCATTACGCCGCTATATCCAAATTGGTATGAAAGCAGGGCGCCAGCAAGTGATGGCCCTATCGCTTGTGCGGCCCCTTGGCTTGCGGGCACGAGCGCGGCATATTTTCCAGAGTGGTCAATGTTGGATAAGATACCCAACTGGAATACATCGATAAATATCCAGAAAAAACTAAAAGAAAATACGCTGAAAATGAATGTTATTTGGTCAATTTTATAGGCTAGAACCAGCATCGTTATCACCATGGCCAACAAAGCAAACAGCAGTGGTTTAGATTGTCCGTATCGCTTGGCGAGCCACACAGCAAGCGCTGTACCAGTAATACTAAAAATTTGGCCCCAGGTCAGGGTACTGGAAATATACTCAAGGCTAATATTAGCCGCCACTCCTGCTCGCTCGATGAATGCCCAATAGCCTCCTACCAATATGTAAAAGCTGAAAACCGCTACCAAGCACAAACGGGGGAGATACTTTGGTATAAATATCCTCGTCACTGAACCATCTAGCGTATCTTGGGACACCACTACATCTGTCGCTTCATCACAGTGTGTTGGCAACAGAGGTAGAACAAGAAAAATGGCCAGAGCCTCGATGGCATAGAAGTAAAACAAACCATTCACCCCCCATTTTGCGTCAAGAATAGGAAACAGATAGAAGATAAAGGCGTTCATCAAAACGAGGATGAAAAGAAGAATACTGAAAGTTCGCGCTGGATGATGGCTACCGGAAAGGCTCGCTGTGCAAGTGGCATAGCAGAAGCCCGCACCAAGCCCTGCAGCAAAACGGCCAAACATTAAGGGTACAAGTTCTGGGAATTGCGCAGAAAGGTAATTTCCCAGTATCAACAATAATAATCCAAACCCCGCCAGGTAACGGCGATTTATTTTGGTGACCATAAAGGATGTTAAGACAGATCCAAAAAACAGGCCGCTCATATCAGAAGATGCCAACCATCCTAATTGCTCTTCACTAAAGCTGAGACTTTCTGCCATTGATCCAACAAGAAGCGGTAGGCCCATCGCGACGCCAGTGCCAGCAAAACCAAGAACGATTGCAGCAAAAATTGCTTTGGGGTTATCAAACCGATTTATCGTCTTGGAAACGCCAGAATTAACCTCAGTGGTACTGCCCATAATTTTCTATCCTGAAAGGCTTTATATCGGTTTAAAGGCATTCCATCTGAATAGTGCCTAGTTTGTTGAATTTTGGTAGGCTTTATTCTGAAAACGGCGAGTTTGACTCCCAAAATGGCGAGTTTGACTCTAAAAACAGCCAGTTTGATTCTCATTTTTGCGGTTTTTCTCGGGTTTTTAGTGAAAATCCCGACTTTTGGGCACCAGGTTGCGCACATTACGCGGATGCATTGAGGCTTTAAATGGTGGCAGGCGGCGATCACCTTCTGTGGCTCTTTTTGCTTCGTCGGCTGCGGTAATCGCAAGTGGAAGTTCCACCTCGTCGTCCGATAGCCGCAGCAACTGAGCCGAGGCGTCCGACAGCCCGCGTGCAACCACATGGGTGACCCCGTCTTCTCGCTGCAACTGTCCGTCTATGACAAGAAGCCGTCCCCCCATTAGGGCGGCGCGGTGTTGCTCAAATATCTTTGACCAGACAACAATGTTGGCTACACCGGTTTCGTCCTCAAGTGTAAGGAAAATAACACCTTTTGCGCTGCCGGGGCGCTGTCGTACCAGCACCAGACCAGCAACGCGCACCCGCCCGCCGTCCTTGTGGTCAGCCAGTTGTTTGCTGGTAATAACCCCTTGCTCTTTCAGGTCTGCCCGCAGGAACGACAGCGGATGCGCTTTCAGTGAAAGCCGCAGGGTCTGATAGTCATTGACCACATGTTCGGCCAGCGGCATCACTGGCAGGTCGGCGCTTTCTTCCGTGCCCACATCGGCGGCATCCGCATGCACGAACAGGGGCAGGTCGGGGCTATCCTGCAGGCCGCGCACCTGCCAAAGCGCCTGCCTTCGGTCAAGCCCGCACGACCTGAAGGCATCGGCCTCGGCTAATTTTTCAAGCTGCGCCACCATCAGTCGCGTGCGGGAATGCAGGTCTTCAACATCGCTGAAAGGCCGCATTTCGTTAATCTTTTGGCGCGCGGCCTCCAGCCGTTCAGCCGCCTCAAGGCGCAAGCCTTTGATTTGGCGCATGCCCAGCCGTAGCGCCCATTGCCATTTGTTGCCGGGCGCGGCCTCCAGCGTGCAATCCCAATTGCTGTGGTTAATATCCACCGGCAGCACCTCAACCCCGTGCTCGCGGGCATCGCGGACAATTTGGGCTGGTGCGTAAAACCCCATGGGCTGCGAGTTCAGAAGCGCACAGGCAAACACCTCCGGGTGGTGGCATTTGACCCACGAGGATGCATACACCAAAAGCGCAAAGCTGGCGGCGTGACTTTCGGGGAAGCCGTAATCAGCGAAGCCTTCGATTTGCCGGAAACAGCGTTCAGCAAAGTCTTGGGCGTAGCCGCGCCCGGTCATGCCGCTGATGAATTTTTCCTGAAACGCCCCGACGGTGCCGCTGTTGCGGAAGGTGGCCATCGCGCGCCGCAGGCCGTCTGCCTCGCCCGGCGTGAAGCCTGCTGCAACAATGGCAATTTTCATCGCCTGCTCTTGAAACAAAGGCACGCCGTAAGTGCGGCACAGCACCTGTTCCAGTTCGTCATGCGGGCCGAAGGCGGGGTCTGGTGCCGGGTATTCTGTGGTTTCTTTGCCTTGTCGCCGCCGCAGATAGGGGTGCACCATATCGCCTTGAATTGGGCCGGGCCGCACAATCGCTACCTGCACCACAAGGTCATAATAATTGCGCGGCTTCAACCGCGGCAGCATGCTCATTTGTGCCCGGCTTTCCACCTGAAACACCCCCACACTGTCAGCCTTTTGCAGCATTTGGTATGTGGCGGAGTCTTCGCTCGGCAGCGTTGCTAACCGGTAGGCTGTGCCGTGATGATGCTTGATCATATCAAAGGCCTTGCGCAAACAGCTGAGCATGCCCAGCGCCAGCACATCCACTTTCAAAATGTTCAGTGTGTCCAAGTCATCTTTGTTCCATTCGATAACCGTTCGGTCCTTCATCGCGGCATTTTGAATGGGCACAATATGATGCAGCGGGCTTTCGGTGAGCACAAAACCACCCACATGCTGGGACAGGTGGCGCGGAAAGCCTACCAGATCGTGGGCCAGCTCAAGGGTGCGCCGCAGCCCCTTGTCGGTTGGGTCAAAGCCTGCTTCACGCACCTGCTGGTCGGGAATTTCTCGGCCGTACGAGCCCCATACAGTGCCTGCCAACGCACCGATAGTGTCCTCGCTAAGGCCCATCACCTTGCCCACTTCGCGGATGGCACTGCGGGCGCGGTAGGTGATCAGGGTTGCCGCCAGCCCGGCGCGGTGGCGACCGTAGCGCTCGTAAATATACTGGATCACTTCCTCGCGGCGTTCATGCTCGAAATCTACGTCAATGTCCGGTGGCTCGCCGCGTTCCTTGGAGACGAAACGCTCGAACAACAGCTCAACTTTGTTGGGGTTTACGTCTGTTACCCCGAGCATGTAACACACCACAGAATTGGCGGCGGAGCCCCGGCCTTGGCAGAGTATCGACCGGCTTTTGGCAAAGGCGACGATGTCATGCACGGTCAGGAAATAGGGGGCATAACCCAGCTCGCCGATCAGGAGAAGCTCACGCTCCAGCGTGGCGGTAACTTTGGCGGGAATGCCCTCTGGGTAGCGCCATTTT
The DNA here is from genome assembly GCA_021774695.1 of Alphaproteobacteria bacterium. GTDB lineage: Bacteria > Pseudomonadota > Alphaproteobacteria > Sphingomonadales > Kordiimonadaceae > Kordiimonas. The sequence goes on along the minus strand of JAJFIU010000085.1, from coordinate 45,676 downwards.
GCCCCGGCGTTCGACAGGTCGCTTAGGTGTTGTTGGGGTGTCTTGCCGGGCGGAACCGGTTCGTGCGGGTAATTGTACCTAAGCTCATCAAGCGAAAAGTTGCAGGCCTCGGCAATCGCCATACTATTTTTCACAGCGCTTGGGTGGGCGCTGAACAGGCGCTGCATTTCCTCTGGTGGCTTGATGAAGCGCTCGGCATTGGCCGTCAGCAGATAACCTGCTTCTTCGATGCGTTTGTGCTCGCGGATACAGGTCACCACATCAGCGATGATGCGCCGCTCCGGCGCGTGATACAAAACATCACCCGTCGCCAACAAGGGCAGCCCTGCCTTCTCCGCTGCCTCTGCCAGTGCTGCGATGCGTCGTTCGTCCTCGCCCTGATACGGGTGGCTTACCGTCAGATAGAGGGGTGCATTCAGGCGTTCCTGCCATTCTGACCATTTGGGCCATTGCCCCGCGAGGTCCCCGTGTAAATCAGGTAACAAGGCGAATATCAGCCCTTTGCTGAAGGCTTCCACGTCTTCGAACCACAGGTGGCATTCACCCTTGGGCGCGCGGCGATTGCCGGTGGTCAACAGTTCGGTCAGGCGGGCATAAGCCTCAAGGTTGGTGGGGTAGGCCAGCAGTGAAGGGGCATCGATTAAATCAAGGCGGCAGGCGGGAATGAAATCTAGGTCGTGTTCCTTGGCGGCTTTGTGGGCGCGGACGATCCCGGCGAGGCTGTTACGGTCGGTAATCGCCAGCGCGCTCAGGCCCATGGCTTTGGCCATAATGACCATTTCCTCCGGGTGTGACGCACCCTTCAAGAAGCTGAAGTTGCTGGTTATTTGTAGTTCTGCATACATCGCACGCGGGCCTTTCAGGCGAAAAAGCCGTGCATAAACCAGCAAGGGTTTTGCGCATTCAAGGGGTTATTTACCGTTTCTGCCGAGCGCACACCGGGCACAGCATATAGCCCGCGCCGAAACACCCAAAAACGGGCGCCGTCATCTACCTCGATACGGTAATAATCGCGGGTTAACCGCTCTGGGCTATCAGGACCGGTGGCAAGCCACCATTCATCGGCGATACGCTCGGGGCCTTCTGCCTTGGATACCCTGTGCTCAACCCGCCGCCAACGAAACTGACGCGGCGCGCCTTCGGGCACCTCTGAGATCACGTCCATTGCTTCGGGGCGCATCAGCAACCGGTTTGGCCGCATGGCCAGACGCCCGGGGTGTGTCTGCCACCCCAACGGCCCGCTGTAGGCAGGCACATATGACTGCGCCCGTTCCGGAATATGGCTGTGTCGGTGTTTTAGCTGCATCACGGCACCAGCCCCAAGCCGTGTGCTCAGGCGGTCTAGTACCTTTGCGGTTGCCTCGGCCTCCACCTCTCGCACCGTGGCGATTTGAGCTGGGGGCAATCGCTCGCTTTCTGTGACCGAGAGCATGAGCAGATCAAAACCAAAACCGCAGGTAAGAGCGGGCAATTTTTCGGTGAACAGGCGGGCCAAATGCTCGGCATCCCGGCTGGGGTGATTGGTGCCAACCCTTATGTTCTGCACGCTGCCATCCACCCGAAACGCGCTTAATGTCAGCCGCCTTACCCCAACTTCGGCTTCCTGAAGGCTGTGCATCAGGTCTTTCACCAGCGACGGCAAAACTGCTTCAACCGCGGCCAAATGGAGTACGGGTTCGATAAACGGGTGGCGCAGTCGCCACAGCGGCAGGGGCAACAAGGGGGTGATCGGTTCGGGCTTGCGGCCCAGCGCCTGATCAAGCCGGGTCAACAAATCGATGATGTCCTTTGATGGCATGCCGCGAAACCGCCGGGCAAGGGCAGGGCGCGGTAAGGCAAGTAGGTCGCCGATGCGTTTTAAGCCTAACCGGTGCAGGGTGAGGATACTGCTGTCGTGAAGGCGTAGTGCTTTGACAGGCAAGGCGGCCAGAGCGGCGATCAGGGCGGCTTCTGTCTCTGCCTTTGTTTTTTTTTGGGCTATAATCTGACCGGGTGCATAGCGCGCCAATGCAGATGCCGTGCCGACAGTGCCTGCCACTGCAATCTGTGCACTGATGCCGGAGCGTTTTAATCGTTTGCTTAGGTCGCTTACCAGGGCGTGCTCGCCGCCAAACAAGTGGCCGCACCCGGTGATATCAAGTAGCAGACCATCGGTGCCGTCGATGGCCACCATCGGGCTATAGCGGTCGCACCAACGGGCCAATCGATCAAGGGCGCTCGCGTCTGCCTGTTCGTCGGTGGGAAATGTTTCCAAGGTGGGAGCAACTGCGCGTGCCTCAGCTAAGGTCATACCAGCGGAAAGGCCAAGGTTCTCTGCTGCCAGCGACACAGCATATAATTTTTGGGTCTGGTTAACCGTCTCTGTCAGGACAATAGGGTTAGCCAGCTGCTCTGTGCTGGGCGTCGAGCTGGATAGTCGCCTTTGAGGCCTGCGTGCCTTTTGCCAGCGTTCTATCGGCCAGTGGGGTAACCAGATCGAAGCGATTTGCCGCATGATGCCACTCCAGTAATGATTGATAAGGGCGCATGCCGCCCCGGTGTTTGCCAAGCGCTGCCGTCATGCGGGCAAGGCCGGGAAGGCGATTAGTCAGGCAGTTATTTGTTTCTGTGTCAGAGCACGCACTATGGGTGGGGCTGGCCTGCCACCGACTGTAGGCAACGGTTTGCGGTTGTGTTTCGCTGCGGTGTATCAGCAAGCAACATTGCTGGTGTTCTTGTGCTGCCAGCGAAAGGCGACGGCTGCTGGTAAGGTCCAGCCCTTCCAGTTCGCCGACCACGCTGGCAAACGCGGCTGATTTCAGCCCTTCTTCAAGCGCCCATAGCTGGTCGCGCTGACACTGCGCGCGCACAAGGATGAAGCGTTCAGGGTCAATGCCCAACGCTAGTATTCCCGGTCCGTACGGCAAACCTTGTTCGCGCAGTATCTGGGGGCTGGTGACCCACAAGATGGGTTTGTCTGGCTCGGCGGTGGCGGACAGTGCCCATGCTGTCGCAGTCGCGTGGTCCCTTGGGCTCTGGGACCATATTTCATGCAGCCAGCCCCGAGAAAAGCAGTCATGCGGGAAAACATTGGCCGTCCGTTGGCTTTTATCATCGCTTGTTACAGGTGGATGTCCGCCATCCTGCAATTGGTACGACCCACCGGCCGCAGGGTTAAAGGCAGGGTCGATTTGGGCAAGTACTGTGCGCAAATCTGACAAAGCCGCATTTTTTGCATTAAAATTCTTTCCGGCATCATTGTCAGGATGAGGGCCAGAGTGAGGGGCAGTATGATTGTCATTTATTGCGGCAGTTTGCATGGTGAAGGGGTGGCCTTGTCACTATTTGTTCTTCTTTTGTTCTCATTTTTAAACAAAAGAGTCAAGGCCGATGAATCCCGATTTTGTTCGTTAGCGAATATGTCTTATTAAATTGCTTCAGGCTCTGGAAAACCGCCAGCCTGACTGACCATGGCCGGAGGGGCGCGCCCTAAAACTGTTTCGGTCCAGTTGGCAAGATCTATCATTTTATCAAGGTCAACGCTGGTTGCGACACCGGATTCGTGCAAAAGATACAGCAGGTCTTCGGTACCAATGTTGCCGGTTGCTTTGGGCGCAAACGGGCAACCGCCAAGCCCGCCAACCGAGGCATCAAGTGTCGCGACCCCGGCTTGGTATGCGGCCCATGCGTTGGCAAGGCCGGTGTTGCGGGTGTTGTGGAAATGCGCCCGCAGCGGCATATGGGGCAGGCGTTCCCTTATGGTCTCAACCAATTCAGTAACCCGCAGCGGTGACGCCACCCCAATGGTATCGGCAATCGCGATTTCCCTTGGCTCCGCCTCGGCGATTTCTTCCGCCATAGCGACCACGCGTGATTGATCAACCCGGCCTTCAAATGGGCAGCCAAATGCAACGGAAATGGTTGCCTGTGCCGACATACCCTCAACCTTGGCCATTCGGATCATGTCTTTGGTAACTTCAACGGACTGCTCTGCGGTCTGGCCCTGATTTTTTTCTGCGAATGTGTCAGTTGCGATGGCAACACAGCCAACTTCGTCAACGCCGCGCTTGTTGCCTTCGCGGGTGCCAAAAGCACGCAGCAGGCCCCGTTTATTGAGAATGAGGCCGATGTAGGTGATGTCTTTGCGGTCTGTAAGGCCTGAGATTACATCTTCGGCATCTGCCATTTGTGGCACGCGCTTCGGGTGGACGAAGCTGGCCACTTCCATACGCTTGATGCCCGCATCAATGGCACCGTTGATCATGCGAAGCTTATCAGCGGTTGAGAATATGGTTTTTTCATTCTGTAAGCCGTCGCGCGCGCCAACCTCCAGAATTTCGACATGTGCTGTTGCTTGAGAATTACCCGGTACAGTCATCAACTACCCAATCTGGTTTTGCCAAAACCTAAACGATTATGTTCAAGATGCAAACCGCAACCGGCCCAAAAGCCATACCGCCGCCCGCGGTGTTGCATTATAGTTCATACAAAAGCCCCGGACTCATGCAAAAAACTAGGCGACAGTTCATAAAAAAAGGGCACCAAATTGGAACCCATTTCTTATCTGTTTTCGACTGCCAGCTAAATCGGCATTAATCCTAGCGAATATTTTTAACTTCCTCAGGGGCGCTCACCCGGTACAGCATGGCTGGCCTGTGCGGTCCGCTGGAATATTTTTTGCCGGTTGCTTCAATAACATTCAGAGAAAAGACCCATTTGCGGAAGTTTCGCTTGTCACGCGGTTTGTTGGTGGCTTTTTCGTACACATCTTGCAAATAGGACAAGGTAAATTCCGCAGGCATCAATTTCAGTCCTACCGTGGAATAATCCATCTTGGCGGCAAGGCGTGTTCGCGCCATGTCGAGGATTTGACTGTGGTCGAAAGAAAGCTCCGGCCGGTCATCAACCGCAAACCATTTTGCATCGGCGGCATCGGTGCCAGCTTCAAGCGTAATATTTTTTCCTGGAATGAGCGCATAATAGGCGACACTGATTACCCGTTCTCGTGGGTCGCGGTCAACGCCGCTGAATGTGTATAACTGCTCCAGGTAAACATCTTTAATACCGGCTTCTTCCGCCAGTTCGCGTGCGGCGCAGGTATCCAGACTTTCATTCATTTTGATAAAGCCGCCTGGCAGCGCCCATTTACCTTTAAAAGGCTCCATACCTCGTTTGATAAGAAGCACTTTAAGTGCGCCGTCCAATACAGTTAAAATTACTATATCTGTTGTGACGGCAGGATGTGGATATTCATATGTATATGTCATTTTTGTATAACCCGTAGACCCCCGATTTCTCCATAAGTGAAGAAACCTATGTGCTATAAAGCGACGTAATTGTCGCCGCGTGCTGTACCCCATTGCCCAAAGAGCACTTAGAAAGTATCACCTTATTGTATTAGTACACTAATGGCTAGGTAAATTTACAAATCAAATAAAAACTATTGTAAGTGGAACAAAGGGATACCTAGCGTTGTAGTTACTCGATCAGACGTTTTGCTGTTGCACGCAGAGCGACATATTTCTTGAAATGCAGGTCTTCCACTTGCTGGCAATAATTGTTTGTGGTTTTGCCGGATACACTAATTATAGCTGTTTGCCGGGCGATTCGATAGCCATACTCAAAACTGTAGGCGTCGCTTGCAATGTCCGCCATAAGTTCCGCTTGCTGAACTTTGGTGTGGGCTTCCAAAATTCCATATTCTGCTTCCTTGAACAAAGCCAGAAGGATTTGCTGTAAGTTCCTGTTGGACAATGCGTTGATGCCAACCATGCCCACATTGAGGTCGTGGCGTTTACAAACAAATAAATAAGCCCGAAACTCGGCGGATTCTCCGATAAAATTGTATAATTGTTGGTTTGTTTGCCGGAACTTAAGCCACCAGTCCTGCGAGACGAGCCGTAGGTCGGTGACATTTTCGGGTACCCACATGCCGCCGCGATCATCTTTATCGGCCAAAGGGTTTTGTGCTGGTTGCGCAGCATCCTGAGCCATTACGAGGCTGGTTGAAAACAGGCTGGCTGAAAACAGGCTGGCCACCATGAAAAGTATAAAACGTTTGAGCATCTGAAATCCTGCTATACGTTAAGAGATAATCCGAGCTTTCCGTTAAGTGTCGAATTTGTCAATATAACAGTGACAGATAACAGCGGCAGCATCCAGATCAATGACGTGGGACTCGACTTAAATGAAGATTTTAGCAACAGCGTTGCTTTTGGGATTAATCCCGGTTTCGATACAGGCCTCGGCCCAAAGCGAATGCCTGATTACTGAAACTACAGTGGAGGGTAATTCGCTGCAGGGGTTGCTGTGGCCGGGTCAGGAGATTAAAATTCACAGCCTTGGATGTGGTTTCCCGAAGCGGTATGACTATATTGTTTTTCGGTCCGATGAGGCCAAGTTGCCGGTTATCAAGCAGCTGTGGGGGCAGCCCGGTGACATTTTGACACTATTGGATAATGGCCGCTTTGAAATTAACGGCATTGAGGCGGTGACCCCCTTCAAAAAACCATACAGGCTGTTGGGTTCGGCTAAAACGCGGCTGAAAAAGGTGGCTGGCAAAATTGACGGATATCTGGTGCTGGGTCATCCGGGCAGCGTTGATTCTGGTCGCGTTGGTCTGTTGTCCCAAGCCGACATAATCGGTTACGTGCTTGCAAATGCGTCCGGTAAACCAGACGCTGCCAATTAGCCAGCCTCTGCGCCAACACGAACCAACCCGCCCGGCAACGCGCCGGTCAACTTGTCATTTTTAATCACCTGAACACCGGCGACAAAGGTTGCGATATAGCCTTCTGCATTTTGCAGCAGCCGTTGGCCGCCAGCCGGGAGGTCCTTCACCATTCTGGGCGGGTGCAGTCGCAGCTTTGAGTGATCAATCACATTGATGTTGGCTTTCAGGCCAACCTGCAATCGACCTCGGTCTTTAAACCCGGCGAAATCGGCGATTTCGGAGGTTAGCTTTTTAACCGCCTGTTCAAGTGGAATAGTGGCGCCTTTTTTTCGGTCCCGCGCCCAATAGTGCAACAGATAGCTTGAAAAGCTGGCGTCGCAGATAGTGCCAACATGTGCACCGCCATCAGAAAGACCCATTATTGACTGCGGGTGCGCCATCATCTCGTAAACCGCATCATAATTTAGATCGGTGTAGTTGTAGATTGGGAAATACAGGAATTCTTCGCCGTTTTTTTCCAGCAGAATATCGTAAATTTTTTCAAGCGGCCGCATGCCGTCAGCTTCAGCAGCTTTGTAAACCGACTGCTCCAGTGATTGCTCATAATCGGGGTTTTCGCCTAAGCGGAACATCTTGCAGGAAATGAAATCGATCTGTGCCAGCAGCATATCGGCGATTGGTGGAATTGGGGTGCCGTCGCCGGCCAGCTTCTCTGAGCTTTCCGATAGTAATTGTGCCTTAAAGGCCGGATCGCGCATTGTCGCCACCCGTTCACTCAGTGGCAGGCCGCTGATTTTCTTGTAGCTGGGAAACCCGATGAATGGGTGGAAGGTGCATTGCAGTCCCAGAATGACGCCAATGCCGCGGGGTGCGACCTGCAGGTTAAAGTTAAGGCCGCGCGCTTTGGCGTCTTCACTGCGTGACAGAATTTTGCGCCATTGTTTGGGCGCGAAATCCCGCTGCATCAACGACAATGAAAAAGGCCGCCCACCTGCGCTTTCTGCAAATTGTTCCAAGAGCTTCCACTCCCGGTCAAAAGCTTCCGGGTCGCCGCGCTCAAGGTCAAAATCATTGACCGCCTGCAGGATGCCGTGATCAAGACCTTTGAATGCCGCTGCAATTCCGGAAAGCTCCTCTGCTGTGGCCTCTGAAGACGGTGTCCATTCGCCGTCGGCGGAACGGTGAACATCAGACCGACCCGTTGAAAACCCAACGGCACCGGCTTCCAGTGCACTGCGGGTCAGGCTGCGCATTTGCTCGATGTCATCAATAGTTGCAGGCTCGTTAAAAACCGCGCGGTCGCCCATAACAAATACCCTGAGCGGGTCATGGACAACCTGTGCGGCAAAATCGATAGTATGGGGGAAATCGATCGCATCCATATAGTCCTCAAAACTTGTCCAATCCCAGGTCAGGCCTTCTGATAGCGCCGTGCCGGGAATGTCCTCCACTCCTTCCATAAGGCGCACAAGCTTGTCATGGTCTTGCGGGTGCACCGGTGCAAACCCAACGCCGCAGCTGCCCATAACCACCGTTGTTACGCCGTGATAAACGCTGGGCTCAAAATTTTCGTCCCACGAAACTTGCCCGTCATAGTGGGTGTGCAGGTCGATGAAGCCGGGCGTAACGATAGCGCCGTCCGCGTCAATTATCTCAGTTGCCGCGCCGTCGCAGACACCGATTTCAGCAATTTTCCCGCCCGCAACCGCAATATCTGCGCTGTAGGGCGCACCGCCGTCTCCGTCATAAATCAAACCGTTTTTAATGATCAGGTCGTAAGGCATGGGGCGGTCTCCAGTTAGTGTTTGATCGGATTGGTTAAGGGATCAATTTGCGCGGCGTTTGTCAAAGTATCTGAACAGATTAGCGAGAGTAAAGCCACCAATCAAATGCCATATGCCCCATGTGCCAACAAGCAGCGCAGCTTCACCTACCCCGCCCAGTTCCGCCATGACAATGATTAATCCAAGCCCGGCGTTTTGGATGCCTACTTCAAAAACCAAAGCGCGTGATTTGCGGCGGTCTTTCAGGAAAATATAGCCGATGACGCCGCCGGTTATAAAGGCCACAGTGTTGTGTAGCACCACAAGCGGTATCATCTGGGCACCGTGAGACACGAGCACATCGGAGTTGGACGCAAGCCCGGCAACGATTAAACCAAACAGGATCAAGACAGAAATCGGCATAAATTTCTGATGTAACTTGGCCGACAAAGCGGGTTTAAAATGAGATAGCGTCAACCCGAAACCAAGCGGGACAATAAGAATGAGCGTTGTTCGCAAAACAAAGCCGGTGCGGTCGATATTGATTTGATCAATCAGACCATTTGCCGGTGCATGGAAGGATATCCAAAAAAGAATGGCGATGGGCAGAAAAAGTGCCGAAAAAACCGATGATAGCATCGTCAGGGAAACCGAATAAGCTGCGTCAGCACCGGCGATTTTGGTGATTAAATTTGACATAGCGCCGCCGGGGCAAGCCGCGACGATGATCATGCCCAGTGCCAGACCCGGTGATACGGACAGCACTTTGATAAGCAACAGCGTTACCAGCGGCAGGGCGATCACCTGTGCGCAAAAGCCGATGAAAATTGATGTTGGGTGCGCACGAACAAACTGGAAGTCTTGCGGACGCAAACCAACAGCCACTGTAAGCATTGTAAAGGCCAGTGACACCGCCAGCAGCAGCTGGATCGCTGGATCAATTGTCAAGGCCACTGCACCCGCAGCGAGCGCCGGATCACTCATAAATCATTTCTCGGCATAAGGCATTCCCCAGCATAAATCACTCCCCGCCAGCCACCGTATGCGAAAAATGCGGTCAATAGAAGCAGTGGTTTTCTGGATTAAATTACGGCTGATCAAGAGGGGCTGGAGACATGACCAATAGGTGCTTTAATCTGTGACAACTCAGATGAGATCTGACAAGCACTGACAGATATAATCAGAACGCAGACTGTGGGGCTTTCCCTAAAGTGGACATTCACTGGTGACGGAGCTACTTCCGCTTCCTACCTAAATGCCGTCCCTCAAAGATAACTTGATTTCTGTCCGCTCTTCGTCACAAGCTGACGATCCAACAAAATAATCACTATATTGCATTGTACAGTGGCAAAACTCTGTTAGAGCTCCAGCGTCACGGTCTCGAGATCGCTCAGCGAGACCCCCGCGAGGAAAACGGCGTCGCCGCCGCCTAGATTGATCATAAGCCCGCCAGCGAACTCGACAGACACTACTGCGACATCTTCGAGTTTGAGGAAATCAGTCGCGGTCCCTTCAAGCATCAGCACGTCGTTTTCAGCGTCAAAATCTGTGATGATGTCGAGGCCAGAGCCTGCCGCAAAGGCAAACGTATCGGCGCCGTCTCCGCCGGTTAGCGTATCATTGTCCATGCTGCCCCACAACGTATCATCATCGTTGCCGCCGCTCAGGATATCGTTGCCCTGGCCGCCGTAGAGAACATCTTTACCATCGCCGCCGATAAGGCTGTCATCGCCCGCGCCGCCGTAGAGCGTATCGTTTCGCAGGCCACCTGATAATATGTCCGCGCCCGCGCCGCCGCCAATGATATCGTCATCCCCGCCACCCGTGGCCTGGTCATCACCGTCGCCCGCCCACATGGTGTTTGTGCCGTCAAACGAGACAAGACTGTCGCCGCCCGCGCCGCCAACCAGAAGGTCATTTCCGTAGCCGCCATCAAGGGTGTCATTGCCGCCGCCGCCACGCAGAATGTCATCACCGTAACCACCCGCGAGCATATCGGCGCCGTTACCGCCGTGCAAAATATCGCCGCCCGCCAGGCCAAAAAGGCTGTCATCGCCATCGCCGCCATCGATGGTGTCGGTGTTGCCCGCGCCCACAAGGCTGTCATCACCGGGCGATCCCAAAATCAACAACGGTTCTTCAGAAAACGGGTCTCCAACTATTGGGACAACAAAGTCGACAGACAGCGTATAGGTCCCGGTATAATAATAGTAGCCACCGACCGAGATTGAATAGATGCCGGTCTCGGTCGGCGTGAACAACAGGCGGCTGTTGAGGCCAACGCCGCTGTCATCGTCGCTTTGGGAAATGCGGTTGCCCGCGCTGTCATAAATGCCGAAAATATAGGGGTCACGAAGTGTGCCGGCGCCGGTGTAATAACCTTCTAGGTCGAAGCTATAGGTGACCCCGGCGGCCAGATTGACACTATAGAAATCACTATCCGTCGTGGTCTCGCGGTCCCCGATGACAGAGCCGCCTATGTCAATCGTGCCTTCGGTTTGATCCGCCAGGTGCGCCTCTGGAACTGGCGGGTTGATCGATACCGAGAGCGTGTAGGTGCCAGTTCCGGTATAGTAGCCGCCTGCCGCGACATAATAGGTCCCGGTTTCGGGGGCAACAAAGTCGATGCGGCTATTGAAGCCAATACCACTATCATCATCGTGGTTCGCTACCCGTTCCCCCGCGGCGTCATAAATACCGTGCAGGTATGGGTCATAGAGCGTGCCGTCGCCCGTGTTGCGGCCAAGCAAGTCGAAGACATAAGAGCCACCCTCGATTAGATACACAGCGATATAATCAATATCGTTGCCAACTTCACGGTCCCCCGTGATGCTACTGCCCGCAGCTACTATACGACCGGTGGCGATACTGCCTGTTGGTTCATCATCTGGCATGAGGGCACCTCCATATCAATTGACAACTCCAGGTGTCGCAATTCTGCGAGCGTCAGCCTTGGCCTGACGCCCTGCATCTATGCTACCTGGGCATCTTAAAAATGGTGTCTGCACCGTGCGGATACAAGAGGTTCAGCCCCTTTTTTCAGCCGTGCGCTGTTGCGGCGCTGCTTTGAATTTTTCATCCTCTTCGGGAATTTACCTGTACGTTTTGTAAACTATTTGACAATGAGTGTCAGACTAAAAGCCAACTAATACATTTAATCTGTGTGATTTGCGAGTTAGGATGAGCCTATCAATTGAGAGGGTTTCCATATGACTATGATTAGGCTTTGTATCTGCAGTTTAATTTTTTCGGTTTGTGGCCAAGTTCTGGCTGATCAACCCGAAAAACAGGTCGTCGATATGATAGCCTACGGTGATTATGTGTTGACGATGCAGCAGGATAACCAAATTATCAGCGATGGTGCGGTGGCGGTTTCAAACGGCGTTATTGTGGGTGTCGGCACGGCGGCAGATATAGACAATCGGTACACGAGCGAAAAAAAACTGAGTGGCAAAAACAAGGTGCTGATGCCGGGGTTGGTGAACGGCCATACCCACGCGGCCATGGTGTTGTTCAGGGGCATGGCCGATGATTTGCCGCTAATGACCTGGCTGCAGGATTATATTTTCCCGATGGAAGGGCAATATGTTGACGAAGCACTGGTTGATGCTGGCACCCGGCTCGCCTGCTGGGAAATGATCAGGGGCGGTATCACCAGCTTTGTTGACATGTATTTTTATCCGGATGTTATCGCCGGTGCAGTGGCGGATTGTGGCCTACGTGCTGTCGTCGCCGCGCCGATGATTGATTTTCCAAGCCCGGGTTTTGAAGGCTGGGACGATAGTTTCAAGGCTGGCGTTGAATTTGCTGAAAGGTGGAAAGGCAGACACCCGCGCATTACACCTGCACTTGCGCCCCACGCGCCCTATACTGTTTCAAAGGTGCATCTGGGCGCGGCTTTCAAGGCGGCGCGCGAGTTGGGTATTCCGGTTTCCATCCATGTTGCGGAAGACCGGGCCGAAGTCGATGTGATCACCGAAAAATACGGAAAATCCTCCGTTGAATTGTTGGCGGGGCTTGGCATGTTGGAGCAGCGAACTATCGCAGCCCATGTAGTGTGGCCAACTGATGCGGATATTGCCGCACTGGCCGGGTCAAAAACAGGCGCCGTGCATAACCCCACATCTAACCTTAAAACCGGAGCGGGAATTGCGCCGGTCCCCAAAATGCTTGCGGCCGGGGTTAATGTTGGTTTGGGAACGGACGGTGCGGCTTCCAATAACGATCTGGATTTATGGCAGGAAATGCGACTGGCGGCGTTGCTTCATAAAGGGGTGTCAAAAGATCCAACGCTGGTTTCTGCGATAGAGGCATTGGATATGGCGACACGAATGGGCGCACGCGCAGTGGGGCTCGGCGATAAAGTTGGGGTGTTGGAGGCAGGCTTGCGGGCCGACATGATCCAGGTCTCATTAGCGAGCCCGCGGTTTGACCCGCTCTATAACGTGGTGTCACATTTGGTTTATGTCGCAAAATCCGGCGACGTTGTGACCAGTGTTGTAGACGGACATGTGCTGATGGAAAACGGTAAAGTGGAGACGGTTGATATCAATGCCGTTCGTGTCGATACCCGTGAAATTTCTTCAAAAATTAAAGCAGATCTGGAAAATCGATGAACCGAGCAAGACACATCTTTTCAAAAAAGGTTTTTCGACCTATAGTCGTGTTTTAATAGACCTTTGACCTGCTGAGGTAGTGTAATTATGGAATATACCCGATCGGTATTGGGATATTTAATCCGGGTTCGCGGTAGAGGTGCCGTAAACTTTATTGCACCGTTGTTAGCCATTGTCTTTCTAATCGGCGCGGCGCAGCCAGCTGTTGCTGCACCAGCACCGCTCACTGGGCCAGCCCTTGAGATTGAAGCATTTTTAGATAGCTTTTTTACCCGGTTTTCTGATTTGACCAAGGCGCGCCGCAGTTCAAACCAGGCAAAAGCCATGATCCCGTTGCTGCGCCACACTAAGGCTAAATATGACCGCAGCCCAGCAGCAAAAGTGGCCAAGCGCCCGGTCGACCCGGCGATGAGTTTGATTTCTAAATTATGGATGCACGGCCCCAAGTCCTGGACGATTTCCGAAATTGAAATGACGCAAGACGGTGCATTTGCAAAAGTTTATTTTCATTCGGTCAACGAATCGCGTCCTGATCCCATTCCGTTTGGTTTTAAATTTCAAAAGGTTCGCAAAAATTGGAAAATTGGCGGCTATGTGGATTTAAGGTCTGTTATCAATGAAACAGGAAATTGGCATGACTTGATTGTGACAGGGAATGCCGAAAGCCCTGAGGCGGTTTTTGCGGCCTACATGGATAAGATCAAGCATTATTATACGCCAAAAAAAGCCAAAGAAAGCATGCACTTAGCGCCGCAAGTGCAAGAAAGCCTATCGTCGATGTGGCTACCAACAGAAGATGCAACCAAATCGCTAACGCGTGCGATGATGGCATTTTCGCAACTGCAGCCACGCAATTGGCAACTTATGTCGTCGGACTTTTTAGATGAAAATTCTGAGCTGGTTATCCAAGCGAGCGCAGGTAATCCGGCAATGCGGCGCAATGCCAGTATGGCGGCGATGATGGGTAGTGGCCTGAAGTTCACGCTGGAACGCGGCGAAGAGGAATGGCTGCTGAAAAGCTACAGCCGCAAATAGAGGCGGACTGTCCTCGGCACCTTTAATTCAATCTTTAATGTGATGACTGAGCCGACATCGCCGAAACGCATGCGTTAGGTTTTACGTGTGCTGCCTTTTACTGGGCATCACTGATCTTATGGTCGCCCAGTTTTACCGCACGGCTTACAGGTTCCAGTAATTGATATGCTTGATGATGAACCGTCGAGACAAATTGGAAAGTTGCCGTAACTTCGGTCGCGGTGAGATTTAGCTCCAGCCAGCCGCGATGCTCACCGTCGAATGCCACCAGCTCAGGGCTGCTTTTGTGCAGGGCGGCGGACAGTACATCGGAGGCGACGGGCAAATATTCTTCCATGCCAGGCGATGATACACCTGCAGTTGCAAATTCTACCGCTACGGAATCGCCTTGCTCGTCTTTTAAGTCAAACGCCCAGGCATTGTGGGTATCGCCGGCCAGCAGCACGGCGTTGGACCCTTTGGCTTTAATAGCTTTGAACAAAGTTTCTCTGGCAATTGGATAACCGTCCCATGCATCCAGATTTAGCGGTAGCCCCAATGCAGCAAGCATACGAAACTCGGCTATTCTGCGCGGGCTAACATAGGATTTTCTGTTGGTGTCAATGTCTTCGTCTTTAATGCTGGGGATACCAACTTTTCCTGTTAGCACTTGCTGGCCGATAATTTGCCATGGTTTTCCCTGCCGGTTTGACCGCGCCAGCTGGCGTGTGAGCCAAAGTTGTTGGGTTTCTCCGAGCATATTCCTGGCGTCGTCAGGTAAAATACTGTCTTTGAAGTGTGCCAAATCAGGTAGGTAGCTGACACCTTTTGGCATATTTTCCGGGTCGATCTTTTGGATTTCCGTCCAGTCAAGGATCGGGTCGGCTTTGCCATCGGCTAGCGTGAAAGGAATAGGAATTTCTTTTAACTGCGCCTTGGTCTCGGGTGCTGCTTTCAGTCGCTTAAACTGATCCGCATCGGTTATTGCCACAGGTGTTGCATCGGGCACAAAACGGAAAGGTATGGTGCGTAGTGGCAAATCGTGGCTGTAATTTAACGGTTTGTCGCGGCCTATAAGGCGGGTATCCAGCATAATCAGTGTTGCCAGATCGCCGATCTCAAAACTGCGATAAATTTTAGTTTGATCGTTTCTGATATTATCGCGGATGGGCAGCCATTCGTGGTAAGCTTGCAGCGCCGCTTGCTTTCGGGCTTCAAACTCGCCTTCCCCCTCATTGTGATTTTCCGCGCCGGTGCGCCAGGTGTCATTGGCAACTTCATGGTCATCCCAAATGCAAATGAAGGGGTGGGCGGCATGAGCCGCCTGCAGGTCAGGGTCGCTACGATACAAGCCGTAACGTGTGCGGTAATCTTCCAGCGCAACAACTTCACCCTTGGGCGTAACTTGCCGCCCGTGGCTTTGGGTCATCTCGTCGTTGCTATAGGTTCCGGCTGGATATTCGTAAATATAGTCGCCCAAATGCAATACGGCTGCATAGTCGCGGCTGGCCACTTCCTTGTAGACGTGAAAATAGCCCTGCGGATAATTAGAGCATGAAACCACAGCGAGTTTGATGCCTTGGGTGCCGGTTTTTGGCAGGGTTTTAGTCTTGCCTATCGCACTTGAAACCCCTTGGCAGATGAAGCGGTAGTAATATGCTGTGTCGGCGGCCAGCCCAGCGGCATCGACCTTGACAGTATAGTCGGATTTGGGGCCAGAAGATGCGCTGCCGCTGCTGGCAAGTTGATCAAAGTCCGGGGACGTCGATACCTGCCAATCAATAGACAGTTTTTGCGCCTTACCGTCCGCCGGAATAACCCGTGTCCAAAGAATTACCCGGTCTGCGAGTGGATCGCCGCTGGCGACACCGTGAGTGAAAATGGCATTATCAGAACTCGCCTGGGCGCTAGCAACTTCAAACCCGCGCAACGCAACGATACCGACTACACTCGACGCCGCCTGCATGACTTGTCTGCGCGTTTTAGGGGCTAGATTTTTGTTGGGCGTATCATCTTGCATGTTGAGTTCCTTAAAGTTTACGAATTTTCACATCGCATAAACGGTATTCTACAATGCTTAGGCGCATTTTTAAACTCTCGGGTAGATAAATAGGGCATTGTTCTAGTTGGCCAAAAGTATTTGGTATTATTGGGGTCCGATGATACCGGAATTTACGTTTTAATAACTAAAGAGTACGACACTGTGACGCTAGCAGGAAAATCGTTCGCTGCAGTTCATTGTGATTGCTGTGATCAGGTTCAATGATTAATTCGAATTCAGGTGCACGTTGCGTCATGGCGATCAAGGTTCCAAGCAGATTTTTAGGATACGCATTTTGCGTTGGTGATTTGCTGCTGGAGCTGGACTCCGGTTTCAACATCAAGAATGCGGACGGCGCCGTTAAAGACACGCTTGGAATTCAATCTATTCCCGAAAGCGAAACCAACTTTCTTGATTTGCTCGACAGCAGGGGCAAGGGGCTTTTTCAAAAAACAGTGAAAGCCCTGACAGGCGCAAATCGGCTGGGCCCTATCAAATTGCAAGTAGGGATGGATGCGGACGGTAAAGAATTATTCGGCGCTTTCATTGCACAACTTCCGTCCGAACCGGGCGCAATTTATGTTGTGCTATCCCGACCGTCCAGATTGGGTATGAATGAGGCGTTGCCGACTGCAGGGCTGTTAGTTGAAGAAAAGAAACAGACTTTTTTCAAGTCTCTGGAAACCTTGTTTGAGCATGACCCGGGAGCTGAAGAAAAAGTTCAGGTCACCGTTATAGAAGCCGAAGCGGGTCAAACTCTGGACATTGGCCAACAAACAAATATTGAACAGTATCTGAAATCGGTGTCTTACGGTGGCACCAATGCAGCGCGTGTGTCAGACGATAAATTCGCAGTTGTGCATGACCGCAACGACGCCAGTGCGCGCGCAGGTGTTATTCGCGAAACGGTCGCGAAAACGACTGGTGTGGCCATCAATACAGCAACCATTGATGCCGCGGCAAGCAACCTGAGCGACCGAGACAGTATGCGCGCGCTGGTGTTCAGCCTGCAGCAGTTTGCCGACGACGGAGAAGGTTTTGACGTTGACAGTATCCAAAAGAATTGCGGTACGCTGATCGGCGCAACAACGGAGCGGGTGAAGGCTTTCAGAAAAGTTCTTGATGACGGTGCCTTCTCGCTTGTTTATCAGCCGATTGTCGATATGAAGAAATTAACCACCCACCATTTCGAAGCGCTAACTCGGTTCGACTTGCCGGAAATCATGAAAAGCCAGTGGGAAATGATCCGGTTTGCCGAAGATGTGGGCCTGATTGATGATTTCGACCGCGCTGTTATCAACAGAGTTATTGCAAAAATACGCGACCTGATGAAGCAGGGCACAGCGCCCGGCATAGCGGTGAATGTCTCGGGGCGGTCGCTGTCGGATCCGGAATTTATTTCGGATCTCCAAAAAACATTAGAGGCCAACCTGGACCTGACAAACTATCTGTCGCTTGAGATTACCGAGAGCGCACGGATACTTGATTTGAAATCATTGGGCGAAGTTGTTCAGCAAATTCGCGGTATTGGCTTTAAAGTATATCTAGACGACTTCGGGGCCGGTGCGGCCGGTTTCCAATATCTTAAAAGCCTGAAGGTTGATGCGGTTAAAATTGACGGCGCCTATATTAAAGACGCGATCGGGTCTGCGGAGGACCGTGCTTTCCTGCGGTCTATGGTGATGCTGTGCAAGGACCTTGGCGTCGTAACCGTCGGCGAATGGATTGAAACCAAAGAGCACGCTGACCTTCTGATAGACATAGGTGTTGATTACGGCCAGGGATATTTCTACGGAAAACCAACCAAAGGGTTGATGTCGGCAAGGCGAGCAAGGGCTATATAGATTTTTCTGCCACGCGCAGGTTAAGGGTTAGGCCTTGCCTTACAAATCGATGATTTTGCACCCCGCAAGACCAAGAGTAAAATCGGCACCAAATGCAGACGACGGAGTTTGAAATCCAGTTCCGCCTTCACCTTTCAGTATTTTTAACGCACTCATTACCGCAGATTCAGCGGTCAATGTATAACCGTTTGGCGCTTCAAGAAGTGATCTGATTGTTGTGCCATCACTGTCCGTTACTTCGGCCAATAAAATAGATGTATCCCGGGTGCGCTCGTCGTCTGTGGGGCCAGCCGGCATCTTGTCTATCTGTTTTTTCAGAAATGATTGCACTGGGCGGGAACCCATAACGGGGCCAAGAAACCGGCTCATGGTGGTCATAGTTTTGATTGGGCCTTCAGCCGGGAAATAGACTTCAATATCCGGGATGCCAGTGCTGTAAAATGCTGTTGAAACATCACCCCAGGAAACCCCTATATAGGGCTCTTCGCCGACGCCGGTATCAAAACTGCGCTGCAGGCTACCGGCCCGGCGCGAGATGATTGTGCCGCCCTTGCGCACCATGGTGCCACCGCCCAGCGATTCGACCGCCGTTTTGGCCGTGCCGCGCGAGGGGCCACCGAGCCCTTTAATGGCGATGACCAGCGCAGTAGGTGTGTTTGCCCGGGCCGCGGTGTGCGCGGCCAGACAGTCGCTGGGTACAACATCAAAGCCCACGCCCGGCAGAAGGATTACGCCTGCATCCTTGGCGTGTTCGCCCAAGCTAGCAGCCAGTTCAAATACTGCAATTTCGCCGGTAACATCCAGATAGTGCGTCCCGGTTTTGATGCAGGCATTCATCATTGTGTTGGCGGTGGCGGAAAACGGCCCGGCTACCGAAAGAACAAGCGCATGGTCTTCAAGCGCGGCTTCTACCGCATCATTGTCACTGATTGAAAAAGCCGCCCACGGCAAGCCAAGCTCGGCGGCCAATGCGCTAACTTTCTCTGCATTGCGGCCAGCCAGCGTTGGCTTTTCGCCCAGTTCAATCGCTTTTTTTGCGATCAGGCCACCCGTGTAACCAGTGGCACCATATATCATCCATTTGCCCGCTGAGGTCATTTTGTCACCATTTTCCGAGCGTTTTTGGCGAAATCGTCTTTGTCGCTGTCCGCTTTCATTCGTTCCGTAATGTCGTATGGTACCATAATACCTTTTTGCGCGGCAGGGCGGGCGTTGATTGTCTGTAACCAACGATCCAAATGATCGAGCCCATCAACGGATATGCCGGACCAGGAGTGTGTGCGAACCCAGCACCAGTTGGCGATGTCGGCGATAGAATAATCTCCCGCCAGAAATTCGTTTTTGGCAAGGTGCCCATCCAATACTTCAAACAGGCGCCGACCCTCGTTTTGGTAGCGACTGATGGCGGTCGGGATTTTTTCTTCCATATAGCGGAAAAACACGTTCGCCTGACCCATCATTGGCCCCACGCCGCCCATTTGAAACATCAGCCACTGGATTACATTCATCCGACCTGCAGTGTCGGTTGGCATCAATTTATCTGATTTTTCAGCTAGATAAATCATAATGGCACCGGATTCGAAAACCGTGAGATTATCTGCATCCCGGTCTATAATCGCCGGAATACGGCCATTAGGGTTTAAGGCCAGAAACTCTGGCTTTTTTTGATCACCACTGGAAAGGTCGATGGCCTTTACCTCGTAAGGCAGGCCCAATTCTTCTAATGTCACCGATGCCTTCCAACCGTTGGGTGTAGGGGATGTGTAAAGCTCAATCATTAGAGATTCTCCTCGGGATCAACGGTCAATTTTTGTATTTCCGCGAATGCGGTTGCGGCTTTCATATGAGGAGCAGCAAAACTGTTGCGTGTGCCCACTCGCCGCATAAACGCCAGCAGGTTGGGCCACCTGTTGGCAGACGGCACGTAACCCGCGAATGCCAAGTTGGCATATTGCACTGCTACTGAAATATCTGCGACCGAGAAATTCGGACCTGTGAGCCAATCATTGTCGCCGATTGCCGCCTCTATATAGTCATTGATCTCAGGTATTTTGCTGCGGACAACTTCAAGGGCAGCCTCCGTATCTGGCTGTTTTCCCTGCATTTGTGGAAAAACAATGGGCCGAAACACGCCTAGCCCAAAGGTTGAAGCCAATACCGTATCAGCATATTCCTCCAACCAAAGCGCACGGCCATAATCTGCTGTATTGGCCGGCAGCAAAGACGGTTCAGGAATTTTGCGTTCGACATAATGAAATATGGCACTGGAATCGGGCAACACCCAATCGACGCCGTTGTCGCTGTCTTTCAGTAGCGGAATGCGCCGCGCTGGGTTAGCCGCGGTAAAGTCGTCGCCAGCTTTGAACGGGTTTAAATTTTCGGTGTCAAACGTGACATTTTTTTCGTTCAACTGAGTTAAAATTTTACGGTAAAACGGTGATCCGATCAGTCCACAAACTGTAAGCGTCATTGCAGCTTCCTTGCATAGTCCAAAATTAGGGTATGGATATAATCTGGGTCGATTTGGCAGTTTTCAAATAATGGGTGGCAGTTGGTTAATCCAACTTGGCGAGGGCGATACAGCCTTCAATGACGAACTCCAGCGTATCTTCCAGCGGCCGATGAGCTTTAGTGTCCATGGACCAGCGTCTCAGGGCCAATATGGTAAAATCAAACATAACATATTGGCGTGTAACTTTGTCTTCCTCAGACAGATGGGCCAATTTCCGGTTCAGATGGGCATAGGTTCTCACCATGCCGACAATATTATATTCCTCGATGACCCGGTGAAGTTCCCAGTTCGGCTGGGTGATTGCCTGGCTGAGGAAATTGAGATAGTTGGCGCCAGCAGCTTTGGTTTTCATCAATTCGCCTAGTGGCAAAATCAGAACTTCAAATAATTGACGCAGGCTGGGGTCGTCGCCGATAGCGTCCAGCATTTTCAACCGTTCTTGGTCGAGCTGGCTGGTCCGTTCACTGATGGTTGCACCGATCAGACCTTTTTTTGAACCAAAATGATACTGCAACGCAGACTGATTTCGCTGTCCGGCTTCCTGTAAAATTTCGCGCGTAGAAACGTCGGCAAGGCCTTTTTCAGCGATCAACCGCTCCGCAGCTTCAATCAGCGCGGTTCTCGTTGCATCGGCTCTTTTGCCTTTGCTGCCATTTTGAATACTCAA
Organism: Alphaproteobacteria bacterium; assembly: GCA_021774695.1. Taxonomy (GTDB): domain Bacteria; phylum Pseudomonadota; class Alphaproteobacteria; order Sphingomonadales; family Kordiimonadaceae; genus Kordiimonas. The sequence goes on along the minus strand of JAJFIU010000085.1, from coordinate 24,567 downwards.
GTTTGCCCCCCAAACTCTATACCTGCCATCCCCACATGGTCAGTTAAACATTAATAGCATCCATTAGTAAAGTTGCGTTGAACAGCACAATAAATTGATAATCCTTAGACCCATACTTCGGTATAGCCCTTTCGCTCAATTTTTCGGGTTAGCCTATGGTCAATAAAAGACGTTAGTCCTGCCGCTGTTATGACGGCATCAGCTACTTCGCGGTCGGTTGTGCTCAAACCGTCGTAGGCATTATGGATGCGTTGGAGCATCCACAGCGAATAATGCCTGGCACCGACACTAACCTGTGTCCCGCCCAGGGGAATGGAAATTCGGCCCAGTACACGTTTACTCGCGTCTGTGATGACCGGAGAACCCGATTCTATATCGGGATTTGCGGCACTGTAGTCGTTGAAGAATTCAACCAGTGCCGCAACTTCTGGTCCATATTGCTGGCCGATAATTTTTAGGACATCCATTAATGTTTCGCTGATAGCATCGTCGGCCAGTGTTTCGCGTTCCATGAACGGAAATTCGGGCATATCAGCACCCACGGCAGTCATACGTTCAACCCAACGCCAAACGCGGTTTGCGGTGCGTTTCATCAACAATTCCGGCGCGGGGTCGCGGGCCAGATGCGCGTACATGGGGCCATAAAGGCCAAAATCGGCCATCGTGGGCCGCCCGCCAAGCAAGTAAGGCGAGTGCAGCAAATGGGCATCGAGCGCCTGCAGCAGCTCTTGGTAGTTTTTCTCGATGGCGGGGATGCTATCGTCGGTTATGCCCAGACCCGGCAAGTATTTTTGCATCGCTGCTTTGGGCATGCCTGCAAGCTGATATGCTTCTTCTTCTGGCGAATCTGGTTTCATGAAGCGGCCAAACTCCATGGAAATAAAATAATCGTTTTCCTCCGGGAAATTCCAGCGGTAGTGCATGGCCGGACGCAGCATGCCTTCGTCGCCGAATATCTCAATTATCATCGAGACAATTTTCTGGCGAGGGCTTTCGGGGTAAACACCAAGCGGAGCGTCATGCCGGGCCTCGAGAAATTCAATTATTTCTGTTGTGTCCTGAACAATCTTGCCGTCAGGCGTTTCCAGCACTGGGATCACAAATCGTTTGATAGCAGGCAGAATGCGCGCGCTATAATCAGGATGACTATGGAGTTTTTCTTCAAACGGGATGCCCGCTTTGCGCAAATAGCTGCGCGCCTTGCCCGAATACAGGCTGGGAGGGCTTCCATATAAGGTGATTGGCGATTTGGCTGACATTTTAAGACCCGATTGATTGACTAGATAATGATTGTCATTACTATTGTAACCCACGCATCTGTCAAGACGGTGCGGCTGATCAGTTGATCAAGCCTGTGTGATTATTGAGTTGAAAGAGTATTTTTGATGTCTGTTAGAGCCTGGATAGTTAGACGAAAAATCAAGAGTTTGTTCCGCACTGATCTCTCAGGCAAGCCGAAAGCAGAGGTTGTCGGCTTCAAACAGGCCTTGCTCATTTCCGAAAAGAATATCCCCCAGCCACCTAAAACAACTGAAATTGAGGCAGTTGACGAGATACACGGCGAGCAGCGTGTTCGCGGCGAATGGGTGTCAGAGCCTGGCTTCGATCCGGATAGGATCATTTTTTATTGCCACGGCGGTGGCTATATTTGGGGTGCGCCGAAATTCTACCGGGAATTGGCGTGGCGCTTGTCGAAAGCCTGTAATGCACGGGTTTTTCTGCTTGATTATACATTGGCACCAACTGCCAAATGCCCGACCCAGATCAATGAAGGACTGGCGGCCTATGATATGGTTAGCAAAAATAACCCAAACGCACGCATTGCCCTGTCCGGCGATAGCGCGGGCGGTAATCTTGCTGTATCGTTGGCTGTGGCGATTCGTGATAGTGGAGGTCCGGCTCCCGCAGCACTGGTGCTTATCTCGCCGTGGCTTGATCTCACCGGCTCGGGCGATAGCCTGAAATATAATGGTAAAAAAGATGTGATGTTGCAGCCTGACGCTGTCGTCAAAGGCGCGCAGCTTTATCACGGCGAACTAGCTGCGGTTGATCCGCGGTGTTCACCGTTGTTTGCTGATCACAAAGGTCTGCCGCCTATATTGACGCAAGTTGGCAGTGAAGAAATATTGCTCGACGATTCGAAAAGGCTCGCAACCAGCATAGATAAAGCTGGTGGGGCAATAACGCTGAAGGTCTGGCCCAAAATGCATCATGCTTGGCATATGAGCGCTGCGATAGTGCCCGAAGCCCGCAAGGCGATTAAAGAAATTGCCGATTATTTGGAAAATTATTGGACCGCACGATAAACGATTAAACCAATAAGAGATTTTTTATGAAAACAGCATTCATTACCGGAGCAGGGTCAGGTATTGGCCGTTCGCTGGCCCACGCATTGGCCCAACAGGGCTGTTCGGTTTTTATAACTGATATCAATGGGGAAAACCTCGCCAAAGTTGGTGAGGAATTGCGCTTGATGCAAGCCAATGTTCATGAGCGTGTGCTGGATGTATCGGACAAAGATGATGTTTTCCGCGCTGTTGATGAAGCAACCCAAAAGCTAGGCTCCATCGACGGCATGTTTAACAATGCAGGCATCTCTTTTTCCGACTTGGTTGACCATATGGAATATGCCGATTTTGAACGAGTTATGGACATTGATTTCTGGGGGGTGGTGCATGGCACCAAAGCCGTTTTGCCTGAAATGTTGGCGCGCGGTGAAGGCCATATTGTCAATGTTTCAAGCCTTTTTGGTATTGTCGGGGTGCCGAGCCAGGGCGCTTACTGCGCGGCAAAACATGCGGTGAAGGGTTTTAACGAATCTCTGTTTTACGAACTGCAGGATACCGGTGTTCAGGTGCATTCAGTTCATCCCGGCGGCGTTGATACCGGCATTATCAAGCACGGCATTCACAAAAAGAGTATCGACGGTGACATCGATGCAGACGAACTCGCTGAGAAATTTAAGACCATAGCTAAAACTACACCTGACGAAGCAGCGAGGGTTATTCTCAACGGCGTAGCCAAGTCCCGGTACCGTATTTTGGTGGGCGGTGACGCGCGTATGGTTGATCGGCTGCAGCGATGGTTCCCGAATTTGTGGCGGCGCATGTACCCAAAATTGATGGCGAGCCAATTGGGCGATGCTGCAAAATAGCGATTGCACTGCTTAAAGCTGGCACCGTATATAGACGTCCGATAAAATGACGATTCTCTAAAATGACGATTCTAGGCAACCAGATACAAAGGGCGAAACATGCGCATTCTTGACAAACATTATATTAATGGCAGCTGGGTTGCACCTAAGGGCGACGAATTTCGGGACCTGATTAATCCGGCAACCGAGGAAGTCTCCGGTAAAATGGCGCTGGGAAATGCCGCTGATGTGGACGCGGCGGTTGCGGCTGCCAAAGCCGCTTTTGACAGTTTTTCGCAGACAAGTCGCGAGGAACGACTTGCCATTCTGGATCGCATTATCGCCGAATATAAAAAGCGCATGCCGGAAATGGCAGAAGTGATCACCCTGGAGATGGGTGCGCCAGCCTTTTTGGCACAGAAAGCCCATGCGCCTTCCGGCATTGGTCATTTGATGACAGCACGCAAGATACTCGAGAATTTTGCCTTTGAAGAAGACAACGGCCTGACCAGAGTAGCCAAGGAAGCGATCGGCGTTGTGGGTATGATAACGCCGTGGAACTGGCCGATTAACCAGATCGCCTGCAAAGTAGCCCCGGCAATTGCCACCGGCTGCACCATGGTGTTGAAGCCAAGCGAAGTGGCACCCTATAGCTGCCAACTTTTCACTGAAATTATGGATGCTGCCGGCGTGCCAGCGGGCGTTTATAATGTGGTGTACGGTGAAGGCATGTCGGTAGGCGAAGCTATTTCCGGTCATCCGGATATTGATATGGTCTCGGTTACCGGGTCAACTCGCATGGGGGCTGCGGTTCAGGCCAACGCCGCCAAAACCATCAAACGCGTTACCCAGGAATTGGGTGGTAAATCAGCGAACATACTGCTGGATGACGCTGATTTTGAAAAGGCCGTTACACGTGAAACCCTGTCGGTTATGAACAACACCGGTCAAACCTGTACCGCGCTTACCCGGATGCTTGTGCCATTGGACCGCATGGACGAGGCAGCTGCTATCGCGGCGAAAGCGGCGGCAACTGTGGTAACCGGCGACCCCTCTAGTGTCGATACCAAAATGGGACCCATATCCAACGGACAACAGTTCCAGAAAGTGGGTTTGCTGATCGAGAAGGGTATTGAAGAGGGGGCCAGTCTTGTGGCTGGTGGCACCGGCCGGCCTGACGGCCTGGAAAAAGGGTATTTTGTCAAGCCAACCGTGTTTGCTAACGTGACACCAGACATGACCATTGCGCGCGAGGAAATATTTGGCCCTGTATTGTCGATTATTGGTTACAAAGATGAAGACGAAGCCGTTCGTATTGCCAACGACAGCCCCTACGGGCTTTCTGGCGCCGTGCAAAGTGCCGATGTAAACCGTGCCCGCAAAGTGGCGTCGCGCATGAGAACCGGCATGGTTTACATCAACGGTGCAAACGGTGACTTAAGCGCACCGTTCGGCGGTTACAAACAATCAGGCAACGGCCGCGAGTGGGGCGCGCATGCGTTCAACGATTTTCTTGAGCTAAAGTCGGTGCTCGGCTACAACGCAGCGGAATAGAGGCTGTTAATGTTATGATAATGAGGCGTTCCCCGCTATTATTATGGGGCGCCTCTTTTTATGCTAACAAGGGTGAGCTAGTCAGGGGAGACCGGGGTGATTTCTGGAAACAAAGTAAGGCGTGCATCGCTTACGCTTCATAATTGGATGGGGCTGTTGGTCGGCATCCAGATTATTTTCTGGTTTGTTGGCGGTTTGGTTATGACCGTCATTCCGCTGGATTTGGTGCGCGGCGAAGTCAATATGACTGATGACGCGACCGTCTCGATGCCAGCAAGTGAACTCTCAACGGTTTTGGCTACAATAGAGGCCGAGAGTTTGGACGCTGTATCTGTTCGATATGTTGCAGGTGAAAAGGTTATTCAGGTTTCGCGGACTGCTGATTCCAGCCAGATTTATAACAGCGTTACTGGCGAGCTATTGTCGCCGATCAATGCTGACGTAGCTGAAAAAGTTGCACTTTCCGATTTTCAGTACCGTGCGCCAGCAAATTTGGAAACCGAAGTTGCTATTGTTTCCAGCAGCTTACTGACCGAAGAACCCGGGGATTTTCGCCGGCCTTTGCCGGTATGGCAGATCACGCTTAACGACCCCGACGGCACTCGTTTATATGTGTCGCCCGATACTGGCAGGGTGCTGGCGCGGCGCAATGATTACTGGCGGGTGTTTGATTTTTTCTGGATGCTGCATATTATGGACTATGAGAACCGTGAGGATTTCAACAATCCTTTGCTGATTATCACAACACTCACGTCCACGCTTTTCGTATTTACCGGTGTAATTTTACTGTATTTTCGCTTTCGACCGCGCCGTAAACGCAAGTGAGTAAATTTCGGTATCAGGGTATAGCGGCTAATTTTTCCATAAAATGTTTACGGCACATGGCAATATAGCGATCATTGCCGCCGATCTCGATTGAAGCACCGACTTTCACGGCATTCCCCTGCTCATCGATGCGCAAGTTCATCGTTGCTTTACTGCCGCAGCGGCAAATGGTTTTCAGCTCTTGAATTTCATCCGCTATGGCCAATAACCACTGGCTGCCGGTAAACAGGTTGGCCTGAAAATCGGTTCTTAGGCCATAACATAAAACCGGGATGCCCAATTCGTCTGCTATTGTAGCCAACTGGAAAACATGATCGCGGCTCAAAAACTGCGCTTCATCAATTAAAACACAGTTTATTTTTCGGTTTTTGAGTTCTTCTTCTACTTTTTCCCGAAGGTTGATCGATGATTCGAACAAAGTGGCTTCAACTTTGATCCCAATCCGGGAAGAAATTGTCCCTTGGTCTGCTCGGTCATCAATAGCGGCGGTGAACAACATGGTTTCCATGCCGCGCTCTTGATAGTTAAAGCTGGACTGTAGAAGCGTCGTCGATTTGCCTGCATTCATCGCAGAATAATAAAAATACAGCTTGGCCATTGTAGAATTGCCCTATGTTCTTTTTGTTTTGGCTCGGTTAGGCTTATTTCGGGAGAGACAAATTCAATGACCGACGCGCCGACGCCAACGTATATTTTTGCGACCGTAGAAAAGTGCAGCCATGAACGCAAGCATGAACGCAAGCCCGTGAGGAGATTTTCATGCGTTTTTTCTTGATTGGATTGATCCTGTGCTTTCAGGGTTTTGCACCTACTACCGCAATGGCGCCGCAAGATGATAAAATGGCACGAGTTGCCGGTGATGCGCTCTATTGGCATATGGCCAATGGCCGGTCGCGGCAGGCGTTTGAAGCTATGCCAAAAGGCGGCGATATTCACAACCATTTGCGCGGCGCTATTTACGCTGAAAGCTGGCTTGAATGGGCAGCGGAAGACGGCCTATGCGCCGACATGAGCAGATCAGCGCTTGTATTTCGCGAGGAAGCAACTTGCGAAGCCAGCGGGTGGGTGGACGCAGCAACCGCGCAGGCAGACGATGGTATGCGCCTTCAACTGATAAACGGCTTAAGCACGCGCAATTATGTACCCACCAACGGTTGGTCCGGCCACAATCAGTTTTTTGCCACCTTTGGACGCATTAGCGCCAAGCCCGAGCGGCTAGGGGACCAACTGGCGGCGGTTGCCGAACGGGCAGATCGTCAAAATATTCTGTATCTGGAACTGATGGAAACACTGGTTCTACCTGAGCTTTTTCCGTTGATTGCAGGCGTCAAAATGACTGGCAATGTTTCGGATGATTACAAAACCCTGATGAGCGGAAAATTTGGCACGGCGGTGGGCGAGCTAACGAAAAAAATTCAGTCGCAAATTACCGATGCCAGCCAAAAAAAATCTGAAATGCTCGGCTGCGAATCCACCACGCCTGAAGCTGGATGCGACGTGGAAATTCGTTTTCTGCATCAGGTCATCCGCGAGTTTGAGCCCGCTATGGTTTATGCTCAGATCATCCTTGGTTGGTCGGTGATGGAAACGGTTGATGACGTGGTGGGGCTTAATTTAGTGGCGCCGGAAGATGGCTTTCGTGCATTGCGTGACTATAGCCAGCACATGCGGATGATCGATCATTTGTATAGCACGCGCGGCCCGCAAAATATCAGCCTGCATGCCGGCGAGCTAACGCTGGGGCTGGTGCGGCCGAAACAGTTGAAATTCCACATCCGGGAAGCCATCGAAATTGGCCACGCCAAGCGCATCGGCCACGGGGTTAGTATTACTTTTGAAGACGACAGTGCAGAGCTTTTGAAGAAAATGGTTGAGGACGACATATTGGTCGAGATTAACCTGACCAGTAACGCCGTCATCCTGGGCATTGAAGGCAGCGACCATCCGCTCATGGTATACCGGGATCTGGATGTTCCCTATACTATCAGCACCGATGATGAAGGTGTTTCTCGCATCGATCTTACCCATGAATATACCCGCCTAGCCACCACCTACAGGGTTCCCTATTTTGAGCTGCGCCATGTGTCGCGCAATTCACTTACCTACAGTTTCCTGGAAGGCGATAGCCTATGGGCATCTGCCGACTGTGAAGCTGATGTAAAAGCGGTAAGGCCAGCGGGCCAAGCCTGCCAACAAGTGTTGGACGCCAGTGAAAAGGCGCGCCTGCAGTGGAAATTGGAACAAAAATTCAGGAAATTTGAAAACGAGTTAAAAATTCCTGAGCGGAAGCGAAATTCGTTTAATTAATCTAATTCGTAGCAATACGCCTTGCACCGGTAATGGGGTGTGTGCGGCAAAAGCCTGAAAATGAAAAACAGGAAACGGGAAAAGGGGAACACCCATGTCAGATATGCCAGATCAACCCAGCGATACAGGGGTGCTCGGCGGCGGCGCGCAATCGTCATCGCAACTTGCCTCAGACGTTAACGCTGGGTTCGCTTTTTTCCTCGATGTTGTGGTGAACATGTTTGTTCTGGCTGGCGTCCTTATGGGCGTTTTTGGATTTCCAGGCGATGTGATTTTTGGCAAAATTATTCCCGGTGCAATCGCGGGTATTCTCGCCGGGAATTTGGCGTTTAACTGGCTGGCTAGAAAAACAATTCAGGAAACCGGCAACAAGCAATTAACCAGTATTCCGTTGGGGCTGGACCTGCCCACCACATTCGGTATGGCGTTTTTCGTTGTGGGCCCTGCCTATAGCCTGGGGATTGATGCCTTAGGTTCGGCTGAAGCTGCCACGCAGGCATGGATTATCGGCATGGCCGCCACGCTGTGGATGGCGATTTTCAAGTTCATACTTTCTTTTTTCGGTCGCGCAATGCAGCACGAATTACCGCAAATGGCTTTAATTGGTGCAATGGCGGGTATTGCCACGGTGTGGTTGGGCGCCGAAGCGATTTACGGTATTTTTGAATTGCCAGAAGTTGGCATCCTGGCGCTGGTTATTATGGCCTTTTCCTTGATTGCGGGGCACAGGCTACCGTTCAATATGCCGGGTGCGGTGCTGGCAATCATTGCCGGGACTATCATCTATTATATTCTCGCCTATTTTGGTGCAGGTGACGGCTATGTTTTCCAGCCGATACCTGATTTTTCACCGGCAATACCTTTGCCAACCGTTGATGGCATCCTCGGCATGTTCGGGCCGGTTACCAACTATATCGGCATCATCATTCCGTTTGCATTGTTGATTGCAGCAAGCGCGGTCAATGTTGTTGCAGGCGCGAAGGTGATTGGCGACGAGTATAACCCTGCTATTGTGGTTCGGCTGGATGCAGCTGCAACTGCAGTGGGCGCACTTTTTGGCGGTGTTGTTCAAACCACCCCTTATTTTGGTCACGCGACTTACAAGCGGATGGGAGCGAAAACCAATTATGCCCTGGGTGCCGCTGGTGCCATGACGGTAATAGGTTTTGTCGGCGCAGTGGAAGTGGCGTCGATGATTATTCCGGCGGCGGTTCTAAAGCCCATTCTGGTGGTTGTCGCCAGTGATATTATGCGACTTGCATTTTCAGGCGGCAGCGTTCGCCATGCACCTGCTTTATTGTTTGCCATTGTTCCGGCAATTCTCAATTACACCTATACCAAAGTATCCGGCCTGTATGGGATTATTGGCGACAAGGCGCAAATGGCGCTTCCGGCGGACTGGATGGCAGGCTATGCGTTGTTGGGTGCGATGTCGCGTGGTTATATTCTTACAAGTCTTATCTGGGCGGCGTTACTGGTTTGGGTGATGGACCGAAGGCTGATGCGGGCCGCTGGTGCCGCCTTTGCAGCGGCGATTTTTACCGAATTTGGGATTATCCATTCTGTCTTGACCAGTTCAGGTATGTATTTGCCGTGGGCGCTGCCGGATTTGGGCGGGCAGGAGCTGTTGGTGCACCGGCTTGCGGCGGGCTATGTTATTGCAGGCCTGATGCTTTTTGGCTTCCACTTGACCAACAAGGAAACAAGCGCGTAAAACAATTCTTGACCATATGGTCAATATTGGGGTTTATGCACCGATTAAACCGTTAACTCTATCTGTTTTTCAGGACGACGAGCGTGACCGAAACACTGATAAATCAAGGCACAATCTTTCATCCAGACTGGCTGGACGGCATTCGGGTGAACAAAAGCGCCGTTGAGCGCCGCATTGCATCACTGGGCGGTAGGCGCGCTGTCAAAAAAGACAGCCAGACCGCCTTTATGCTGAAGGCTATTAGCTGCATTGACCTTACAACACTTGCTGGCGACGATACGCCGGGCCGCGTCAGGCGCTTGTGCCTGAAAGCGCGCAGTCCGGTTCGGCGCGATATTCTTGAAGCTTTTGGCTTGGGCGATATGCGCCTCACCACTGGTGCAGTATGTGTTTACCATGAGATGGTCAGCGAAGCAGTTGCAGCCCTGAAGGGCTCCGGCGTCCCTGTTGCCGCCGTTTCAACTGGTTTTCCAGCGGGGCTTGCACCTATTGAGACCCGGCTTGAGGAGATAAAACGTTCGATAGCAGCAGGGGCCAGCGAAATCGATATCGTTGTTACCCGCGCCCATATTTTGACCGGCAACTGGCAAGCGCTTTACGACGAAGTGAAAGCGTTCAAAGAGGCATGCGGGCCGGTGTTGATGAAAACCATTCTAGCAACCGGCGAACACGGCAACCTGACCCAAGTGGGCAAGGCATCGATGACCGCTATGATGGCCGGGTCTGATTTCATTAAAACCTCTACCGGGATGGAGGGCGTGAATGCCACCTTGCCGGTGTCGCTGGTTATGATGCGGCAAATTCGTGATTTTTACGAGAAAACCGGCCAGAAAGTTGGCTACAAGCCGGCGGGCGGGATCAAGTCCGCCAAGGAAGCCGTGTTGTATTTGGCGCTGGTGAAAGAAGAATTGGGCCGCGCGTGGCTGGAGCCTGAACTGTTCAGGTTTGGTGCATCCAGTTTGCTGGGCGACCTGGAGCGACAATTAGAGTATCATGCCATCGGAGCCTATTCGGCGGCGTACCGGCATCCGATGGGTTAGGGAGCTATCATGAGCGTTAGTGAAAAGTTAGAATCGATGGATTATGGCCCCGCCCTTGAAAGCCGTGCGAATGTTGACAAGTGGCTGGCTGGTCATGGCGGCAAGTTCGGCCTGTTCATAAACGGAGAATGGGTAACACCTGACGGCGCAGAAGAGATAGACACCTATTCTCCTTCAACCGGCGAAAAATTGGCAACGCTAACGTCTGCGCGTCAGGAAGATGTTGATGCGGCGGTTGCGGCGGCACGAACTGCGCAGGGTAAGTGGGCCAAAATCGGTGGCCATGCGCGAGCACGCTATCTGTATGCGCTGGCGAGGTTGGTGCAAAAGCACTCGCGTATTCTTTCTGTGTTGGAATCGCTGGATAACGGTAAGCCTATCCGCGAAAGCCGGGATGTGGATATTCCTTTGGTTGCGCGCCACTTCTATCATCACGCGGGCTGGGCGCAGCTTCTGGAAGACGAGTTTCCAGACCATGAAGCGGTGGGTGTGGCCGGGCAAGTGATCCCGTGGAATTTCCCGATGCTGATGATGGCTTGGAAAATTGCACCAGCGCTGGCGGCGGGCAACACAGTTGTGATGAAACCGGCTGATTTTACCTCGCTGACCGCATTGATGTTCGCTGAGCTGTGTCAGGAAGCAGGTTTGCCAAAAGGCGTGGTTAATATTGTGACCGGCAGGGGCGACGTGGGCGCGATGGTTGTTGACGCCGATGTGGACAAAGTTGCTTTCACCGGCTCGACCGGCGTTGGTAAAATGATCCGCCGTTCGATTGCCGGGTCTGGCAAAAAACTAACCTTAGAGTTGGGCGGCAAGTCACCCTTTATTGTGTTTGAAGATGCTGACCTGGACGGTGCGGTTGAAGGCATCGTTGATGCCATCTGGTTCAATCAGGGCGAAGTATGCTGCGCGGGCTCGCGCCTATTGGTGCAGGAAGGCATCGCTGATGTCTTTTTTGCCAAGCTGAAAACCCGAATGGGCAACCTGCGCATCGGTGATTGCCTTGATAAATGCATCGATGTGGGCGCGTTAGTTGACGATATCCAGAAACAACGGATTGAAGCGCTGATTAAACAGGGCGTCGAAGAAGGCGCAGAGATATTTCAGTGCAGTTCTCCGATGCCGGGCGAGGGTTCATTCTTCCCGCCAACGCTGGTAACCGGCGTGGGCACGGACAATACGTTGTTCAAAGAAGAAGTGTTCGGCCCTGTTTTGACCGCAATGACCTTCAGAACCCAAAATGAGGCGGTTGGGCTGGCTAACAACACACGCTACGGCCTAGCGGGGACTATCTGGTCTGAAAGCATCAGCCGCGCCTTGGAAGTAGCACCCGCGCTGAAGGCGGGGATTATCTGGATTAACGGCACCAACATGTTTGACGCGGCGGTTGGTTTTGGTGGTTACCGCGAAAGTGGCTTTGGCCGCGAGGGTGGCCGCGAAGGCATGCTCGCCTACCTGAAGCCCAAGTTTGAGAAAACGCTCAAGGAATATACTGCGATCGCGGCCCCAGACCATGTTGATGTGCCCAAGGCTGGCAACGGCATACCCAGCATAGACCAGACTGCTAAAATGTATATTGGCGGCAAGCAGGCACGGCCAGACGGCGGCGACTCGACTGCAATTGCGACGCACAAGGGCGCGTTTGCTGGGCTCGTTGGGGCAGGTAATTATAAAGATATTCGCAACGCGGTTGAGGCCGCAACCAAAGCGCAGGGCTGGGCCAAAACCAACGGCCACACCAAGGCGCAAATCCTGTATTATGTTGCCGAAAACCTTGGCTACCGCGCGGCTGAATTTGAAAAACGCTTGGTCGAGTTAACCGGCGCATCTGCCAAAGCGGCGGCACGCGAGGTTGAGCTGTCAATTGAACGCTTGTTTGCGGCAGCTGCCATGGCCGACAAACACGACGGGGCTGTACACGCGCCGCCTATCCGCGGCGTTGCGCTCGCGATGAACGAAGCGGTGGGTACCATCGCAATTGTTTGCCCGGACGAAGCGCCGTTGCTGGCGTTCGTGACGTTAACCGCTTTTGCAATTGCGGCTGGCAATACGACCGTGGTTATTCCGTCCGAGCGCTATCCGCTGCTGGCGACAGACTTTTACCAGATTCTGGAGACATCCGATGTGCCAGGCGGCGTGGTAAACATTGTGACCGGCGCAAGCGACGCCATGGCCGCACCTTTGTGCAAACATTACGGTGTTGACGGCATGTGGTATTTTGGCAGCCGCGACGGTTGTGCCGTGGTAGAGCGCGAAGCGGCAGAAAACATGAAGCGCACCTGGCTCAATTACGGCAAGGCCTATGACTTTACCAGCAATGTTCAATTTGGCGCACGCACCATGATGGAGCGCGGTTCGGAAGTGAAAAACATCTGGGTGCCATACGGCGACGCCAACGAAGGCGGCAAAAGCTACTAACCAAGCATACAAAGTTAATTGAAAGGCCTGGGGTTGGTTCTCCGGGCCTTTTTTTTACGCCATTAATGCAGGTCTATCACCATCAAGTCTTCGCCCCACGTGAGCGGGCCGCTGTAGGTCGATTTTATCTGTTCCAGTATAGCCGCTTTGCTGCCGCTGAAAGTTATTTGATGATAAAGAACCAATGATTTAACGCCTGCGTTTGTCGCAAGTGTGCCAACATCTTCGCCCGCAGTGTGGGCTTTGTTGTGATAGTTTTGCCATTCCGGTTTCCGCCGGACGAGGGCGTCGCTGTCATAGACTTCATGAACCAACAGGTCTGCGCCCTGCGCAGCGGCCTCTAGTGCCGGGCAGTAAGTTGTATCTCCCGAAATAACCGCGACTTTGCCGCGGTGGCTGAACTTGTAGCCGAAGGCGGTGTCCCAGTCTGCGTGACAAACAGGGATGGCTTCGATTGTCAGGGTTGCATCCTGAAAGATAATGCCGCCGGTGGTCTCAACCACCTTGGTGCGCCATCCATCTGGGTTTGCTGGCTCCGATCCTTCTAGCCTTATTTTGAGGTCTGCCGAATAGGCTTTTTCAATATGGCCGACCATGTTTTTAGTGCCCGGTGGTCCCCATATTTGGATAGGAACTAGGCGGTCCAGAGTCCAAGGCGAGTATATCAAATCGGGTAGGCCAAGCGTGTGGTCAGAATGTAAATGGGTTATTAGCAACCGCGACAGGTTTGGCTGAGCCAAGGCAGGTTCGCCCGCGATATGGGCCGCCGATGCTCGCCGAACCACACCTGGGCCAGCATCGATTATCCAAGATACGCTGTCTACAATCACTGCGGTGGCCGGGCCGGACTGCGTGGGCGACGCAAACGGTGTTCCTGTTCCCAGCAGAATGACTTTCATGTCGGCCAACGACGTCGTTGAGAACAAGAAGGCTGCAATAATGCCTGCGATGATTTTCATAACACGGTTCTCCTTCTCAGGTACCGTGGCAGAGTTAAACTCTGCTCACAACATCATTGCCTACCGAAAGTTACCAATTGGCTTAATCGACCGCTTTGCCGTCGGGCCAGCTTTGCCAGATAACATTGTAAATCTGCCATTTGCCGTCATTTTTTGCCAAATGCATATAGTCGATGCCCCAAACGGCCTCTACCTTCACGCTGGCGACTTTATCCAATACCTCGAAAACGATCACTTTCCGGTGGGCGCTTTCCGATAGCTCCTCACCGTGCTCGTACTGGAGAGCGCGTTCCCGCGACATATGGTAGGGTCCACTGCGGTTACCGTCTCTTCGGCGGGTTCCCCATCCAAGCTTTTTAAGCTCCGGGGAAAGGGCTTGCTCTAGAAGCTCAGTTTTTCCGTAATAGAAGCCGAGTAAGTAATTCATTGCGACTTGGCGCACAGCGGCTTCGTCGTCTGACGCCTGCACACTGCTTAGCGTACCAATCAGCAAAAAGCCGACAACTGATATTGCCTTTACCAAAGATGTTTTGATCATGGTATCCCCCGTCATTATTGTTATACTATATCTTTTATAGGGAAAGGGTTGTTTTGTCGAGGATTGCAGCCATGTTTCAGGCCCCACATACGGTGGGGAAACCTACGGCGTGCGACATATTGCGTCAAAATGGCTGATAAATTGTGCCTCGGTCGAGAGTAGATATTAGTTGGAAATCTATCTAGGCAACCCGGGTGACGAAGGCGCGCAAAAGTTGCTCCAGTTTAACTGCGGCAACTGCGCCGAACTCCATTGTCTCGCCGTGGGTAAGTTCGTCGCCGGTCATGCCCGCAGCGTAATTGGTGATCGAACTTACACCCACAACCTTCATGCCCACATGACGGGCAGTTAGGCACTCTGGCACCGTTGACATGCCAACCGCATTTGCGCCCATAACCCGAAAGGCTTTGATTTCAGCTGGGGTTTCGAAATTTGGGCCCAGCGCCATCAGATAGGTGCCTTCATGAAGCTCGATATTTTGCTCAGCCGCGCTTGCCTTGAGCTCGCCGGTCAATTGCTTGTCCCACGCTTCGGTAACATCAGGGAAACGCGGGCCAAACCGGTCGTCATTAACGCCGACCAACGGGTTGACGCCGGAGAAATTGATGTGATCGGTGATCGCCATAAGGCTGCCGGGGCCAGCTTTTTCCATTAGACTGCCCGCCGCATTGGTCAATACCAGTATTTCCACGCCGAGCGCCCAAAGAACACGGGTCGCAAAACCCACTTTTTCAGGCGAATGGCCTTCGTAGGCGTGGGCACGGCCCTGCATGCAAATGACGGGTTTTCCTTCCAGCTTGCCGATAAGCATGCGGCCAGCGTGGCCCTCGACGGTTGGTTTGGGAAAACCGGGAAGATCAAGAAATGAGAATATAGTGGCATCATCAACCGCATCAGCCATGCTGTTTAGGCCGCTGCCAAGAACCATCGCCATTTTGGGGAAGTCGCCTTCGAACCGTTCCCGAATAAAATCCGCGCAATTTTGAACGTCTTCGTAACTCATCTCGATACCCTTGTGATTGTTAGTTTTGGCAGTTTCTTGATGCTCTTGGTTTAGGTAGGACTATATCTCGGTTATATCACAATTTCTGGCAAATCCAGGCCTTTGAACTCGCGGATTTCGTCTTTTGTCATATCGGAAAGCTCGTGCGGGAAGACTAGCCAATCATCGGTTTCATGGCAGTAAAAGTCAGGCACCAAGTCTGTTACATTGCGTGTCGGTTTATAATAAACCGTGGCAATTTTGATCACGTCCGGCGTGTTGCGGCGGCATTTTTCGGTAAGATGCTCAATTGTTGCAGCGATTGATCTGCCAGAATCAAATACATCATCAACTATCAACAGAGTATCTTCGGCATTGATGTTGTTGACGATATATTCCATGCCGTGAACTTTGACCTCTTTTTGTTGCTGCATGCCAATGTAACTGGACGTGCGAATTGCAATATGGTCGGTGTCTACACCGTAATAGTCCAAAATTTCTTGTACCGCGATGCCGGTCGGTGTGCCGCCGCGCCAAACGCCGACAATGAACTTAGGGCGGAAGCCGCTTTTGAGAATTTTAAGGCCCAGGGCAAACGAGTCGTCCAATAGTTCTTGTGCGGTTACATATTTTTTAGAAACAGTCATATGGCTTAAGCCCCCTTGGTTCCAAATAGTCGATCTCCGGCGTCACCGAGCCCCGGAACAATATATGCTTTTTCGTTCAGACATTCATCAATTGATGCAGTGACCACCGGAACATCAGGGTGTGCTTTGGTGAAGGTTGCAATGCCCTCTGGTGCAGCAAGCAGGCACACAAAGCGCAAGTCTGTGGCACCAGCGTCCTTCATTTCCTGAACCGCGCGTACGGCTGAGTGGCCGGTAGCAAGCATAGGGTCCAGAACAACGTTAAGACGGCTCGAGATGTCTTTTGGCACTTTGAAAAAATATTTAACCGGCTGCAGTGTTTTTTCATCGCGCGCCAAACCAATTTGACCAACACGCGCCGACGGTACCAACTCTAGCATCGGACCGAGCAAGCCATCGCCTGCGCGCAGGACCGAAATGAAAGTCAGTTTTTTGCCGGCCAAAACCGGTGATTCAGTCGCGCAAACGGGTGTCTCGATTTGAATTTTTCCAAGCGGAAGGTCACGCAGTGCTTCGTAACCAAGAAACAGCCCAATTTCACGCAACAATTTTCGGAATTCGGCAGTACTGGCTTCCTTGCGGCGAAGCAAGGTTAACTTGTGTTGAACAAGCGGGTGATCAACAACTGTAACAGATTTGGTCATGCAAACGCTCCCCTAGCGTGGTCTGAAGGCTTTTGATAGTCATTTTGTGCGCGGCTGTCGACCCAATCTTGACCATTTCGTCAAAAATGGTTGACCTCCTGCAAATGCTCTGGTTCCCTTGCGTGTGTCCTAATGTTCGATGCATAAGGGAGCATAGGCATTTTTCCGCTGATAGGGAGCAAAATTTCGTGAAATATATAGTCGCTAAAATGGTTGCTGTGATTGCAGTTTGCTTGGTTCCAGCATTTTCTGCGGTCGGACAGAGCTTTAAACCGGTGTTGCTCTATGACATTGGCGGCAAATTCGACAAATCATTCAATGAAGCGGCTTTTCGCGGTGCAGAGCGGTTCAATAAAGATACTGGTATTTCGTTCCGTGATTTTGAACCCAACAGCGAAACACAGTATGAGCAGGCACTGAAGCGATTCGCGCGCCGTAAGGCTGATATAATCGTTGCGGTCGGTGTTGGTTATTCGGTTGCGGTCCGCAATGTTGCCAAGCGGTACCCGGACATTAAATTTACCGTTATCGACGCGGTTATCGATTTACCCAATGTTCAGTCGATCACTTTCAAGGAAAACGAAGGCTCGTTCCTTGTGGGTATGATTGCGGGTATGTCGACGAAAACCGGAAAGTTGGGCTTCATTGGCGGGATGGATATTCCGCTTATTGACCGTTTTAAAGTTGGTTACAAACAGGGTGTGGCGTTTGTGCGCGACGATGTTTCGTTCATCGAAAATTATGTCGGTACCACCCCGGCAGCATGGAATGATCCGATCAAAGCCGCTGAAATGGCACGGTCACAGTATGCGCGCGGCGTCGATATTATTTTCTCCGCAGCCGGGCCGTCCGGCCTCGGAGTTATCAACGCCGCCAAGGACAGCAACGCGTTGGCTATCGGCGTCGATAGCAATCAAAACCATGTGCAGTCGGGGTATGTACTGACAAGCATGTTGAAGCGTGTTGATTTGGCAGTTGAGCAAGCAATGAACAGTGCAAAGGACGGCACCTGGGCACCCGGGCACCGAGTGATGGGCCTGCCTGAGGGCGGTGTGGACTACGCGCTTGATGAGCATAATGCGCCGTTGATTAGCGAGGCGATGAAAGCACGTCTGGAAGATGCCCGGGCAAAAATTATTGCCGGCGAAATTATTGTTGATGATGTTGAGGGCGGGAATTCAGGGCACTGATGTAGCTGCCTACTTATTCGCAATCGATGTCGGGGGAAATAACCGATGCATGTGGCTCCTGCCATAGAAACCAGAGATTTGTGCAAGCGCTTTGGTGATGTGAAAGCCAATGACAATGTTTCGCTTGTGGTTGAACAGGGCTCTGTACACGGCATCGTCGGCGAAAATGGTGCTGGAAAGTCTACACTTTTGAAGATGTTGTTTGGCTTTTACCAGCCCAACAGCGGTGATCTTATCGTCAACGGTGAACACATCTCTTTTAGCAGTCCCTCTGAGGCCATGGCCGCCGGAATAGCAATGGTGCATCAACATTTCATGTTGGTTGAACCGTTTACTGTTCTGGAAAATATCATTCTCGGCGCCGAAGGGCAGGGCCTCCTGAAGCATGCTGAAATTGACGCCAAAGCGAAACTCAAGGGACTTGAACAGCAATTTGGTTTTGACATACCGCTCGACGAGCCGGTAAGCCATTTATCAGTGGGCCAGCGCCAACGGGTTGAAATACTTAAAGCGTTATTCCGCGGCGCCGAAACGCTTATTCTTGACGAGCCAACGGCCGTGCTCACGCCGCAGGAATGTGACCAGCTGTTCGAGTTGGTTAGACTGCTGAAAAGCCGCGGCAAAACCATTCTGTTTGTAACTCATAAACTGCATGAAATTATGGCGGTAACTGACACGGTTACGGTTATTCGCGCGGGCAAGGTTATCGTGCGCACCGACACATCTTCAACCTCGCCCGAAGCGCTCGCCGAAGCGATGGTGGGGTCTAAAATTAGCCGCGCGGTGACGCGTGCAGACACTAGTAAAGGCACGCCGCGGATTTCTGTGCAAAATGTATCGGCGGTATCTGATCACGGGCACCGCGCACTCCAAAATGTCTCCTTTGACCTGTTCGACGGCGAAGTGCTCGGTGTTGCCGGTGTGGCGGGGAACGGTCAAACCGAACTCCTTGAAATACTAACCGGCTTGCGGCGTGTGTCCGAAGGCAGTGTGTCGCTTACCGGCAATGTAATCAATTCGGCCAACGTCTATACTGACCCCATCGCTTTGCGCCGGGCGGGCGTTGCTCATGTGGCTGAAGACAGGCTGAAATCCGGTGTGGTTGCATCGATGTCAGCGCGTGAGAACGCTATTTTGGGCTATCAGCGGGACGCAGATTTTTCGCGCAATGGATTAATGCGGTTAGCCGCGATTGACCAGGCCGCAAATGATTATTTTGAAAGTCAGGATGTGCGTCCGCGCAACCCGGACCTGCCGATTGCGTCTTTCTCTGGTGGCAACCAGCAAAAATTGGTGATTGCCCGCGAAATTGCGCGTAGCCCGCAAACACTGATTATCGGCCAGCCGACGCGCGGTGTCGATATCGGCGCCGTAACCAAAATTCACGATCAGATCACCGAACTCAGGAATGCAGGAAAAGCACTTTTGGTGGTCTCGGCTGATCTGGATGAATTGATGGCGATCAGTGACCGTATTGCTGTTTTGTGCGACGGAAAACTGGTCGGTATTGTGCCGATTTCCGAGGCGGATGAGCGGACAATTGGTCTGATGATGGCCGGGTCTCCGGCCGCAACTGTAGACAATGTGGAACAAAGTCAATGAGCGGCGGGCCGACAAAATTGCCAGGCATCCTCGAATCGGTATTGATACCGTTTCTGAATATTTTGGTGGCTTTATTTGTCTCGGGTCTGGTGGTACTGGCACTGGGTGAGGACCCATTTTTTGCTCTCGGGTTGTTAATTGAAGGCGCTTTTGGCTACCAGGAGGCCATTGGCTATACCTTTTATTATGCCACCAACTTTATTTTCACTGGGCTTGCGGTCTCGGTGGCATTTCATGCCGGGCACTTTAATATCGGCGGCGAAGGTCAGGCTATGCTCGGCGGCTTGGGTTTGACGCTTGCGGTTTTTTGGCTCGGCGATACGGCACCTGTTCTGTCGGTTATCGTCGCGATCTTTGGTGCCGCATTGTTCGGCGCAGGCTGGGCCTTTATCCCAGCATGGTTGCAGGCCTACCGGGGCAGTCACGTCGTTATCACCACCATCATGTTCAACTTCATCGCGTCGGCTTTGCTGGCTTACCTGCTGGTTGGGCCGTTGCAGCGGCCTGGCGGGCAAATGCCTGAAAGCAGTGACTTCCCCGAAGGTGTTGGGTTGATGCAGTTTCACGAGCTGATGGAGGCGGTGGGCATAAACTTTGAGCAGTCACCGCTTAATTTGTCGTTTCTAATCGCGCTGATTGCCGCTGCGAGCGTGTGGTTTATGCTTGCACGCACGCGTTTCGGTTATGAGATGCGCGTCACCGGCCAAAACTCTGATGCGGCTCGGTTTGCGGGTGTTTCTGTTCCGCGCGTTACGGTGATCGCTTTGATGATGTCAGGTGCGCTTGCCGGGATGATGGGCTTGAATGAGCTTCTCGGCGAGCAACTGCGGCTGATCGGTAATTTCACGCTGGGATACGGGTTTGTCGGTATTGCCGTTGCCTTTATGGGCCGCAATCATCCACTTGGCATAGTATTGGCTGCGATCTTGTTCGGTATTTTATATCAGGGCGGCGCTGAGTTGGCGTTCGAAATGCCGAACATCACGCGTGACCTGATTGTTGTAATTCAAGGGTTGGTAATATTGTTTGCAGGCGGCATGCCTTATTTATTCCGCCGACCAGTGGCTGCTTTGTATTCTCGCTTCGCGCTTAAGGGGGAGAGGTGATGGAATTTATCACTGACATCCTCCTTTTATCAGATTCGACGCTGCGTATATCTGCACCGCTCATTCTCGCGGCACTGGCAGGCCTATGTGCGGAGCGGGCGGGCATCGTTGATATTGGCCTTGAGGGCAAAATGTTGGCGGCAGCATTCGGCGCAGCCAGCGCAGCCGCAGTAACCGGATCGCCGTGGATTGGACTGTTTGCCGGTATTTTGGTTTCTGTCATGCTCGCGTTGCTGCACGGCTACGTCTCTATCCATCAGCGCGGCAACCAGATTGTATCCGGCATGGCGATCAACATTATGGTGGCGGGTCTTGCCCCGACGCTAGCGAATGCTTGGTTTTCCCTTGGCGGGCAAACGCCGCTTTTGGATAACGGCGCCCGCTTCACTGCTATTGACTTGCCGTTTGCGGAAGCATTGGAGGATGTGCCGGTTGTTGGTGCGCTCTATAGCGATTTGCTATCGGGTCATTCACTGATGACCTATCTGGCCTTTGCCATGGTGCCGGTTATTGCGTGGATATTATATAAAACCCGATTTGGCCTTCGGCTTCGTGCTGTCGGCGAAAATCCGGAGGCAGTGGACACAGCAGGTATTTCCGTGACGATGCTTCGGTATCAGGCAATGGTTATGGCGGGAGTGCTCTGCGGTATGTCAGGAAGCGCGCTGTCGACCGCGCTGGGGGCAGGGTTCATTCGGGACATGTCTGCGGGCAAGGGCTTTTTGGCGCTGGCTGCAATGATTTTTGGCAGATGGAAACCAGTGCCAACGCTTTTGGCTTGCTTGTTGTTTGCATTTGTTGATGCGCTGCAAGGCCGACTTCAGGGTGTTAGTTTTCCGCTTATCGGCGAAATACCGGTTCAATTTACCATAATGCTGCCCTATGTCATAACCGTTGTCATTCTGGCTGGATTTGCCGGTAAAATGGATGCGCCGAGAGCAAGTGGTATTCCTTACGAGAAAGACCGGTGATGTGAAAAAGATAGATGAGGCTGAAATGAAGACGTTGATTGAAGCTGCCGTTGCTGCGCGCGGCCAGTCCTACTCGCCCTACTCAGGCTATGCAGTTGGGGCGTCCGTGTTGGCTGATGATGGCACGATATATGCCGGGTGTAATGTTGAGAATGCTGCCTACCCGCTGGGTTTTTGTGCGGAAGCTAACGCCATTGGCAACATGATTGCTGCCGGTGGCAGGCAGATTGTTCATGTTGTGGTCACGGGACCAGGTACAAATATCTGCACGCCTTGCGGTGGGTGCCGCCAACAGATACGCGAATTTGCCAGTTCGTTGGATACACCTGTAACCATTTGCGACGCAGATGGCGCCGTATTATTGGAAACAGATATTAGCACTTTGTTGCCCAATTCTTTTGGCCCTGAAAACCTTAAAAATACCTAATTAGCAGAGTAGAAATTGATTTTATGACAGTGACTTTGATACCTCAGGAAATTATTCGCCGTAAACGTGACGGAGAAATATTAAGCCAAGACGACATTGGTCGTTTTGTTGAGGGAATAACGGATGGCCGTGTTGCCGATAGTCAAATATCGGCCTTTGCGATGGCGGTATTTTTTAATGGCATGAGCCCGGACGAGGGCGCAGCGCTAACGCTAGCGATGCGCGATTCCGGTGATGTGATCAATTGGGTCAACTTGGGATTTGAAGCAGGCGCGCCGATTGTTGATAAACATTCCACCGGCGGCGTCGGTGATAAAGTTAGCCTGATGCTAGCACCAATTGTTGCCGCGTGCGGTGGTTTGGTGCCGATGATATCGGGGCGCGGGTTGGGGCATTCGGGCGGCACGCTTGATAAATTCGAATCTATCCCAGGCTATGACCCGTACCCCAGCATCAATAGATTTGCAAAAATTGTTAAAACTGTTGGATGTTCTATCATTGGTCAAACCGGTGAACTGGCGCCAGCAGATCGGCGCTTTTATGCCGTACGCGACGTAACGGCGACGGTGGAAAGCATTCCGCTGATAACGGCGTCTATTTTGTCGAAGAAATTATCCGCCGGGCTCAATTCGTTGGTTATGGATGTGAAGTTCGGGTCGGGTGCCTTCATGTCAACGCACGTCCAAGCAAAACAGCTGGCGCAAAATATTGTGCGGGTGGCAAATGCGGCAGGCACGCCGACAACAGCCTTGCTAACCGATATGAATCAGGTGCTGGGCCGTACTGCTGGCAATGCGGTTGAGGTTGTTGAAACCATTGAGTTCCTGACTAACCCGAGCCTTGCAGACAAACGACTGGTTGATGTTACGATCGCGCTGGCGGCCTATATGTTGGTGATGTCCGGTGTCGAGCAAAGCGTTGAGAAAGCCACAGTCAAAGCAACACAAGCGCTTGAAAATGGATCGGCGGCTGAGATCTTTGAAAAGATGGTTGCAGCTCAAGGCGGCGGCAATAACATCCTCTCTACCTATAGCAGCAAACTTAGCGTTGCGCCGGTTGACTATGTGATAGAATGCGCTGAAGACGGCTATGTGAGTTCGATGGATACACGCGCCGTAGGTATGGCGGTTGTTGAAATGGGCGGTGGTCGCACCGACCCTACTGCCAAGATTGATCACGCGGTTGGCTTAACCCACATTTGCCAAATTGGTGACCGAGTAACTGTTGGCGCGCCGCTGGCTCGAGTGCGGGTTCATGATGAGGCCAGTGCGGAAGTGGCAGCGGCAGCAGTTAAAAGCGCAATTACCGTTAGCAATGAAATGCCTAAGGTGTTGCCGGTTGTTTCGGAAATTATTGAGGTCTAAAAATGGCGCGTGCATTCATAATGGTTTTGGACAGTTTCGGCATTGGCGCTGCACCAGACGCTGAAAAGTTTGGCGATGTTGGATCAGATACCTTCGGCCATATCGCGGAATGGTGTGCTGCTGGTAATGTATCGCCGGACCGGCCCAATCCGGGCCCAATACAAATTCCGAACATGCTCGCCTTGGGCTTGGGGAAAGCTGCGGAATTGGCAACAGGGAAAGTTCATCCTGGTACCGAATACGACGGCGATGTTTCCGGTTTCTATGCGGCTTGTGCAGAGCGCTCTTACGGCAAGGACACACCGTCCGGTCACTGGGAAATGGCGGGTCTGCCGGTAGAGTTTGATTGGGGATATTTTAAGAAAGACTTCCCAAGCTTCCCCGAAAAATTGATAAATGACCTGATCGCGCGCACCGGCATTCCCGGCGTGCTTGGTAACAAAGCCGCTTCGGGCACTGATATCCTTGACGAGTTAGGCGACGAGCATGTGGCGAGCGGGAAACCCATTGTTTACACATCCTCGGACAGTGTTTTTCAGATAGCCGCGCACGAAGAGCATTTTGGTCTTGAACGGCTATATGAAGTCAGTGAAGTCGCCCGGGAACTGGTTGATGAGTATGAAATTGGCCGGGTGATATCGCGACCATTTCTGGGGCAAGACGGCGACTATGCCCGAACCGGAAACCGCCGCGATTATGCAACACCGCCTCACGGTGACACATTGCTGGACGTGATGGCGGCTGCGGGCCGTGAAGTCACATCTGTTGGCAAGATCGCTGATATCTTTGCTCATCGCGGACTGACAAAAAAAGTAAAAGCAAACGGATTGGATGGTCTTTTTGACCTCAGTCTTGAGTGCCAAAAAACGGCTCAAGATGGTTCGCTGACGTTTATAAATTTCGTCGATTTTGACCAGACATTTGGCCACCGCCGCAATGTGGGCGGATATGCCGATGCATTGGAATATTTCGATGGTCGCTTACCGGAATTTTTGGAAAATATGCGCGCAGATGACCTTGTAATTCTGACAGCAGATCATGGCTGCGACCCAACAAAACCCGGCTCCGATCACACTCGCGAATACATTCCAGTCATTCTATTTGGCCCTAAAGTGAAATCAGAATTCATCGGCCGTAGAGATACCT
>JAJFIU010000084.1 GCA_021774695.1 Alphaproteobacteria bacterium | reverse complement strand
AAAAAGGGAGCGCGGCTTTTATTTGGAACAGATACCGCTGTCGGCGGTTTCGGGTGGGGCAATCCACCAGGTCTGAATGGACTTCTTGAAATGCAAGGATGGCAGCGGGCTGGTGTTCCTTTGCGAGCGATATTTGAGGCTGCAACTATCGGCAATGCCAAAGCCTTTGGTTTGGACGAAGATTTGGGGACTGTATCGGTTGGTAAACGCGCCGATCTATTGCTGATGCGCGGTAATCCGATGGAGGCGCTTTCGGCATACAACACTATCGCAACGGTGATTGTTGATGGTCAACCAATTGTCCGCGAGACTTTGTCGGCCCTTAAATTTGAGTGAGGTGTGGATTATCCGGCTAAATCGTGGCCATGCAGAACTTCGATTTCCTGCAGGTTTGCGGCAGAAATGTTTAATAAACGTTAATGTTGGTTTGGCCTACTCGCTGATTAGGGTGAAGGGTCCCGTCACTTAAACGGGGCGGAATATAGACCTGCTCCAAAATTCTGATGGCTTCAGTTTCGCTGATGCCTGTAACTTTGTGGATGACGATATCGCGTACTCTGCAATCTGCTCCTCTGGTGTAGCCCGCTAAAATTTGTCCGGTTTTTGTTTTTTTCTGCGACGTTGTTTTTCCCGTTGGGTCATAAATTGGCCATCCGATGCCCATGTTTCGGTCGTTTTCATATTTTTGTGCGCTGATGCAATGAACGGTCGCTTGCTCCGAATCCCCCAGTTTGTGGTTGATTTCGACTAATCGAATATGAAGGGTCAAAATAGTACGTTCGCGCGGGTCCTTTTTCTTAAATAATTGCAATGACTGGTTATACGCGTCTAAAGCCACGCTGTTGTTGTTCAGTGCTTTTTGAACATCGCCGTACCGGAAATAAATATTCGCTTTTATCCGGTTAGGCGCGTTATGGGCTTTATTGTTAAGAATCGAAAAAGATTTCTCAGCTTGATCTTTGGCTTTATCCAGTTCGCCTGAATTCATGTAAAGCCTTGCTAAGCCCATGTAAATCCGAGCACGCTGAAGATCTGCGTTTTGCACCTTTGCCATTAAAATATCACGGGCTTTATCATACCAAGCGTAGGCCTTTTCAGGCTCATCTCTTGTCAAGGCTTCGTCGGCGGCATCAACCAGCGCCAGGCTAAGCTCAGCGTTGTCGCGGCCGTAAGCTCGCACCAATAAATCCAGGGTTTCTTCAAACAATGTTAAAGCGATGGGCTCGCGGTAGGTTGCGGCTGCAACTGCGTAACGATGGGTATGGATGGCCAACTCGGCAGGTGAATTCACATATTGCTTGCGGGCCAGCCGGTACGCCGTTCGCGCATGCAGGAAAGTGTCGGCTTTATGGTTTAGATTTCTGGATTCGGTGTAAGCATCAACTGCTTTTCTAAGAGCCATAACCTCAAGTGTGTCAGGGTCAAGCGCGACTGCTTCATGATTTGAACGGCTAACAACCATGAGGGAACGTTTCAAGTTTTTGGCCGGTGGACTGAGGAAATCAGATGCTTTTATTTGCAGTATTTCAGTGTCTTTTGACTTCCAGGCACCGGAGCTTGTGTAAAAAAAGGTTTTTTCGTCGCTGGAAAGGCGCGGCATCAAATCACTGCCTGTAGTGTTGATATGCGACAAAGGAATAGCCGGATCCCAATTGTCCCCTTTTTTTTCGTAAAGATACAGGTCTCCGCTTGCTGATTTTGCGTCGGGACGGCCTGATGCCTCTATCAAAATATAACGCTCATCTTTCTCAACAAAAACGTTCCATTCTCCATGGACAGTGTTGACCGGTGCCCCGAGATTTTCAGGTGTTTGGAAAGCGCCGTCAATGGAGCGCGACACCCAGATGTCTCCCGCGCCTATTCCTCCAGGCCGCATGCTGGAAAAATACAGGCTGCCATTTGCTGTCAAGACTGGGCTGGATTCCATGGTACTTGAATTTACCACCGTTAGGGGGCGTGGATTCGTGAATTTTCCGGTTTTGTGCTCTGCTAGCCAAATATCCTTATCTGATTTTTGATCGCCATTAAGCGTTTGATTAGTAGTGAAAAAAAGGGATGTCCCATCTAACGAAAAGAAGGGATCTCCTGCTTTGAATGAATTGCCGAATAGATGTTTTGGTGGCGTCCACTCACCACTGTGTTTGTGCGTGACATATAGCGTTGATTGGTTATCTCGGTTTCCCCAAGCGCCTGACATTCTGGAGAAGACGGCAGTATTACCATCTGGTGAAATAACAAGGCCATATTCTGGCAGCGGAGATGAAACTGAGGAGAGAAGCGCCTCGTAATTTGCGTTTGCTAGGGTGCTGGGCATAGGGGCACTAAAAATGGCAAGTATGAAGAAAAGATTGGCCTTGATCAGTTGAGAGAGCCTAGCGCAAAGCCTTTGCCTTTTCCGATGAGAATAGCACTGTAAACGTGCAACATATGGGGTCTTGGCTTGCATTATAGTGTCTCCGCATCACTCCGCATTTAAGCTATACGATAATATAACATAAATTTGATGGCGAAAGACAGACAACAAAAATCTGTGCAACACAAGAGCTAGGATACTATCCAGCGTCTATTTCTTTATTTGCCCAAAAACGGATTTTTCTGATTGACCTTGGTTTACGGAAGCTGTGGCAATTAGATGGCTAAGCATTCAGACGTATGCCGTAGTCAACGGTTTCGCCGAACTCCACATGGCGTTTCATTATGCGCAGATACATGGCCCAACAAAAGCTGGATGTGCGGAAATGGTCGTTGTTTTCTGGCCAGCCCAGATGTGAGAAATTGACCTGCGTGCTGTCATCGTTTTCTTTTAGGTCAAAAATAACTCGGGTACCTTGCCAGTCAGGGGTGGCGCTGGTTATCTCCAATTCCAGACAAAAAGGTGGTTTGGCTTTGACCACAGTTGCGCGCCAATCATAATTTTCGGCGAAATACAGTTCGTAAGTTGATTCGGTGGTTGGCTCACCGCTGGAGCGAAGTGTCCACCACTGGTTTAGCCCGTCGGGCGTTGCGACCGCGTTGAAGACATGTTCAATTGCTGCATTCACGGGAAAGGAATGAAAGATGTCGGCCATAGAGGGCTCCTGTTACAATATTAAACCATAAGGTTAAATATAATCATTATTCCTCATTGTCAACCATTTGGTTTAATGATGTGTTTGCGCAGCCCTAAACTAGTCCCAGTACTTGCAGCTCTGCCGCTAGTTCTGCCGAACCTTTGCCGGCCTCGCCGTCGCCTGTGATTAAGTCAGCGGGGGCGTCTTCGGGTTTCAAGTAGCGCCAGCCCTGAAAACCCCGCTTCAGGAATGGGACCGTTGGCACGACCTCGGCTTCCACACAAATCTGGCAGCTTTTGCGGCCGTCCAATCGCTCTTCGTCGCGAATCGTAACGATGGCGGCGCGCGCGACTATTTTTCCTTTGATAATCCAGTAAACCGAGCCACCGTTTAAAACTTCAGTGCGCTGGGGACGGTTGCGAGAGGACATGGGCATAACACGCCCGAATTCCGGGTCGTCATACGAATAAGACGTAACAACCTGTTCAAGCTGTTTCAGCGACGAAATTCCTGCGGCAACTTTTACGATATGGAGAGGCAAACGACACCTTTGGTTTTTTGAATTGGGCGTGGTTTAAATATAGTGCGGGCCATCACAAGGCTATACGTTTTTTCTGGAAAACGGTTTTTCCCGGATTGTTTCTAGGCATTGGGCTTGATTTTCTTGCGCTGATAGGTCGCTTCATGTCATGTGCGGGTATAGACACGACACGCATATGGAGGACCAATATGACCCGTGCACTCGTATTTCCCGGCCAGGGCAGTCAGTTTGTTGGTATGGGCAAATCGCTCGCTGAAGCCGAACCGGCGGCAAAACTTGTTTTCGAAGAAGTGAATGATGCGCTTTCGCAGGATCTTTCCAAAATTATGTGGGACGGCCCGGAAGAGGGTTTGCGCCTGACCGAAAACACCCAGCCCGCCTTGATGGCGGTATCGTTGGCTGTTGTTCGCACGCTGGAGGCTGGCGGCCTGAAAATGGATGAGATTGCCAGCCATGTGGCCGGACACTCACTGGGTGAATATTCTGCACTTGCCGCGACCGGCGCATTCGGTGTCGCAGATGCAGCCAAACTGTTGAAGCTTCGTGGCCAGGCGATGCAACGCGCTGTGCCAGTAGGCGAAGGCGCAATGGCGGCCATTCTTGGTTTGTCGATGGATGACGTGAATGCTGTATGCGTTGAAGCGGCAGAAGGCGAAGTTGTAGTTGCCGCCAATGATAACGCTGATGGTCAGATTGTTGTCTCTGGCCACAAGGGGGCGGTTGAACGCGCCATTGAGATTGCCAAGGCTAAAGGTGCAAAGCGCGGCTTGTTGTTGCCGGTATCGGCACCGTTCCATTGCCCGTTGATGCAGCCGGCAGCCGACGAGATGAAAGCTGCTTTGGCTGATGTTGAGATCAAACGACCAGTACTGCCAGTGATCGCCAATGTGCTGGCGGTGCCAATCAGCGAGCCCGAAGGTATCAAGACACTATTGGTGAAACAGGTAACCGGCTCGGTGCGCTGGCGCGAGAGCGTTGGTTCAATGACGTCGCTGGGTATTCATCAAATGGTGGAAATAGGGGCCGGAAAAGTGCTTTCCGGGCTGGCGCGTCGCATAGACCGCGACCTGGCAACAGCGAATTTGCAGGAACCTGCAGACATTGAAGCATTTGTAGCAACATTATAACTGGGGACTTAGATGTTTGATTTAACAGGAAAAAATGCGTTGATTACAGGGGCAACCGGTGGCATTGGTGCGGCGATTGCCCGTGGACTGCATAGCGCAGGCGCAGTGGTCACTATTTCCGGGACACGCGCGGAGAAATTATCAGAGCTTGCGACTGAACTTGGTGAGCGTGTTCATGTTGTTGCAGCCAATCTGTCAGACCGCGAAAGTGTGGACACACTGGCTAAGGAGGCGATTGCAGCCATGGGACGTGTCGATATCCTAGTCAATAATGCCGGTGTCACTAAAGACAACCTTGCCATGCGGATGAAAGACGACGAGTGGGACACGGTTCTACAAGTTAATCTGGAAAGCGCGTTTCGTCTGATGAAGGGCGTGATGCGTCCAATGATGAAGGCACGCTGGGGCAGAATGGTGAACATTACGTCAGTAGTGGGCGTCACTGGAAACCCGGGGCAGGCCAACTATGCAGCATCGAAAGCCGGTATGATCGGTATGTCAAAATCAATGGCGCAGGAAGTGGCGAGTCGCGGAATTACTATCAACTGTGTGGCGCCTGGCTTCATTGCAACGCCAATGACCGACGCACTGACCGAAGACCAGAAGGCGGCAATAACTCGCGGTATCCCGTCTGGCGCGCTTGGTTCGCCCGAGGATATTGCGTCTGCGGTTCTGTATCTGGCAAGCTCGGAGGCGCAGTATGTTACCGGCCAGACCCTGCATGTAAACGGCGGCATGGCAATGATCTGATTGCCCGTGCTGGTTGTTGTAAGCCAAGGGTTGCGCGCACTTGATTAAAATCGTAAGTAATGGTTTGAAAAGTTCAAAATGTAATTGCATTTCTCGGGCTTCTCAAACCGAATAAACTGTGTTAGGAGCAGCCGCGACGCGGTCATTCCAGCCGAAATAGCAGGGAAACCGTACAGCCGGGGATATACTCGAGAAAAAGTAATCTCCGATTTAACGGTGTTATAAACGAGGACATAAGCTATGAGCGAAATCGCCGAAAAGGTGAAGAAAATCGTTGTCGAGCACTTAGGTGTCGACGAAGACAAAGTAACCGATACAGCAAGCTTTATTGATGATCTTGGCGCTGATAGCCTTGATACGGTTGAGTTGGTAATGGCTTTTGAGGAAGAATTCGGAATCGAGATCCCAGACGACGCCGCTGAAAAAATTCAGACCGTTAAAAACGCGATTGATTTTATTAGCGCGAATTCTTAAGCGGAATTCAGTTTTATTGAGGGCAACAACCGGACCGTATGGTGTGGTTGTTGCCCTTTTTTATTCATGAATGCTCACCAATTTGTTTTTTTGACGTTTTTGGGTTTCTAAGGCCTGAGTTTTTACCCTAAAGTAATGGCTGGCCAGAAGTATCTTGGGAATATGAGTTGGCACAGGAATGAGGAACAGTCGATGAGAAGAGTTGTTGTTACTGGTTTGGGGATGGTTTCACCGTTGGGGGACACTGTCGATACCACATGGAATCATCTGATTGCGGGCAAGTCAGGTGCAGCCCCGATCACTTTGTTCGATACCGAGACATTCCCGTGCAAGGTTGCCTGCGAGGTGCCACTTGGTGATGGCTCAAACGGCACCTTCAACGCCGACACCTACATGTTGCCCAAAGACCAACGTCGGGTTGATAATTTCATTGTTTTTGGTGTTGCCGCGGCTCAGCAAGCAGTTGAGGACGCTGGCTGGTCAGATCCGGGTGAGGAAGAAAGTTACCGAACTGGTGTAATGATAGGGTCGGGTA
>JAJFIU010000083.1 GCA_021774695.1 Alphaproteobacteria bacterium | reverse complement strand
ATTCAAAAAGAAAATCAATCGCTACGTCTGCCTTTAGTCTGGCTTTTTCCAGTTGGTGTGACCGCAAGTGCAGCCGTGCAATTCCCATATGGGCGCGCGCTGAGGCAAA
Organism: Alphaproteobacteria bacterium; assembly: GCA_021774695.1. Classification (GTDB taxonomy): domain Bacteria; phylum Pseudomonadota; class Alphaproteobacteria; order Sphingomonadales; family Kordiimonadaceae; genus Kordiimonas. The sequence goes on along the minus strand of JAJFIU010000083.1, from coordinate 3,046 downwards.
GCTGCCATTTGGTTGGTTCTGTGCCAGCAATTTGCTGGCTCTGTCGTACCAAGCGTAAGCCATTTCATGTTCGGCTCTGCGTAACGCCTCATCTGCGGCGGCAATTAGCGGCACAATCAGATTGGCGTCATCAAGGCCGTAAGCCGCAATATAGAGGTCCAGTGTTTGTTCAAACAGCCACAGCGCGGCTGGGTTTTGATAAGTTGCAGCAGCTTTTGCGTATCGAAAGGCATGGGGAGCCAGGTCCTTCGGAGATTTTAAAAACTGACGCCTTGCCAATTTGTAGGCTGTTCGTGCATGCAAGAAAGTGTCGGCTTTATGACCTAGCTCTTTGGATTCGGTATAGGCGTGAATTGCTTTTCTAAGGGCGACAGTGTCGCTTTCATTGGCATAGGCGCCAACGGTTTGAAAAACCAACAGCACTGAAAATATACTCTTTGCAGTCCAAAACATTCCAGCCTCCCCATAAACTTTAGTGAGGATATACTATAACACTGCATGGGCCAATAGCTTTTTGACTGCTCAATAGTATCACGGAACTCCACACGGCTAATAATAGAATAGAGCCCATAAATTGATGCAATGCTGGAATTTTCGCGCCAACTCGTACAATTTTTACCGGCAAGCACCAAATACCTGATTCTAAGAGACGCCGTTGCCACTGGTTTGACTGTTGACGCGCTCCGAATGAGCCAGGTGACGGTATTCGCTTGGCGTACAGCCCGTGATTTTCCTGAATTCTTTGTTGAAATTGGATTTCGAGCGAAAACCTACCCCAAAGGCGACATCAATAATACTCATGGAGTTACCCTCCGGAGATATCATAAGTTTTTTGGCTGCGTTGATGCGTTCCCGTGAAAGAAGCTCCGAAAAGCTACAAGACAAATTCCTGTTTATTGCTTCAGACACTTTGCGGGCAGGGACCCCCATTCGCCTTGCGAGTATGGAGATTGTTAGGTCTTCATCCCCATAGTTTTGCGGCGCGGCTATCGTCTGCACTACTGCGTCGGTAAAGGCACGGTTTTCTTCATCAGGCGAAATAGATGGCCTTGCAGTTTTGACCGGAGGTTTTTCCGCCAGCCACGCAAATACGGAATTCTGGCCCATAGCGCCAAATCCAACAAAGGCTGCTGCGATGAATAGGCCGCCCATGGTAATTACCAATGCTGACGATTGACTGGCGATACGGCCGTCTGACATCTGAATTGCAATCATGATATCGGCGGCAAGTAGGCAACAGTAGAATATCAGAAAAATCTGCGCCCACCGGTAGGCAATCATTTTAAACCGGCGGGGGTAATCAATTACAGCCGGGCCGGGCTGTACCAAACGGAATAGCAGCCCCACATAAGTAACTTCCGTAACAATAATGAGGATATCAAATAATTGGCCTGGGCGAAATATTGCCACGGCACCAGCCAATGCGAGGGGCAGCAGGTGCCAACCAGCCTTTCTGGTGGAAAAGGGACGCTGTGGGCGTGCCATCGTGCGGCAACATAAATAGCCAATAGAGAGAAAAAGCAGAGTAGGAAAGATTTTGAACTGGTTTACGGGGATTTGAGGAGCATTGAGCTGAATTGTCGTTAGAACGAGCAAAATAGAAAACAATCCAAAGAAAGCAGCTAGCAGCCACTGCAATTGTTTGAAACGGGCAGTCGCAAGTAACAGATGCAGGGCTACAAGCCCGCATATGAAAGAGGTAATCGCCGCCCCGTAACTTGCCGCCTCATTCACAGTCGTACATTTCCCAATTATCCAAAAAAAGCGCTCTCATTATGTCCTCGATCGCGATCAAGGACGACCCGTTGTCAAATCTATCCTATTTCCGGTCAGGTTTCAGCATTTTCAAGGAGCGTAATCTTGTCCCGATATCTTTTGTTTGTCTTACTTGCTTTCTCTGGTTATGCGCAAGCCGCGCCGCAGCAAGGTGATTTATTTATTCGTAGTGTTGACGTGGTTTCGCCGGACCGTCCCGACGTCCAATATGATGTTGACGTACTAATAGAAGGCGGCCGAATTGTTGCGATTGGACCCAATCTTGAGCATGATGCCGCTATAAAATTGCTTGAAGGCGATGGGCTTTATCTAACCCCGGGCTTTATCGATTCTCACGTACATCTTTATCATGCGACAGGCCTTAAGCCACAATACACAGAAAATTATGACACGCTGTATCGGTCTTATATGGATCAGGCACCCCGTAGTTACCTGTATTTTGGCTACACGACGCTGATAGAATTGAATGCTGATTTCGAGGCAGTGGAAGATTTCAAGAGACACCCATTGAAACCAAGGCTGTATCACTGTGGTCAGGGATTGGTTTTACCGGACGGATTCATGGCGTTGGAATATGAAGAGGGCGGTATTACTCGGGCTTTCCCAAACTTCCTTTATGACCACCACCGTGGGGGTGAATTCCCCGAGGGCTTTGATAAGAAAGACCACACTCCAAAGGCCGTTGTTGGCAGGATTGCAGATCAGGGCGGAGTATGTGTCAAGATGTACTATGAAGAGGCCCAGTGGTGGCCTGGCGGTGCTCCTGAGTTCGCTTTGCCGACACCTGAGATTGTAGGCGATGTGGTTGGCGCTGCGCGCAGTCAGGGTCTTCCCGTCATTCTTCATGCAACAACTGCGGGCGGGCACGAATTCGGACTTGAGGCGAACGTTGATATTCTTGCACACGGTGCGTGGGAATGGCCCGACGTCGGTTATGATCATATGGAACCACCTGCCGTGATCGACGATGTTGTCACTAAAATAGCTATTAGCGAGACCGCGATACAGCCAACTATGCGTACGTTGCGCAACACGGCATCAATGTTCGACCCGGCCTCACTGGATCATCCGGCGTTGCCGCATGTGCTACCGACCGCCTATATGGGATATCTGCAAACCGAAGCATCAGTGCAAAGAGGTCGCTTCCTTTCAGTTTTTGGCTCTAGTTTTAAAAAGTTAATGGGTGTCGGTGCTCACGCGGAAATAAAGCCAGGTGATATGCGGCGCGTGCAACTGGCTTTCAATACACGGTACGAGCAGATGATCGGCA
>JAJFIU010000082.1 GCA_021774695.1 Alphaproteobacteria bacterium | reverse complement strand
TTCTCACCCAGCACCCTCAACACGAATCCAATCATAATCCGCGTGTCGGGGGTTCGAGTACCTCCTCGGCTACCATTTCAAAAGCCGGTCCCTTGGGCCGGTTTTTTTGTGGCTGAATGTGAGTGGTGGACCCGCAGGTATTACCCAGTGGCGCATTTCTCCGCTACAGGGGTGTCAGCGCAAACAACGCGCTCAGATGGGAACGTTAGGGTCACCACAGCACGCTGCCTACCTGGCTTGAAATGTTGCAAATTCGGGGCCGAATTAGGTGTTGACTATCCTACCGTGCCGGGTCACCTTTTGCTGGTGTTTGGCAAATCAAATTGGGGGAAATTATGTCACTATTCAATGGTACAGCACGGGAGAACTTTCCCGTCGCGGGAAGAGCATGCATTGACACTGCCAACGGCTTGGCTGGGAACGACCCTGTTGTAGAGTTAGGTGATTGTGGTTCGATGGCTGGCACCACCGACCTGACGGCCGAAACCAAGGACGGTGCAGGCCTGTTAATTAGCAGCCGCGCCGCACCAGTCACCGAGCTGTTGTTCGTCGATTCAGACGTTGCAAACACTGAACTTCTGCTCGACCAGATGTCGCAGTCGATCGATATCGTCCGCCTGCAAGAGGGCATTGCGCCGCTCGATCAGATCGCCGAAACGCTCAAAGGTCATGGCACACTAGACGCTGTTCATATCCTGTCGCACGGCGCATCTGGTGCGCTCGCGCTCGCGGGCCAAGAGCTCAATTCGGCAAGCCTTAAGGCAAACCCGGGCGCAGTCAGCACCATCAAGGCGGCGCTTTCGGGTGGTGCCAAGTTAGCGCTTTGGGCTTGTTCGGTTGCTGCTGATGAAGTGGGCAAGGTCTTTGTTAACTCCCTTTCATCTGCCTTCGGCGCGGATGTTTTCGCATCCGCTATACCTGTGGGTGCGGCAAGTCAGGGCGGAACGTGGGATATTGGTATACCCGCACCGTTTGCGTCAGCTGGCATGGCCGCTTACCCGCACACACTGCCAACATTTGATTTTACTGGCGGGTCTGGTAACGGGACCGCCACATACACCGAAACGGAATCTGGCGTCACGATGACCGTTGTTGATGATAGTGGCGACACTGTTAATATATTTAACGCCGGGACAGCCGCCGGGTTGTCAGGGGATGCAATTGCGTTTGGCGGGACCGGGTCTCTTACCGTAACATTTGATCAAGGCGTTACGGTTACCTCGTTCCGCTATGTGGAAGACGATGGTACCCTGGTAGGGACAGATTCTGTCATCTTTACCCCTACAGGCGGAACTGGCACGACCATCACAAAAACTGCTGTGGATTTCGCGAATAGCGGTTTTGACATCACCCCCACAGATTGGGTGGGTGTCACCGGCTTCACCGTTACCTTTACCGGCGCAACCCCCATCGATCCAATTCTGGATACCATCGTATTTAACGTTGCCCCACGGTTTCAGGCCTCGTTGCTGATCTTACCGTCACGGAAGATACTGCCAGTAATCTGGATATGTCGGCGGTGGTGGTTGCAGACGCTGACGGTGACAGCCTCACGCTAACACTTGTAGCGTCTGCTGGCACGCTCGCAGCTACATCAGGCGGCAGTGTAACGGTTGGCGGTAGTGGCACAGGCACGCTCACGCTTTCAGGCACGGCGGCCAACATCAATACCTTCCTCGATACAGCCTCAAACGTGCAGTACACCGGAGCATCGAACGCAAACGGTAATGACGCGGCAACATTGACGCTCACCGCCAATGACGGCACCGAGGATTCCGCCGATTCTGTTGCCAATTTAGACATCACGGCTGTCAACGACGACCCCACGGTCTCAGGCCTTGTGACTGACATTGCTCTCACCGAAGACACCGCAGGCAGCATTGACCTTTCAGCTTCGGCCTTTGCTGATGTGGATAGTGCGGGCAATATCACGGTTACGCTGACCGCAAGCGAGGGCACGTTTAGCACTCCCGTGGACGGTTCCGGCATAGGCGCCGGGGTAACGGAAACGCTGGTGAATGCCACCACCGTCACCCTTGTGGGCACGGTTGCTGATATCAATACCTATCTGAACACCGGCAGCAATGTGCAATATACCGGCGCAACAGACGACAGCGGCGGTGATACCGCGACCATTGCAGTCACCATCAATGATGGTGATGGCTCGGGTGATGTTGCGGCTGGCACGGTTAATCTGGACATCACGAACGTCAACGACGACCCCACAGTCTCGGGCCTTGTGACTGACATTGCCTTTACCGAAGACACGGTAGGTAACCTCGACCTGTCAGCGTCGGCCTTTGCCGATGTGGACACCACCGGCAATGTGACGGTTACGCTGACTGCCAGCGAAGGCACCTTCAGTACACCGGTTGATGGCTCTGGTGTCGGCGCAGGGGTAACGGAAACGCTGGTGAATGCTACTACTGTCACCCTTGTGGGCACGGTTGATGATATCAATACCTACCTGAACACTGCCTCGAACCTGCAATATACCGGGGCCACCAACGATAACGGAGGTGATACGTCTACAGTCACAGTTACCATCAACGACGGCGAAGGCTCGGGCGATGTGGCCCTTGGCACGGTGAACCTTGACATCACGGCGGTGAACGATGCGCCGACGGCGGCCAATAACACTATCACCATGGACGAGAACACGGCGCGTGTGCTGACGGCGGCGGATTTCAACTTCGCTGATGTTGACACGGGCGACACGTTTATCTCTGTGCGCATTGACACGCTGACGCTGGCAAGCGGTACTTTCCAGTTATCCGGCGTAGATGTCAGCGCGTCCGATGTCATCTCGGTGGGCGACATCAGTGCTGGCAATCTTGTTTATACACCAGCGACGAATGCAGACGGTGATGATCTGCTGACGCTGACCTTCAGCGTGAATGACGGCACCAATTTCGCCGCTGCACCAAGCGCCATGGACATTGATGTCACCGATGTGACCGTTCCTGTGGATACCACTCCGATTAGGGACAGAGGCACATCCGGCAGCGACGACATCATTGGCGCAGGCGGCAATGACACGCTGGTCGGCGGCAGTGGTCCTGACACTGTATCTGGCGGCGGCGGCGACGACCAGATCTGGGCCGGTCAGGGCGATAACGGCGCTGACAGGGTCTCCGGCGGCAACGGCGACGACACCGTCGGCGGCGGGGCTGGCAATGATTTCATCGAAGGCGACGACGGCAGCGACGTATTATATGGCGGCAGCGGCAACGACACCATCTATGCCACAACCAGAGACAATGAAAACGGCGATACCAGCGACAATATCGTCTGGGCCGGGTCTGGCGACGACAAGGTTACCGGTGGCCTCGGCGCTGACACCCTTGGTGGTGGCAGCGGCGGTGACAATGTCGCGGGCGGCAACGGCGCAGATGTGCTATATGGTGGTCAGAATAATGACACCCTGGACGGCGGGGGAGGTGACGATACGCTGTTTGGTGGCGCGGGCGCTGACACCCTGGACGGCGGCGCGGGCGCTGACCTATTGTTCGGCGGTTCGGGCAGCGATACTGTGGACGGCGGTACCGGCAATGACACCCTGTGGGCTGGTGCCGGCGATGATGTGCTCACTGGCGGCGCGGATGCTGATACCTTCGTCTTTGGTGCCACAAGCGGCAATGATACTATCAGCGATTTTGATACCAGCGCCGACACCCTTGATTTCAGCTTCAGCGCTCTGGCTGACCTGGCAGCAGTGCAAGCGGCTGCAAGCGACGCCAACCAGGGCGGACAGGACGGCCTTCTGATCGACCTTGGTGACGGTGAAAGCGTGTTTTTGATCGGCCTTGATGTTGCTGATTTGGCGAGCCTTACATTGACCTTTGGATAAATTTGAGCCGAGAAAAGGTGTTTAAGGGAAAGTAAGTGACCGAACGGTTAGCGTGCAGATCTTTATGCGTGCCTTATATCCTCCGGTATCATCAGGTGGGCCCGCACCTATTACGCGATGGCATATTTTCCCGGTATTGGTGGCTCAACACAAACAACGCGTTCGGGCGGGAAAGTAAGGGTCACAACAGTGCCGCGGCCTACCTGGCTTGAAATATCACAGCTGCCACCGTGTAATTCCATCATCAGATTAACCAAATGCAGTCCCAGGCCAGTACCGCTGTTTTGCTTTGTGTAAACGTCTTCACCCTGGACAAAAGGCTGCTTAATGGTTGCAAGCACGTCTTCATCGATACCTATACCGTCATCAATGATTGAAAGCTGCAGCTTGCCACTGGCCAGCAAGATGCTTTCAAAACTTACTCTGCCGGTTGTTGTGGTGAATTTTCGTGCGTTGGAAAAAATATTGGTGACAACCTGTACCATCATGCGCGGGTCTGCATGCACAAAGTGGTCGGGTGAGACGCCGCTAATTTGAATGTTGCGCTGTGCGAATATTTTTGGTGGTCCAACCAGCGCTATAGCGGAACCTATTACCTCCAACAAGCTAACTTCGTCCTCGGCTAATTCCATTTTCCCGGCTTCAATTTTTGCCACATCCAGAATGTCATTCACCAAACTCAATAAATGATGCCCGCTTGCATTGATGTCTGCTGCATATTCGCTGGATTTGTCTTTGTTCAGGGATGCTACGTCTGGGTCAGCTAAAATGTCAGAAAAGCCAATGATTGCATTGAGCGGTGTGCGCAGTTCATGGCTCATGTTGGCAATGAAAGCTGATTTTGCCGCACTTGCCTGTTCGGCCTCTAGTCGGGCGATATGGGCTATCTCAGCAGCAGCCTTTAACCGTTCAGTGGACAGGGCCAGTGTTTTGGCTTCTGCCGCTTGGGCGCCTGCTTTTCTGAGTGTTTCGCCGAGAACACCGAAAACGGCGACAACAACGATTTGTCCGAACAGGCTATTGATCATCAAGAGGCCGCCAATTTCTGACGGGCTGGCCGGTCCAATTGCAAAGCCCAGCCCGGTCGTAACAACTGAAATGCCAAAGAAAATAAACATCCATTTGTACCGCGGCCCCTCAATGTAACTGAAGGTCAGCATCAGATAGAATGGGGGTATCCATATTTGATAAAAATCGAAATTATTACCTTGCGTGAAGGCGGCTTCAAACTGCCCGGACAGTAAAAAAACACCAGTGGAGACAACATATATGTTGCCCAACATTCTGTCGTAGTGGCGCGGCAGGTTGATATATCCTAGGCATAATAGCGCCGATACAACAGATACAAGGGGCACGGTGAAATGTTCTATGGGTGTCATCAATTGGTTGTTAAAGCCAACATAACTACAGGTCGCCGCCGCAGCGCATACGCCGCCAGCTATCACGGCCATTTTTTTGTTTGCTTTGTGTATTGAAAATTTTGGCATGGGAGTACTCAAGTCCGTCCATCTGCCCGGCCCCCAAGCCTGATTAATAATTTACTCGCTTTGGGTTAACAAATTGAAAACAAATTGGTCGCTCGATTATCAGTTTTTTTTCCGCCCGGTTGGACAATTGCCACTGAATGATGAACGATAGTTTAGAGTGCCAGTGAGTAGTTTTGAGGCTATGTCTATGGGCGATACAAAAAGGGGAAGGTCATGAAGTATATATTTCTGTCGGTTAGTATTTTGGTTGCTGCATTCGGGGTGCGAGCGTCAGACGAGAAATACGGCGATAAAGTCGCAACGTTGGATTCTACTATCCATACACTTTACAGCGTAATATCCGGCGATAAGGGCGTTGAACGCGACTGGGATTTGTTCCGGTATTTGTTCAAGCCAGGGGCACACTTAATTCCGTCAGGCAGGAGACCGGATGGCAGCGTTAATCTGCAGGTGTTAACTCCCGACGGTTACATCGAACGGTCCGGCGAGTTTTTGGTCGCGAACGGCTTTCACGAACAGGAACTAAGCCGCAAAACAGAGCAGTACGGCGTAATAACTCATGTGTTTAGCACGTACGATTCGAAGCGCACATTGGCCGACGAAAAGCCTTTTGCCCGCGGCATCAACAGCATACAGCTGCTGAATGACGGCAATCGTTGGTGGATTGTTAATGTGTATTGGATGGGCGAAACCGATGATTACCCTTTGCCGGATCACTATCTGGATTAGAAACTAAGCTTCTCAAAGGCAGTTTTGAGACAGTTTCTATCAGAACTCGATCATCATGGATCGTAGATCGACAAGTGTAATACCAACCAGAAAAATGCTGTCGCCGCCGCCGGTGTCGATCAGGATGCCGCTCTGGCCGCCGACGGTGGTGATATCGGCCACCGCGATTAAGTCGTCGCGTGTGGTGAAATCACGGTTGGTATTGATGAGGAAAAGCGTGTCCTCCGTCACATCGAAATCCTCGATCACATCGACGCCGTGACCAGCTCTGAAATAGAAGGTGTCTGCGCCCGCGCCGCCGTTGAGCGAGTCGTCGCCAGCGCCGCCGAATAGTTGGTCGGAGCCTGTACTGCCGTTGATATTGTCAGCGCCCGCCCCGCCGAAAATGGTGTCGTCACCGTTGCCGCCGTTGAGCGAGTCGTCGCCGGTGGCGCCGAAAACTGTATCGTTGCCACGGCCGCCCTCGATCAGGTCGTCGCCGTCACCGCCGCCCGCCACATCATCACCGTTTGCCCCATGGACTACATCAGCGCCCTCGCCGCCCCACAGCAGGTTGCCGGAGCTTCCAGACACTTCGCCGTTGTCCACGTTGCCGTCATCGTCGTCATCGTTCCAGCCACCGCCGACCAGCGAATCATCGCCGGCACCGCCAAATAAGGTATCATTTCCGTCGCCGCCAACGGTCAAATCATCGCCGTTGCCTGCAAAAACCAGATCGTCGCCGTCGCCGCCAAATAAGGTGTCATTGTTGCCAGAACCAGACGAGGTTGAACCCGCGGCGGCCGAATCCGGCGCTGTCAAGCCAACGAAAATATCATCAAGTATAGCCATGGTCGTTTCCTCCTATGCGGATATAAGTCTGTTGCGTGTGCCATGCCCCGGTGCGCTGCGAGGGTTTCATACCACATTCGTGCAGCAATGCCCATTCTGCTTGCGGCGTTGAAGATGCACTATTGCACGATGAGACATTACCCTAGAATGAACGGACGGTTCACGTGTTTGGAAAGCTGTGACAGGTTTGGAAACTCTGTACCAGCGGCGGTGCAGGCCCACAAGAAATGGCGAGCCAACACCCGGATGCGCGTGCAGTGCGCCGTGTGACTAGCGGCTTCGTTAGAGCACGATATCCATGGTTAGCAAATCGGTGAGAGAAACACCAATCAGGAAAATACTGTCATCGCCGCCGGTGTTGATCAGAACGCCGCTTTCGCCGCCGATGGTTGCAATGTTAGCCACCGCCGCCACCTCGCCCTGTACGGTGAAATCACGGTTGGTGTTAACGAGATAAAGCGTGTCCTCGGTCACATCGAAGTCATCGACTACATCGTTGCCGTGCCCGGCTTTGAAATAGAAGGTATCGGCACCTTGGCTGCCTTCGATTGTATCATCGCCGGCGCCGCCGTATAGTTGGTCGGGGCCGGTGCCGCCGATAAGAATATCGTCATCAGCCCCGCCGAAGATAGTGTCATCGCCGTTGCCGCCGAGTAGGTTGTCGGCGTGTTGGCCGCCAAAAATCACGTCATCACCGTCGCCGCCGTCGATAGTGTCGAAACCGCCGCCAAAGCCGCCGTAGACAGTATCGTCGCCGCCGCCGACGCGAATATCATCGTTGCCGTCGCCGCCGCCAGCCACATCGTTGCCATTTGCTGCATGGATCACATCATTGCCCGCACCGCCCCACAGCCAGTTGCTAGAGCCGCCGAAAACCTCGTCATCATCCAGATCGCCGTCATCATCATCATTCCAGCCGCCGCCGATCACCGTATCGTCGCCGGCGCCGCCAAACAGTGTGTCGCTACCGTCACCGCCGACGGCAAAATCATCGCCGTCGCCTGCAAAAACCACATCGTCGCCGTCGCCGCCAAATAAGGTGTCATGGCAACTGGACGGAACCGAATCCGCCGCAACCGAATCTGGCGCGATCAATCCAAGGTAATCATTTTCAACTATTGCCATGGTCATTCCCCAAATGCGGGCAAAAAGCAACTGTGCTTTAGATGCCGCGATCTACGAGGACGCAGCAAAGATTTCATACCATATTTTCGCAGCAATGCCCATGCTGCTAGCGGTGATGCGAGCACACTTTAGCCAATGAGACATGACGCTAGAATGAACGGCCAGTTCTTTTTCTATTCCTCAGGACTGATTACCTCGCCGATAGCTGAATGGTTTGTTCGCTTGTTGACCCAATCCCAAACAACAGCAACCAGAAGCGCCGCGATTGCTAAAAGAAGTATCTTCTCGGCCAATTCCAGCCGCATGATAGGCGTTAATCCGGGCACCCCCAATTGCCGCAAACTGAAGAACCCGGAATGGGTCCATGTACCGATGATAAAAGCAAAACCGCAGGTGCCAGCCAGCCATATGGGAACAGCGATCCGTGCCAGTGCGAGCGCGGCTGCAAAGACCCATAACGCTTGAAGGTTAGCGTGCGCGTGACCGTAGCGGGCATCGCCGCGGCTTTGGCTGTGGGCTTCATATGCACCGAATTTTGTTAGAACATCGGTCATTTGCGCAGCGGTAGCGGAATTGTTTCCGCCGTCTGCAACTTGCGTTTTAAGCGCCTCCAAGCTTTCAACATATTCGCCGTAAGCAGGCCACAGGACCGGGCTTTGCACCGTCGACATATAGAAGGCCATATAGATGCCCAAAAGGAACAGAAGCAGGGCAGAAACCTGCATGGAGCGGGTGATGGTGTGAAGCGTCATGAACAGTCTCCTGATGTCGATCTGTTCACTGTCTCCTATAATCGCGCTTAACAAATATTAAATCGTCAGCGAGGCAAAAAAGCGCATCCGAAGACAGGCTTTCCCAATTGTGCTGGTTCGTGAATTACCGAGGCAGGGTAACGCTCTCGCGTCGTGTGGTGCCAGCTTCCACATCTGGGCGGTAAAATAATATATCGCGGAATTCACCAGCCGCATGCAGCGGCAACTGGTTGCCGTAATGGCTGGTGCGCGCCTCGGTTGAATTTCCGGGCCCCAAAATGCCTTGGGCCCGAATTTTGTCGCCGAATTCAATTGCTGCAACGAAACTATTGCCGCCCAGCACCGGCACGATACCCTCTGCATTTGGCCGCCCGAGAAAAGCAACGCGGAAAGCACCGATCACACCGGGACCAACACTTGCAGGGTGGTCTTGCCCGGCGTGTTTTGTGCGCACAACATCACCCCACGCTATATCAAGCGAGCCATAGGTTTCTTTGACCGATGCAGCCGCTCTTGCAAGGGCCGCGACAGCACCTGCAGGATCGGCAATGCCGTCCGGTGTGCTGAGCGGGGCCTCGGTTGACCATTTGTCGGTGAAAAACGCTTCGGTATATATGTTACCGATACCAACTTCCTGAACCCATTGCAGAAATAGTATTGCACCGCGGCTGGCGGGCAGGGTCTGTCGGTCCCAAGCGGCCAGAACTGCCATTGCTTCAAGCGCGTCGGTGTCACTGGACGCAGCAACTGCTGCCTGAAGATCATCCATGATCCGGTCGGCTAGAACCGCGCGGGTGGATTGACGGTACTGCATCAATTCGTCCCAGCTGATAGAGCTATCGTTCACCAGCATCGAGGCTGAATTCTGCGGCCGAAACGGCATGAAGAGCGGTGCAGTATCAGCCGGGAAGTCCTCAGGCTTTAGCACCATCGGAAACGTGCTGCTCCAAGGTGCATCATTGGCGTTTTGCACGAACCCGGACGACGGATTGCGGTAGCGCGGTAATTCCTCGTAAGCACGGTATCCGCGCCACAACAGATCAGACTTGGTGCCGTCAATGATGCCAGCCCAGAAGGCTACGTCGCCGGATTTCCGGACCGGTTGAAGCGCGTTGAACGCATAGAAAATATCGCCGTGGCGGTCCGCATAAACCGCGTTGAACATGGGCACTTGGTGTATCGCAAGCGCGGCTTCAAACTCGTCCACATTGCGGGCACCGCCCAGTTTCCAATATTGCTCGAACATGCGATTATGGTCTGGCTCCTCAAGACCCGCGACCCTGAGAGCAAGGGCTTTACCATCTTTTTCGGAAATGACCGACCCGTGCACGGAGCGGCGGATCGTTATCGTGCGCTCGGACAGGGTTCCGTTGTTCGCCTTAACCTTGATCGTCGCACTGTTTTCGTCGAACGGCATAGTTTTATCGTCGAGCAGGTATCCGCCGTCTACGACGGCCAGTTCGTACATGTCTGCACCGTCATAGGTATTAACTGTATGGGTCCAGCCCATGTCTTTATTGAAAGCGATTACTAGAAATGGCATGCCAATCAGTGACACACCGTAGGCATCATGGTCCGGTGTGCTGATATGGGCTTCAAAAAACAGGAATTGATCGCGCCAAGGTAGATGTGGGTTCATCAACAGCATGGCATTGCCGCTGGCCGAGCGTGACGGTGCGATGGCCCATGCGTTTGAGCCGGGTTTCTCGTCCGGCTTTTCCTCTTGTGCCTGCCAGCCTTGTGCTATTTGCTGCGCGCCACCAGCAACAAAAGTAACATGAATGCTATATTGTATCTGGCGCAAAATATCCTGTGCACTGAGCGGCAAAACCGCCTTCATATCGTCGTTAACTGCCGAAGGGTTTTCAGCTGCCCAATCGTTCATGCCCTGGGCAAAAGCCGTGAGGCGGGCTGCATACTCAGCCCCTTGCGCTTCAAGAAGGGCATCTGCCCGGGCGGGCAGGCCAAGGCGGTGGACCATAGTGTCTGAGGCAAGATAATCTTCGCCCCAATATTCAGCGGCGCGCCCACGCGATGTGCCGTATAGTTTCAACAGCAGGTTGGTGTGATTTTCCATCTGCGCCCGGCCAAAGGCATAGTCCGCCGCCGCGGCATTTTCAGCATATATATGCGGTACGCCGTAGGTGTCCCACAAGATTTCAGCAGAATTTGCCGCCTGATCAGGCGCGGTGTCGATTGTTTCAGAACAAGAGGCAACCACCAAGGATGCTGCCAATAATGCGCTGGTTACTATATGCCTCATGTTCTGTTCTTTCTTTTAAGTTTCAGTCACCGCTATCCGAACCGCGCAAATAGGTGTCGAGGAATTTCACATAGGCGTCGGATGCCTTGATGCGGTTTGCCTTGACCCGGAAACCATGCCCTTCACCGGGGAACAATATATATTCTACCGACACGCCGTTGGCTTTTACAGCCGCGACAATCTCGTCGCTTTCAACGGGTAATACACTCGGGTCATTTTCGCCTTGCACAACCAGCATTGGTTTTACGATATTGCTGGCATGAAACAGCGGCGAAATACGGCGATGGCGTTCCTCGTCAGTGGCGGGGTCGCCCATTTCATCATAGAGAGATTCGCGGAAACTTTCCCACCACGGCGGGATCGATTTCAAGGTGCGTACCCAGTTGGTGACGCCGAATATGTTAACGCCGACATCAAACGCTTCGGGTTCGAACGCAAGGGCTGCCGCAACCATAAAGCCGCCGTAGGAACCACCAATGATGCCCACACGGTCACCGTCCACCCAATCAAGGTTTTCAAGGTATGTGCGCCCGCGCACAATGTCCTGCAGGTCGCCTTCGCCGTGGGCTTTATCGTCCATATGGAAGAATGTTTTGCCGTAACCGGACGAGCCCCGGTTATTGGCCGCCAGCACCGCATAGCCATGGTTAACCAGGTGCTGGACAAAGGCGCGGTAACCGCGCCGTGACTGCCCACCGGGCCCGCCGTGCACCAGCACGAGGGCCGGTGCTTTATTCTCTACAGATGCGCCTTTTGGCCTGTATAGAATAGACGGAATAAGTAGACCGTCAAAGCTCGGGTAGCGCACCACGGTGGCTTCAACTAAATTGTTTTGGTCGATGGTGGGGTTCAGGGCGGTGGTCAGGCGTTTGGCGGTGCTGGCCGCCAGGTCAACCACATAGAGGTCGCTGGGACTGGTGTCGCCGTTCAGCAGAAAGGCGATATGGCTATCGTCAGCCGAAAAACGAACATTTTGTACATTGCCGACAGGCAGGTCGGGCAGGGTAACCGGCCCCATTGTCTGGCCGTCCATGATGGTGATTTTGGTCTCAGCGTCAGCGTTTACGCTTTCAACCCGGTAGCGGCCTGTGTTGGAGTAGCCAATGCCGGAAACATCCCAGTCAGCGGTTACATAGGGTTTTTTCTCTCCCGTTTCGATGTTGTAAGACCATGCCTCGGCAAACTCGCTTGCTTCGTTAGTGGATAATATTAGCTTGCCGCCCGCTGAAAAACCGTATGTACGGTATGCAATATTGCCCTCATGTTCCGTTACAAGCGCGGGCGCAGTGCCCGCCGTTAGGTCGGCCAGATAAACATCGCTGTCAGCGGAAGTGCGCGATTTTACCATCGCCAAATAACGATCATCGCCGCTAACGCCGGTAAGTTGCATGGCCTCAGTATTTTCAAACACCATCTCGCGGGCATAGCCGTCAGCCTTATAGGCGTAGAGGTCAAATGTTTTTGGATCGCGTTCGTTGGTGGAGAGATAAAAACTGCTGCCGTCGGCTGACCAGCCGATAAAGGCGGCTTTGGTATTATTTGTGGCAGTCAGGTCAGTCATGGTCCCGTCTACTTCGCGGACCCAAACATGGTTCAGTTCGTCGCCGCCGCCGTCTGCTGAATAAAGTATGCGGTCATCGCCGGGAAAATAGCTAACGCCAAAGGTGGCGCTGGCCGTTGAATTAGTTAATTGCGCGCGGGTGCTGGTCGCAACATCAACTGCAAACGCATTGAAAATGCCGGTTTCGTCGCTGCTGATCAGAACTTTATCACCGGCAGGCGAAAAGGCATGGCCAGCTGCGCTTGCGATGCCAAAGCTTGTGGTGTTGAAAAAAGTTTCCGCCGAATATTTGGGCGTAGGCTGTTCCGCAACGATTTCCTGTGTGGCTGTGTCGCTACTTTCACTGCAGGCGGTAAGCGTCCCAACAAAGGAAAATGCCAGCAACGGAATAAGGATAAGGTTTTTCATCGAATTTCCCTCAGAAACGTCAAGTCAAAAATAGATTCCTGATGAAACTTACTGCTTTCACGGCCCTGTTCGCAAGGTCAATCACCAAGGTGTGAGTCGGGCACCGATCAACTTATTGTTCCTTCCGATTTATGGATAGTGGATTATAGTAGTGATCATGCGCGGCGAATTGATATTATGCTTGCCTGATAATACTGTAGACAGCGAAGAAACGGACGATAACTATATGACACAGGTAGCCACCCACCCATACAGCGTGCGCGAAGAAGTGCTTCATGCGGCAACCCACGGCGTTGCAGCGGTCGGCGCGGTGGTGTGTCTGGTGTTGTTGCTGCTGAAGGTGGATAGCGGTATAGGCGGTATTGTTGCCGTGTCGCTCTACGGCGGGGCGATGATTGCCATGTTCGCCAGTTCAACCCTGTACCACAGCTTGTTCGCGACCAAAGCTGCGGGCTTTCTTAAAATGCTGGACCATTCCGCCATTTACCTGAAAATTGCGGGCTCCTATGCACCGTTTGCTCTTATCAGCCTGCCAACAACTATCGGTGTGTGGGTTATGATTGGGGCGTGGGGTGCGGCCGCAGTTGGTATTGGCTTTAAACTGAAGGCGTTCCTCAGCAATACCGGCAAGAAATTCAATATCATTTCTCTGCTAATGTATCTGGCCATGGGCTGGGCCGGTGTATTGATGATTGTACCGCTGTCTGACGCGCTGCCTGTGGTGGCGATCAATTGGGTTATTGCTGGCGGCTTGGCCTATACTATCGGCGCAGCTTTTTATGCGATGAAAAACCTGCGGTATATGCATGTGGTCTGGCACCTGTTTGTGGTTGCTGGCAGCGCCTGCCATTTCGTGGCGATCTATTTCTACGTGCTTTGAACCTGTGGTATCGATGACCCAAACACCGTCGCGCGCAGTTATCCAGTAACCAATCCAGACCTGCCCTTGACGCTAATTGAGACCAAATATCAGGCCAGTGGGCAATATCTGTGGCAGCTTGTTTGCAAAAAATAGCGTCGGCGTTTGCTCTTTTTTGTGCGTCCACTTGAAGGTTTGGTCTATCAATATACTTCGTATACGACATAAAAAAGTGACAGTTAATAATAAGCCAAGCCCTAAATTGACGGATATTTTCATGACCACAGACATTTTAACCAATGTGCAAGACCGAATTTTGACCATCACATTCAATCGCCCCGACAAGAAAAATGCCATAACCGCTGCTATGTACGGGGTGATGGCCGATGCGATGGAGGATGCCAACAAAAACGACGATATCCGCGCAATTTTGTTCAACGCTAACGGCGACGCCTTCACGGCTGGCAATGATTTGATCGATTTCCGTGATAACCCGCCGCGCGGCCCTGAAACAGGGGTGGCGCGCTTCCTGCGCGAGTTGATTCTTGCGCGTAAACCACTGGTGGCGGCGGTGAACGGCATCGCTGTCGGTGTTGGCTTCACCATGCTGCTGCACTGCGACCTTGTTTACATGTCAGAAACTGCCGCCTTACAGGCACCGTTTGTTGACTTGGCGCTGGTGCCGGAGGCAGCTTCGTCACTGCTGTTACCAGCGCGTATAGGCCAGGCCAAGGCCGCCGAGATTTTCATGCTGGGCAAGAGGGTGAGTGCAGCCGAGGCTGATGCGATGGGTATTGCGTCACGGGTTTTCCCGGCTGACCAACTGGCCGCTGGTGCTGCCAAGGCAGCAATGGCTTTGTCGAAAAAAGCACCTGAGTCGCTACGCCAAACCAAACAATTGATGCGCGGCGATTTGGATGTAATTTCTGCCCGCATGCTGAAGGAAAGCGAGCTTTTCGGTGCACGATTGTTATCGCCGGAGCTGGGCGAGGCGGTGATGGCATTCCTGCAAAAGCGCGAACCGGATTTCGGCTAAACCTGAATTCGGTTGAATTTGGCTGAATGCATGGCAGCATTGTGGTAAAACGCACTGGTGGTTTTACCCACACCCGCTATGGTACGGCCTTCAATCCACCGCGCAGGACCGTGCCACTATGTCTGATCCGTCGAAAAAACTGAAAAGTTGGCAAAACCCCGAGGTTTGTTTGATCCTGATCGCCGCAGCCGGGCCGTTCAGCTTTGCAATCTGGATGGCGCTGCTGAATAATTTCGCCATTGAAGTGGCTAGCTTCACCGGCCGCGAAATTGGAATTCTGCAAAGCCTGCGGGAAATTCCCGGCTTTCTGGCCTTCACAGCGGTGTTTCTGCTGCTGTTGATGCGCGAACAGATTTTTATAGTTCTGTCTCTTGGCTTGCTCGGCGTGGGTGTGGCGATAACCGGGTTATTGCCGTTCGAATACGGGCTGTATTTCACCACTGTTTTGATGTCCATCGGCTTTCATTATTATGAGACCATACAAATGTCTTTGTCGCTGCAATGGCTATCCAAAGATCGTGCGCCGAGGGTAATGGGTTGGCAATTGTCGGCCAAGTCTGTTGCCGCGATCATTGCCTACGGTCTTTTATGGCTAATGCTGGAAGGGTTTGATGTTGCCTTTGCCTGGCTATACGCGGTTGCAGGTTTGGCAACGATTTTAATGGCGATATTCATTTGGGTGGCGTTCCCGCGCATTGACGGTCACGAGCCGCAACATAAAACAATGATTTTTCGCAAACGCTATTGGCTTTACTACGCGCTCACTTTTATGGGCGGCGCACGACGGCAAATTTTTGTGGTTTTTGCCGGGTTTCTACTGGTTGAGAAGTTTGGCTTTTCAGCAGCAACTGTTGTTGCACTTTATTTGGCCAATCATGTGGTCACAAGCCTTGTGTCGCCCATGCTCGGGTCTTACATCACCCGCTTCGGCGAGCGCAAAATACTGATTATTGAATATGTCGGACTGATCATTGTCTTCGGCAGTTATGCATTTGTCGAAAGTGCGGCGATTGCGGCTGGCCTCTATGTGGTTGACCATATATTTTTCTCCTTCGCGATCGCCCAGAAAAGCTACTTGCAGAAAATTGCCGACGGCAAAGATATTGCAGCAACATCCAGCGTCAGTTTTTCGATCAATCATATTGCGGCGGTTATTATTCCGTGGGTGTTTGGCGCATTCCTGTGGATACACTCGCCGTCTTATGTGTTTATTGCCGGGGCAGGGATGGCGTTTATATCGTTGGTGCTGTCACTAAATGTGCCGCGGCGGCCCATGCCCGGCAACGAAGTTGTATTTGGGCGGATAGCAGTCCCTGCAGCAGCTGAATAGCAAGCAGACGCCGCGGTTAGTTTGCGGCTTCCACAAAAAGGCGGTCGTAGGTTTCAACCATAACATCCAGGCTGTAATGCTGGCGCACAAGCGCCTTGTTGGCTGCACCAAGCGATCGCGCCAGCGCGGGGTCTGAAAGTAATATATCCAAACTTGTTGCCAGTTCCCCGGCTTCTCGGCCGTCGATAAAGGGGCGGTTGGCTTCCGAGACCATAGTTTTTGTGTCACCTACATCTGTGCTGGCAATGGGTTTGCCAGCTGCCATTGCTTCCAACACGGATATGGGCATTTGTTCTGTATCAGAGGACAGCGCAAAAACATCAAAGGCAGGCACTATTTTCTGCGGCTCGTTGATAGTCCCAGTGAAAATAACCCGGTTCTGCACACATATGCGTTCGGCTAGCATTTTAAGTGGTGCCATGCCGATACCGTCTCCGACAATCACCAACCGCGCCTTAGGATGCTTATTTTCAATCTGGCTAAAGGCCTCAATCAAACGACCGATGTTTTTTTCAGGAGTCAGGCGCGCGATGGTGCCGATAATCGACCCACTCGGCACCAGCCCAAATTTCGACATCAGCGACAGGTCGGGTGCGCGGTCAAATAAGTCAGTGTCAATGCCGTTCGGCACATAGGACAAGCGTTTTTCCGACACGTTCCAGCTGTTCTTTGCGATGGCAGCCAATTGGTTGGACGGCACAATCACGCGTTTACACCGGCTGTAAATCTGCTTGCGAAAAAACTGGCGCGAAGGCTTTTCTGTCTCTTGTTCCTCTTCGCCGAACCCGTCCTGTATATGAACAGTTGGGCAACGCCTGGGCCACCGGTTTGCCATCGCCCATTCAATGCTGCCCCAGTTATAAGTAATTAATAAGTCTGGTTTTATTTGTCGTAGCGCCCTTCGGCAGCCACGAACAGCACCTAACATATTGTTCTTGGGGATAAGGCCCGGCGGGATGCGGGCGGTGCGAAAATGATCGCTAAGCTCGGCGGCATCATAGCAGTTATCCATCGCATAAATTAGATGGTTATGCGGCGCATTGCTGGCATTTAGGTAGGTGGTCATCCGGCGCTGCGAACCGCCTAGTTCGAAGGACGGAAAAACATGTAATATTCTGAGGGATTTTGCCACTTAATGCTCCGGATCGCCGCCATCAGCAGTTGAAACCAATAGTATCGAGCAAAACGAGTTAATGACAAGGGCCTAATGAAGATTGTGGCTATCAGTCCGGTGGTTCAGTGGCTCATATAAATAGGCAATTGGCTATGTTCAATCAGGTGTTTGGTAACGCCGCCCAGGATAAGCTCGCGCCAACGCGCAGTGGAAAACGCGCCAATGACAATGGAATTCGCGCCGATGTCATGCGCCGTTTGCAATACGGTCGCGCCCACGGATGTGCTGGTTTTCGGCGTTTGAATATGGTCGGCAATGACGCCGTGGGTTTCCAGATAAAAACCGATGTCATCCAGTGTTGGACGGTCTTCACCCAAGTCCCCCACTTGAAGAATGCTGACTTTAGACGCCTTTTTTATCACCGGCAGGGCGCCGCCGACCGCCCGGGCGCATTCCGCCCGGCCATTCCAGGCAACCAGCAAATTGTCGAGCATGGGGCCATCGTATGCCTCCGGTAACATCAATGCCGAGCGGCCAGAGCGAAATACAAGGTCATTAAAAATTTCTGACTGAGCGCTGTTTTTGCCTTGCGGGCGCTCGCACACCGCGAAATCGGCAGTGCGGGCGCAGCGGCCAACATGGTCTTCGACATCACCGACCAGCATCCGCCATAGGGCGATGGCGCCGTCGCCGTCGTTATCTTGCGGCGTACCAATACCCTCAGCCGCTGTCGCCGCGTGGAAGAATGCTTCGGCCTCTGCAGCATAGCGAAGGCCCTCGCGCTGTGTTGCATCGCACATTTCCTGAATCATTTCCGCTGTCAGGCCTTCTCCCAGCAGGGGGATAGCATGTTTGGGATCACGGCGAACGAAAAGCCCGGTAAGGGTTGCGCCGAAGCGGTCGGCAAGTTTAGCAGCGGAGGCCGCGAGGCTTTTGGCGTCGCTGTCCCGGGTTAGTGGTAGAATTATTGATTTCATTGTAGCCCCCTAAAATCTCGGTGGTTTGCGTTCCGGGCGGTTCCACCTTCTGGCTAGCAATTGGCCAGCAATTGGCAAGCAGTGAAACTATTATTTTCTTGATTGGACTGCATAGTCCGTCATCATGTCGGTTCATCGATTGTTCAGCGCCTATCTGCGAAAGTATAGCCTATGAAACATATTTTAGCGATTTTGTTGTTGGTTGCTTGTTACGTCGTGTTGCCGGGTGTCGGCAGTGCAGTGTCTTCACGCGCCGTATACGCAGCGATGGACGAGCATGATGACGCCCGCGAAGCGTTAAAGCGCGGTGATATACTGCCCTATTCGGCGATCAAGCGTATTGTCGAAAGTCAAGTGGACGGAAAAGTTGTCGGCCAGAAGCTACGCCGTACTAACCGGGGCTGGCAATATGATTTGCGGGTACGCCCGAAGAATGGCCGGGTCATGGTTGTGGTTGTGGATGCGAAAAACGGCACCATCGTCAGCCGGCGCTAGCGCGGTAATTGCTAATTTACGATTTTGAGGGGGCACAATGAGAATTTTGATTGTTGAAGATGATGTAACGCTGGCCGGGCAAATTGCCGATAATTTGAAAGATGCTGGTTACGCCTATGATATGGCCCATGACGGCGAGGAAGGCCATTTTCTCGGCGATACCGAACCCTACGATGCGGTCATTCTCGACCTTGGTTTGCCGATTATGGACGGCGCCAGCGTGCTAAAAAAATGGCGTGCTGACGACAAGAAAATGCCAGTGATGATTTTAACCGCCCGCGATAGCTGGACCGACAAAGTGGAAGGGCTGGATGCGGGCGCTGACGATTATCTGGCGAAACCTTTTGTCGTTGAGGAATTATTGGCGCGGCTGCGCGCATTAATTCGTAGGTCGGCAGGCCAGACGTCGCCTGTGCTGGCCGTCGGTCCTGTGCGCCTTGATACACGCAACAGCAAGGTAACGGTGGATGGCAGCGCGGTAAAACTGACGGCCCAGGAATTCAAACTCTTGTCTTACCTGATGCATCACGAGGGCAAAGTTATCTCGCGGACCGAATTGACCGAGCATATTTATGATCAGGATTTTGATAAAGACAGCAACACCATCGAAGTTTTCGTCAATCGCATCCGCAAGAAATTGGCCGTGCCGATAATTCAGACCGTGCGCGGGCTCGGCTACCGGATCGAGTGGGAGGACGATAGCGCGTGAACCAAAGCGACAACAATGTGGCTTCTGACCCGGTACAGCTCGCAGAACCAGATGCCAGCAGGGCTGCCCGCTTTATCGGGTCTTTGACTGGCAGGCTGGTAATGTCAGCGGTTGTCTGGTCGTTTGTCGCACTTGTTGTTGGCGGCTTTGTATTGTCGTTTGCATTTCGTAGTTATGTTTTGACCGATGTGGACAAACGGCTGGAGCTGTTGCTGGACACATTGATTGGTATCAGCGAAGTGTCGCCGGACGGCGATTTTCGCTTCAATCAAGCGCTTGCTGATCAGCGTTTCGTCACGCCCTATTCAGGTTGGTACTGGCAGGTTTCAACTGAGGAGATGGAACCGCTGCGTTCGCGGTCGCTATGGGATTTCGCGCTTGATGCGCACCATGAAAAGCGGCGATTTTCGCTGCGCTACAGCATTGTCGCCGGACCCGACGGGCAACAGCTCAGGCTGGCGGAGCACGACATTATTCTGCCCGAGGCGCAGCAGGTGTTTCACTATCAGGTCGCCAGTAATATGGCCGAGGTTCAGGCCGCCATTAATCGGTTTAACTGGCTTCTTGTCAGTGCGCTTGCGCTGATTTTACTGACCGTGACATTGGCGCTTGTTTTGCAGGTCAGTTACGGGTTGCGGCCACTTCGGCAAATTAAACGCGATTTGGGCGATGTGCGGGCAGGGCGGGCTGCCAAGCTTGCATCGGCCCGTGACCCGAAGCTGCCGCAAGACCTTAAGCCGCTGGTTGACGAAATCAACGGGCTGATTGATCAGAATGACAAGCTGGTTCAGCGCGCGCGGACTCATGTGGGTAATTTGGCGCATGCGCTGAAAACGCCGCTTTCCGTGATCCAAAACGCGGTGGACGGCGATGATAGCGAGCAGAGCTCGACTATTGCACGGCAGACCAAGGAAATCCGTGTCCATGTAGATCATCACCTTAAACGCGCCCGAATTGCAGGCGGTGGCACCGGGGTTGGCCTGCCTGTCTGCGACCGGATTAACAAGCTGGCAAACGCGGTCGCCGTAATCGCCGGTGATAAACAATTGGAAATGTCGGTTGAATGTGACCCCGGATTAATGTTTGACGGCGAGAAGGAAGATTTTGACGAGTTGCTGGGCAATCTTTTGGACAATGCGGCGAAATGGGCTGTCTCCGAGGTTACAGTAACGGTTGCCCGGCTAGAAGAAGGGCTGCGCCGCCCGCTGTTGGAAATATTGGTTAGCGATGATGGTCCGGGTGTGCCTGCAGACAAACGTGACAGCATGTTTGACCGGGGGCAGCGCCTTGACGAGCAGATGCCAGGAACCGGGCTGGGCTTGGCAATCGTTCGAGATATCGCCGACATGTATGGCGGTAACGTGAAACTGAGCACAGCGCCGCTTGGCGGACTTGGGGTCAGGTTATTGTTGCCTGCAAAATAATGCCGCATGGACAGGAGGTAGAATAGTGACACAAGCAAGCTTAGGTCCGACGCCCTCTGTGGCACTACGCGGTGATAATCGCGGCGACAGAGTAACCGGTGCGCCGTGGGCTACCCGGAGTGCTATTCTTGGAAGCCGGGGCATGGCGGCGACCTCCCATCCGCTCGCCAGCCAGATCGCGATTGATATTCTTAAAAAAGGCGGGTCTGCGGTTGATGCTGCGATTGCGGCCAATGCAGCCCTAGGCCTTATGGAGCCCACTGGTAGCGGTATCGGTGGTGACCTTTTTGCCATTGTTTGGGATCCAGAAAGCGAGAAATTACACGGCCTTAATGGGTCTGGTAGGGCCCCGGTTGGCCAGACACTGGACCAACTGAAGGCAAAGTTAGGTGGTAAGAAGGCTATTCCGGACTATGGTAGCCTGGCAGTTTCAACACCCGGCGCGGTGGACGGCTGGTTTATGCTGCATGAGAAATTTGGCAAGATATCAATGTCGGACATTTTAGCGCCGACAATTGATTATGCTCGATCTGGGTTCCCCGTCACTCAGGTGATTGCCGACCAAATGCAGCAGCATGCTGAGGATTATCCGGCGGGTTTAGACGCCGGGATAATCGAAGAGATTGACAACTACCGCTCGACCTATCTGATCGACGGTAAAGCGCCGGTTGAAGGGCAGATATTTAGAAACCCAGAGCTGGCTGACACATTGGAGGTGATCGGCCGAGATGGGCGAGATGCTTTTTACAAAGGACAGATAGCCGATACAATTGATAGCTATTTCAAGCGCATTGGTGGCCCGCTCGGGAAAGCTGATTTTGAGCAGCACTGCGGAAACTGGATAGAGCCGGTTTCTGTAAATTACCGTGGTTTTGACGTTTGGGAACTGCCGCCCAACGGTCAAGGCATCGCCGCCTTGCAAATGCTCAATATTCTTGAAGGTTTTGACCTTGCATCGATGGGGCATAATTCTGCCGACTATTTGCATGTGCTTACGGAAGCCAAGAAATTAGCGTTTGAGGACCGCGCGCGTTTTTATGCCGACCCCGATTATTATGATGTGTCTTTGGATGCGCTGCTATCAGAAGACTATGCCGCCGAGCGCCGTGCTTTGATCGATATGGAGTGCGCGCTGACAGACGTGGACCACGGTGATGCCAAGCTGCTGGAAGGTGATACTGTTTACCTGACTGTTGCCGACAGGGACGGCATGATGGTCTCGTTAATCCAGTCCAACTATATGGGGATGGGCTCGGGTTTGGTGCCTGATGGCCTTGGTTTTATGTTTCAAAACCGCGGTGCTCAGTTCGCGTTGCAAGAAGATCATCCCAATGTCTATGTACCAAGAAAGCGGCCTTTCCACACCATTATCCCAGCATTTTTAACTAAAAACGGCCAGCCGATTATGAGTTTTGGTGTGATGGGTGCTGCCATGCAGCCGCAGGGCCACGTTCAGATTGTGGTCAATATGCTCGATTTCGGCATGACGGTGCAGGAAGCGGGCGACGCCGCCAGGTTACACCATCTGGGCTCAACCGAACCCACATGGCAGGGCCGAATGGATGAGGGCGGCACGCTTCAGCTGGAAAGCGGCATAACTCGGCCTGTGTATGACGAGCTGGCGCAGCGAGGGCACAGGCTTGAGATAACCAGTGGGCCATTCGGTGGCTTTCAGGCTATATGGCGCGACCCGTGCACCGGAGTTTATTGGGGCGCCTCTGAGATGCGCAAAGATGGCATCGCCATTGGCTATTAAGGTAAGTTTTTGCTTTTGTTTCATAAGTTAGTGTACTTTTGACTCTACTTAGTGTGC
>JAJFIU010000081.1 GCA_021774695.1 Alphaproteobacteria bacterium | reverse complement strand
TTGGTTCAATGTAGCAACATGCATTTCTAAGCTCATACCCTTATCTCCTTCGTTTAGTTGTTACATTTTTATTTCATCATTTATCGAGGCCAGAGTCACGGAAAGATTTCGGATTTAAAGTTCACTTTATTTCACCGGGGTTTAGGACGCATTGGAAATTGACCTGGTATTTTACCGGAGCAAAATACGGAAGAATCAGGGCCTTAAATCTACATCTTCAGCAAAAAGCCTTTAAAAGCGCTATTTGGCAAAAGCAGAGGTCAGTGCAGAAAATTCTTCGAGCGGGAATGGCTTTAAGCCTGCATAGGCGACGCAATTCGTTCCAGTGGAAAAAGGCTGCTTGTGATTGAGCGCTTGTGGTTGGTTCAACAGGTCAATCAATGCGCTCTGTTCTTTTTTCTCTGCGTTCAGCTCGTGGTTGAGGGCGGTCAGGTACGGCATGCTGCCTCTGTCTAGTTTGGCGCGAGCCGTTCTTAACGGGTACAACTGCCCTGTTTGCCAATCTTGCGACAGTTTAATCAATCTCTGTAGGGCAACCTCGCTGATTACAAGCTGGTGTTGATCAATCCAGCAACAAAGAAGTAATAAGTTAATGTCGGCGCCGTGGTGGTTTTGCAGTGTCAGGCAGCATTCTTTCACGCCTGCCTGGCCGTATAGTTGGTTTGAATAATCCCAAAATTTATCTGGATCAAACAATTGCGTCATGCTCTGGTCTTCATCCACAAATATATACCTAATAAGTCATGGACAGGCTTTTCCGCCCACGGTTTATGCATTAGTATCAACCCGCCCGACGATAGCATCACGTTAAGGTCGGCCAAAGGTGAAAAATGGACGAAGACGCTGTTCGCGCAAGACTGGCTTTCTTGAAAGAAGAGCACGGTGATCTGGATACAGCCACTGAGGCGATACAGTCCACAGGTTTGTATGATCTATTGCAGGTTCAAAGGCTGAAAAAGCGCAAGCTGGCATTGAAAGACGAAATCAAAAAGCTTGAAGGCTTGCTGTTGCCGGATATTATCGCGTGAGGTTAGCGTCAACAGGCTGAACTTGAGGGTGAATAACTGAATTTATCAAGTCTGATGTTTATCTGGTATTTTCCTCGCCCTTCATATCACGCTTATTTTCGTACATCGCTTTGTCAGCTTTATCCAGCGCATCGTCGGGTTTGTCACCTGACCGGAAGGTATAGGTGCCAAAGGCAAGGCTCATGTCCAGCATTTCGCCGTTAAGTTCCAGCGCGTTGTCAGAAATAATATCAGCGAGCGACGCGGCCTTTTCAGCACCGATCTTTTCGTCTGCCTGTGCCAGTATCACACCGAATTCGTCGCCGCCAAGCCTGCCGATTACGTCGGTTGTCCGCACATTGTCTGCCAGCAGGCGTGCCACATGAAACAAGGCTTTGTCACCGGCATCGTGGCCGTATTTGTCGTTGATATTTTTCATGTCATTCAAGTCAATGAACATCAGCGTTGAGGGTGTGCCGTACCGTTCGGCAAAGGAAATCATCCGGTTCAACTCGCGCACAAAGGCCCGCCTGTTGGGAATGGGAAGCAGCGCATCGGTGTCCGCAACATCTTCCATCTGGCGCAGCCGTCGGTTGGTATTGTCCAATTCTTGGCGCAGGCTATCAACTTCCTGCATCAATGACATAATGGCATGCTGAACCCGCTCGGTCATTTCCTCCGGCGGAATGCCCAGCACCTGCACGGTATCTTCAATCTGCCTGACAGCAGATGCCTCACTTCCCGAACCTGCTTTGCCGGTTCGGCGCGCTGGTCCTGTCGGTGCGTTTCGTACAACCCCAGGTGTGCTGGAGACTTTCATCCCAATTCCTATAGCTATCAGTCTATAATTGGATACCTTGTATCATTATTAGTATTAATGAACTGTTGCCATCAAGCTAATCCTACTCACTTCTTGTCATCTGGCTTGGGCGGTTATCTCCAGCTTGCAATCGAAAAGTCCGTGTCTATAATGCGCGCTTCTGCAAACCAGGTGGCCCGTAAGGCCAAAATATAGGATATTTGCCGTGCCGAATGCAGCGCCATCCGTTGGGATTATCATGGGCAGTCAATCAGACTGGCCGACCATGAAACATGCTGCAGAGGCGCTGGATGCACTGGGTGTTAGCTATGAGACAAAAATAGTCTCGGCTCACCGTACGCCTGACCGCCTGTATGACTATGCCAAAGGCGCGAAGGCCAGAGGCCTGAAATGTATTATTGCCGGGGCTGGCGGCGCGGCACACCTGCCAGGCATGGCAGCAGCCATGACGCCGTTGCCAGTGTTCGGCGTGCCGGTGCAATCCAGCATGCTTTCAGGCAAAGATAGCCTGCTGTCGATTGTGCAGATGCCCGGCGGCGTGCCTGTCGGCACGCTTGCCATAGGTAACGCCGGGGCCAAGAACGCTGGCTTGTTGGCGGCTGCGGTACTTGCATTGATGGATGAAGGGCTTGCAGCCCGCCTTGATGATTGGCGCGCGGCCCAGACCGCGAGTGTTGCTGAAGAACCGACAAAATAACTGCAAAAATGCAAGCGGGGGCCTGCCATGACACGAATTAATCCGGGCGGCACGATAGGAATACTGGGCGGTGGCCAGCTTGGTAGAATGCTGGCATTAGCGGCAGCGAACCTTGGCTATCGCTGTCATATTTATTGTCCGGAGGAAAACAGCCCGGCGTTTCAGGTGGCGGACAAAACAACCATTGCATCCTATACCAATGACGTAGCGCTGACCGAGTTCGCACGTTCAGTGGATGTGGCCACCTACGAGTTTGAAAATGTGCCTGCCCAAACCGCTGATATCGTTTCGCAGAACACTTTGTTGCGGCCAGGTGCGCGCGCATTGATGGTCAGTCAGGACCGGCTGACGGAAAAACAGTTTTTGGCTGATGCCGGGGTGAAAACTGCACCTTATCAGGAATTTCATACCGCCGAGGAATTGGATGCGGCCTTTAAGGTCATCGGGCGTCCATCGGTGGCGAAAACACGGCGTTTTGGCTATGACGGCAAAGGCCAACAGCTGGTTAAAACTTCCAAGGATCTGGCTAAAGTGCTCTCGGTTACCGGCAGCACCCCCGCTATTCTTGAAGGGTTTGTTAATTTCGACCGAGAAATCAGTGTGATTGTTGCTCGAAGTGCATCTGGTGATGTGGCCGCATACCCAGTCGGCGAAAATGTGCATACCAATCATATTCTTGATGTAACGACGGTGCCTGCACAAGTAAGCGATTTGGTGGAAGCCAAAGCCAAGGTGATCGCAACCAAAGTGGCCAACGCACTTGAGTATGTGGGTGTGATGGGGGTTGAGATGTTTGTCAACGATGATAAAAATCAGATCATCGTCAACGAAATTGCACCGCGGGTCCATAATTCCGGTCATTGGACTATGGACGGTGCCGCCACCAGCCAGTTCGAGCAGCATATTCGCGCAATTTGTGATCTGCCGCTTGGGCCAGCTGAAGCGCGCGGTGCCGTGCGGATGAAAAACCTGCTCGGTGATGATATTCTGGACTGCGAGCAATATCTGGCGGACCCGAAAGCAAGCTTTCACCATTACGGCAAGTCAGACCCGCGCCCGGGACGCAAAATGGGTCATGTGAACTGGGTTGAGCCCGCGGAAGGCTAAAGTCCACACTCAAGCTAAAAGGTTCGCGAAACATACCTTTGTCGGCAATCATGCGGTTGTCGTGTCCTTGAGCTTAAATTTGGGCGGGCACCGCGAAAACAAGCACTGCTAAACTCAGCATACACAGGGCAGCAAAAAGCGTTGCCTTCAATATGTAATTGGCTTGTTTCGTTCGAAGAGTGTCCAATAAAGCAAGGGCACTTTGCAGCCCGTAATACAGCACAAAAGCCTTTGATGCATAGGTGATGATTTCCAAAATGCTGGCGGTCCAGGTTATTGCCAGCGCCGCAATCGCGGTCAGTAGATAGCCGACACTTACGGGAACAAGTCGAGCATTGACGCTGTTCAATAATCCGCCAGCACCGTTCATATCTGCGACGGCGGCGGATAGCTGGGATGCCAGCGCCGCAAAGATGATTAGGGGGCCGACAATTGTACCAAGCGAAGCCAACATCGTGATAATTTCGGTTTCGCCGCCTTCTGCGGGCAGGTTGCCAGTAAAAAACGGCGTAACTAACAAGATGAAGGCGATATAAATACCGGTGGCGAGCCACTGGGCATATTTCATGGTTTTGACACGGGTTGGGCCATCATAAGAGGCGCCGAGGTAGCGCGATGTTTCAAACCCTTGAACCAAAATCAATAGTCCCAAGAGCGTGCCAGCGCTTTTGGAGCCAACTGGCAGACTGATGTCCGTGAGTGTAATCGGGCCGCCAGTTAAGGCGATAGCCCCGGCAAGCGATAGTGCCGCCAGCAGCCCTGCAATCAACGCCAGTTTTATGCCGACGGCGACAACCTCAAGATTCTCTAACGCGCGAAGCCCGCGTATGGCACCAAGCAGGCCCAATAGCACGATGACGCCGGAGGAAAACCAGCGGATTAAATTGGGGTCTACAATGTCATCCGCCCGAAGCGCAAAAGCGGCAAACAGGTTCAGGTAATACGCCACTGACACAAAATAGGCGAACGCAAGCGCCAGGTCTGAAAATTGTTCCAGCGCCTTGAAACTGATGGGCATGTGGGCGGCGTGAATGGGTTCCACATGAAGTATATTGTGGCGGATTGCAGCGCCGAACAAGTAACCCGCAGCGCATAGCCCCAGCATGGCAAGCCAGGCAAAATTACCCGCAACATGCGCCAGAATGGGCGCGGCGACCAAAAAGCCTGAGCCAATGATGGAAGCAAACGGTGTTACCATCGCTCGCCACAGCGGCGCCCGGAAAACCCGCGGGCGCAGCAACAGCATCGCAGCCACCGAGGCGACAACAATCATCAACAAACTGGGTGACAGGAGTTCAGACATCAAGCTTTGCTTCCTTATCAAACATTGGCCTTGTTACTTTGGCGGCCAATGACAGTTAAGCGGTCATTCGGCGCAGGGTCTAGCGTTTTAAAATCCAGGTTGCCCAGTCGGCCTCTACGGTAAAACCGTGTTTGGCTGCAAAGTCGTTGACCACGGTGCGCATCGGGTAACCGTGCGCCCGGTTCCAGTGCCAGTCATCGCCGGTGATATGGGCGGTTGGCCATAGCTTGTGGCTTACTTCCAGCTCGTCGGGTTTCTTGTTGCAGTCGATATAAACAATATCGGGCTCGTACCCTTTGTCCTTCAGCTCGTAGAGCTTTTCGGGCGACAGCCCACGCACTGGGGCGAATCTGTCCCTGAATTCAACCACATTGGCTAACGCAGTGGCATAAGGGCCGTTTTTGGTAATGTCCGCCAGCATTTGTTGCTGGGTTGACGGGTCGGGGTAGCGGCGGGTTAGGTTGGGGCGGCCGATGTAGCGCGCCACCTGATCGATGAGGCTGACATCCCACGGGTCGATACCCACAAGCTCTAGGTTCGGGTGGTTTGAAAGCCACCGACGCGCTGATGCACACAAAAAACAACCGATTTCCAACATATGGACCGCACCCGATTCGGTGATAACCCGGTCAATCAGATCGCGGCCACCACCGCCGAGGGTATAATCCCACGGCGGCACACCGGTTAGGTCAGGCCAGTCGCACTCGCTGCGTAGCAGATGGAAAGCGGATTGTTCCATGTAATGGCAGACTGACTTATGACTAGAGGATAGAGAAGCCGGTTGCTGCCCAGTCTTTGTCAAAACCGGCAAGGCCGCTGGCTGTCAGTGGGTGGTTGAACAGCTTTTTCATCACGTCCCACGGGAAGGTGGCAACATCGGCACCGATGCGCGCGCTCTCGAGCACATGAACCGGGTGGCGCACTGACGCGACCAATATTTCGGTATCAAAAGCATAATTGTCATAGATGGTGCGAATGTCTTCGATCAGCGCCATGCCATCAAAACTTACATCGTCGTGACGGCCAACAAACGGCGAGATAAAGCTGGCACCGGCTTTGGCAGCCAACAGCGCCTGATTAGCCGAGAAACACAGGGTTACGTTCACCATAATGCCCTCGGCGCGCAGGGCCTTACAGGTTTTAAGGCCTTCAAGCGTTAAAGGCACTTTAACTGCAATATTGTCAGCGATTTTGGCGCATTTGAGACCTTCCTTGAGCATGGTTTCGTGGTCATGCGCCACGGTTTCAGCTGACACAGGACCATCAACTTCGCCCGCAATTTCGCCGATCACTTCGAAAAACTCGCGGCCCGCTTTTTTGATCAATGACGGGTTAGTGGTAACCCCGTCCAGAAGGCCGGTGGCATTGGCTTCGCGAATCTCGTCAATGTTGGCGGTGTCGAGGAAGAATTTCATGGCTGCGCTCCTTGGCTGGCGGTAAGTGGGGCGCTGAACTGGCCCGAATGCTGATTAACCTTGCAAGCTTTATAAATGGCTGCGCCGCGCCTGCCTAGCCAATATTTTTACTTTAACGTGTGCGATGGATGATTGCGGTTATCGGGGTGGTTTCCTATGCTGCCGGTCAGCGGCACTGCACCACCCCCAACAGGACAGCATTCTTTGACGGACCAAGCCAACTTTGATCTCAATGACAGCGACATGCAGCCCGCGCGGGTACAAGTGCTGTTGCCATTGCCGCTTAAAGGGGTGCTGGATTACCGGCTGCCTGCCAATGAACCGGTGCCGCCGCCGGGCACTCTGGTTCAGGTGCCGCTTTCCGGGCGGTCTGCCGTAGGTGTTGTGTGGGACGAAAGCGCTGACAGGGGCGGAAAACAATTGCCGCTGGAAAAATTAAAGCCCATTGAGAAAATCCTTCCGCTGCCGCTTTTTGCTGATGATCTTCGTAAGTTTATTGATTGGGTGGCTACCTACACATTGTCATCACCTGGTGCTGTTTTGCGCATGGCACTGTCGTCCCCGGCAGCGCTGGCCGAGGTGCCGATGCGCACTCACTATATAAAGTGCGATGTGCCCGAGGGACTGCGCCTGACGGCGGCGCGGCAATCGGTATTGGATGCGGTGGACGACACGCCTGCAACCGGCGCGCAACTGGCCGAGCGGGCCGGGGTTTCTGCTGCTGTGGTGTCGGGCTTGGCCAAAGCCGGTGCGTTGCAAGCTATAGAGATATCAGTCGATCAGCCATTTGGCTTGCCGGACGCCACCATCGAAGGGCCGCTGCTTTCCGAGGAGCAGGAAACTGCATCGCAGGCGATTCGTGACTGCGTGTGGGAAGGTGGCTTCAAACCGTTCCTGCTGGACGGCATAACCGGCTCGGGCAAAACCGAGGTTTACTTTGAAGGCCTGATCGAGGCGCTGAAAGAGGACGATACCCAGGTTTTAGTGTTGGTGCCGGAAATTGCCCTCACGTCCCAGTGGCTCACCCGCTTCGAGACGCGTTTTGGTACACGGCCTGTGGTGTGGCACTCGGATATTGGAATTGCTGCACGCCGCAGGGCTTGGCGGTCGGTGGCCAGCGGGCAGGCTCGTGTTGTGGTTGGTGCGCGTTCGGCTTTGTTTCTTCCGTTTAAAAAATTGGCGTTCATTACTGTGGACGAGGAACACGACCCTTCCTTCAAACAGGAAGAGGGGGTTCTTTATCATGCTCGCGACATGGCCATCGTGCGGGCCAAGCTTGCCGCATGCCCCATTGTGCTGGCCAGCGCGACACCGTCGCTGGAAACTTTGGTCAATGCCGATAGCGGCAAATACGAAAAACTGGTGCTGCGCGAGCGTTTCGGTGCTGCGGTGTTGCCGGCAATGAAAGCAATAGATTTACGAGTGAGCGCGCCCGGCGCTGGTCAGTGGCTGGCTCCAAAGCTTGTGAGTGCTATGCAGGAGACGATCACAAACGGCGAGCAGGTGATGCTGTTTTTGAACCGCCGCGGTTATGCGCCGCTAACGCTTTGCCGCACCTGCGGGCACCGAATCGAATGCCCCAGCTGTTCTACGTGGTTGGTGGAGCATCGTTTCCGTAAAGAATTACAGTGCCACCAATGCGGTTTTGTTAGGCCGTCGCCTGACGCTTGCCCGGAATGCCAAACGGAAGACAGCCTGGTTGCCTGCGGCCCCGGCGTGGAACGGTTGTTTGAAGAGGTATCGAACCAGTTTGAGGGTGCGCGCATAGCAGTGATGACCAGCGACACCATGACCAACCCGCGGCTGACCGCCGAGATGGTTGGGCAGATCGCAGACGGCGAACTTGATATCGTTATCGGAACGCAGATTGTTACCAAGGGATATCACTTCCCCAACCTGACACTGGTGGGTGTGATCGATGCGGACTTGGGCCTGCGCGGCGGTGACCTGCGCGCAGGCGAGCGAACTTACCAGCAACTGGTGCAGGTGGCAGGTCGTGCTGGCCGGGCAGACAAGCCGGGCACGGTATATTTGCAAACATACGAGCCCGAGCATCCGGTGGTTAGGGCGCTATTGTCCGGTGACGGCGAAACCTTCATGCAGGCCGAACAGGAAGCTCGCCAGCGCTATAGTATGCCGCCATACGGTCAGCTTACGTCGATCATTCTCTCCGGCGTGGATATTGCGGCGGTTGTTGATCAGGGCAGGTTGCTGGCAACCAGTGCACCGAACATTGAAGGGGTGGCTTTCATGGGCCCTGCGCCCGCCCCGCTGTCGAGAGTGCGCGGTATGCACAGGATGCGGCTGCTGGTGCACGGACAAAAGCGTGGTGGTTTGCAACCGATTGTTCGTGAATGGGTCACAAGAACCCGACAAATAAAAGGCGTGAAAATCAAGATAGATATCGATCCTTATAGCTTTCTGTAACTTTCTGGAGCTTTCTGGAACTTTCTGTAATTTGCCGGCAGTTTTTCTTGTTTTTTCGGCAATATACCTCATTTAAACGGTGTGGAATTCCCTTGGTTTAGGTGGCTTAAAAGCCCCGGATAGAAAAGATTCATGATTCTCTCAATATGGCGGCTTGCAAGCCATAAATCTCTATGCTAGAGGGAGCACGCATTTGGTCTGGTCAGCGCCGAATTCGGGTAAATCTACCCAGATTGAAATGACCAACAATTTGAGCGTGAGCGCGGCCTTTTTAGAATGCCTCACATAGCCGAGCCAATAGGTTCAGTCATTAATTCAGGGGACGTCTTACGTGACCTCGCAAAAAGCAATTGTTTCAGGACTGCAGGGCCGCTATGCGTTGGCCATATTTGACCTTGCCGTTGAAAACGATGCCTTGCAGGACGTTGAGGCTGACTTTGTTGCTATGCGTACCTTGCTTGCTGATAATGCCGATTTCAATACTCTGGTGTCATCGCCGATAATAACGCGCGATGAACAGCAAAAGGGTGTTGATGCGGTTGCATCTGTTGCGGGCTTTTCAAAACTGACTATTAACTTCCTTGGTGTTTTGGCTGCGAATCGGCGCCTTGTTGCACTGGAATTGATTATTCAGGCGTTTGAAAAGCTGGTTGCGGACCACCGCGGCGAAGTCAGCGCAAATGTGGTAAGCGCCGCCAAGCTTAGCAAGGCTCAAATGACCGCACTGCAAAAGAATTTGAAATCTGCCATCGGGAGCGACGTGACGATTGATCAGGTCGTGGACGAAAGCCTGCTTGGCGGATTGAAAGTGAAAGTCGGCTCTCGTATGATCGATAGCTCCTTAAAAACCAAACTCGATAACCTCGCAATCGCTATGAAAGGGGTTCAATAATGAATATCCGTGCAGCGGAAATCTCTAAGGTCCTGAAGGATCAGATCGCTAATTTTGGCACCGACGCTGAAGTCTCAGAAGTTGGTACCGTTCTTTCGGTTGGTGATGGTATCGCCCGTGTATACGGCCTCGATCAGGTGCAGGCCGGTGAAATGGTCGAATTTCCTGGCGGCATTAAAGGCATGGCGCTGAACCTGGAAACCGACAATGTCGGTGTCGTTATTTTCGGTAACGACCAAGGCATTAAAGAAGGCGACATCGTCAAGCGGACAGGCGCCATCGTGGATGTGCCAGTCGGCAGAGGTTTGCTTGGCCGCGTTGTAGACGCGCTTGGCAACCCGATTGACGGTAAAGGCCCGCTCGACAATGTTGAGCGTACCCGGGTTGAGGTTAAAGCTCCTGGCATTATCCCTCGGAAATCAGTTGATCAGCCGATGCAGTCTGGCCTTAAGGCGATTGACGCATTGGTGCCGGTTGGCCGCGGCCAGCGCGAACTTATCATTGGCGACCGCCAAACAGGTAAAACCGCTGTTGCGATCGATACCTTCATTAATCAAAAACTGACCAATGACGAAGCTGCCGACAATGAGAAATTGTTTTGCATCTACGTAGCTATTGGCCAGAAGCGCTCTACTGTTGCGCAGATCGTTAAGTCTCTGGAAGAAAAAGGCGCGATGGAATATTCCATCGTAGTTGCCGCAACTGCATCAGAGCCTGCTCCGCTTCAGTTCCTGGCACCCTACACTGGCGCTGCGATGGGTGAATATTTCCGCGATAACGGCATGCATGCTGTAATCGTTTATGATGACCTGACCAAGCAAGCTGTTGCTTACCGTCAGATGTCACTCTTGCTTCGTCGTCCTCCTGGACGCGAGGCGTATCCTGGTGATGTATTCTATCTTCACAGTCGTTTGCTTGAGCGTTCTGCGAAAATGTCTGATGCCGCAGGCGGCGGTTCCTTGACGGCACTGCCAATCATTGAAACGCAGGCCGGCGATGTGTCAGCTTATATTCCAACCAACGTGATTTCGATCACTGATGGTCAGATTTTCCTTGAGACAGAGCTTTTCTATAAAGGTATTCGTCCGGCGATTAACGTTGGCCTGTCTGTATCTCGTGTGGGGTCTGCTGCGCAGATCAAAGCGATGAAGCAGGTTGCGGGTTCGATTAAGCTTGAGCTTGCTCAATACCGCGAAATGGAAGCCTTTGCGCAGTTTGGTTCTGACCTGGACGCCGCGACACAGCAACTGTTGAACCGTGGCGCTCGTTTGACCGAGCTACTTAAGCAGGCTCAGTATTCGCCGCTTAAAATTGAAGAGCAGGTTGTTTCTATCTTTGCTGGCGTGAACGGTTATCTCGACAAAATCGCGACAACTGATGTTACCCGCTTTGAGGAGCAGTATCTGACCGAGATGCGCGGTAAACATGCTGACGTGCTGGCAACTATTGCGTCCGAGAAGAAACTCAGTGATGAGACAATAGCCAAGCTGAAGTCTATTCTCGAAGCCTTCACAAAGTCGTTTAGTTAAGTTTGAACTCAGTAGAGAAAGGCGCGACATATGGCGAGCCTTAAAGACCTGAAAAATCGGATTTCGTCCGTAAAGTCGACGCAGAAGATCACCAAAGCCATGAAAATGGTTGCGGCGTCCAAGCTGCGGCGTGCGCAAGAGGCTGCCGAAGCGGCGCGCCCTTACGCTGAGCGGATGGAAAGTGTTATGGCGGGCCTTGGTTCGTCAGCGCAAGACACACCCGGTTCTTCACCACTACTGATTGGAACTGGCAAGCAAGACGTTCATCTGGTTATCGTTGCAACGTCGGAGCGCGGCCTGTGCGGTGGTTTCAATACCAATATCGTAAAGGGTGCACGCGCCCACATCGAAAAACTGCTGGCAGCTGGCAAGACGGTTAAAATTCTTTGCATCGGTAAAAAAGGTTACGCGGTTATACGCCGTGAGCACAAAGACCGTATTATTGATCTGAAGGACCTTTCAGCGGTTAAACGACTTGCTTTTGCTGATGCCCAGCCGATCGCTCAAGAAGTTTTGGCGATGTTCGACCGCGGTGAATTTGATGTTGCTTCTTTGTTTTATGCCAAATTCCAGTCGGTTTTGGTGCAGGTTGTTACAAACCAGCAACTTATCCCGGCACCGCTTGCTGAGCTGGCTGACGGCGACATTGCCGCTGACGCACTGGGCGGCGCAGCATACGAGTACGAGCCAGACGAAGCTTCAATTCTTGAAGACCTTCTACCGCGCAATGTCGCGACACAAATGTATCGTGGTCTACTAGAGAATGCTGCTTCCGAGCAGGGTTCACGGATGTCGGCGATGGATAGTGCAACACGCAACGCTGGCGAAATGATTGATAGTTTGACGATTACGTATAACCGCACTCGTCAGGCAAATATTACAAAAGAACTAATTGAAATTATCTCAGGCGCTGAGGCGCTAAAGTAAATTACACGAAGGAGTGTAACACATGGCTAACAACACTGGCCGCATCACGCAAGTAATCGGTGCCGTCGTAGACGTGCAGTTTGATGATCAATTGCCGGCGATGCTTAACGCGCTTGAAACAGACAATGGCGGTAATCGTCTTGTTCTCGAAGTTTCATTGCATCTGGGTGAAAACACCGTTCGGACCATTGCGATGGATTCGACCGACGGTTTGGTTCGCGGCTCAGCCGTAACCGATACCGGTGCCCCGATTTCGGTTCCTGTAGGGCCGGAAACGCTGGGTCGTATTCTCAACGTAATCGGCGAGCCGATTGATGAGCGAGGTCCTGTCGGCCACAAAAAGACGGCACCTATTCACGCTGAGGCACCTTCTTACGCCGATCAGGCTACAGAGCAGGCCATTTTGGTAACCGGTATTAAGGTTGTTGATTTGCTGGCTCCCTATTCCAAGGGCGGTAAAATTGGTCTGTTCGGTGGTGCTGGTGTTGGTAAAACGGTTCTTATTCAAGAGCTTATCAACAATATCGCGAAAGGTCACGGTGGTTACTCAGTGTTCGCGGGCGTTGGTGAGCGGACACGTGAAGGTAACGATCTTTACCATGAGATGATCGAATCAGGCGTTATTAACCTGGAAGGCGAGAGCAAATGTGCACTGGTTTACGGCCAGATGAACGAACCTCCCGGCGCACGCGCTCGGGTTGCTCTTTCTGGTTTGACGCTGGCTGAATATTTCCGTGATGAAGAAGGCCAGGACGTTCTTTTCTTCGTTGATAACATTTTCCGCTTTACCCAGGCCGGTTCTGAAGTGTCTGCCCTTCTGGGGCGTATTCCTTCTGCGGTGGGTTACCAGCCTACGCTGGCAACTGACATGGGAACCATGCAGGAACGTATTACATCGACGAAAAAAGGTTCAATCACATCAGTGCAGGCGGTATATGTGCCAGCGGATGATTTGACTGACCCTGCACCTGCTACATCGTTTGCACACCTTGATGCGACAACAGTTCTTAACCGCGCGATTTCTGAGAAGGGTATCTACCCTGCTGTGGATCCGCTTGATAGTACGTCCCGGATTATGGATCCGAACGTGGTCGGCGAAGAGCATTACCTCGTTGCCCGTTCAGTTCAGGAAATCCTGCAGAAATATAAATCACTGCAAGACATCATTGCCATTCTAGGCATGGACGAGCTTTCAGAGGACGACAAACTGGTTGTTGCACGTGCCCGTAAGATGGAAAAATTCTTGTCGCAGCCTTTCCATGTTGCCGAGATTTTCACCGGCTTGAAGGGTGTCTTCGTACAGCTGGAAGATACAATCAAATCAGCGAAGGCTATTGTGGACGGCGAGTATGATCATCTGCCAGAGAATGCTTTCTACATGGTTGGCGGTATCGATCAGGCGGTTGCAAAGGCTGAGAAGCTGGCGCTGGACGCGGCATAAGCTAAGGTTATTTGGATATCATGACAGATACGCTGCATTTGGAAATTGTCTCGCCTGAGCGTCTTCTCAAAGACGTTGAAGTGGCAATGGTTGTTGTGCCGGGCACAGAGGGTGACTTCGGCGCCCTGCCACAGCATGCGCCGATGATGTCTACTATTCGCCCTGGTGTCATTGAAATATATGAGACCGAAGCGAGCGCGCCAGAGAAGCTTTTTGTTAAAAGTGGTTTGGCCCAGATTAGTGATACCGGCCTGACTATTCTGGCTGAGGAAATGATTGATCTTGATACGGTTGATGCGGCCGAACTTGCTGCGAACCTTGCCAAGGCTCAGGAAGATGTGAATGCTGCAACCGACGATAATGTGCGCGGTCTTGCGGAAACAGAGCTGGCATGGATGACAGCATTGTCTGAATTGGTTTCTTAAAAACCGGCTGAAAAATCACAGAATTAAGCGCCTTTTGGGCGCTTTTTTTGTGGGCGGTGAGCATTGAGCCTTACAGGAGTTCTGAAAGAACTTTGGTATAGACGTCGCGTTTAAATTCAACGATTTCGGCAGCTATTTCTTGCGGGTCAGACCATTTCCAGCGGCCAAATTCCGGGTGCTTGGTGGCGATATTAATCGCAGCATCAGTCCCGGTAAATCGCATTTTGAACCAAAGCTGCTTTTGGCCTGCATAGCGGCCCTTCCATAGCTTGCCTAGAAGGTGTGGCGGCAGGTCGTAGAGTACCCAGTCGGCGGTTTTGGCTTCAATGGTTGCTAGCTCCGACTTTATGCCGGTTTCCTCTTCTAACTCGCGCAAGGCAGCCGTCTCTGGTGCCTCACCTTTGTCGATACCGCCTTGCGGCATTTGCCAGGCGCCGGGCGTATCAAGCCGTTCACCGACAAAAATATTGTTATCATTGTTAACAAGCAAGATACCCACGCATGGCCGGTAGGGCAGACCAGATTTCAGGTCAGGTTGTGGGGTGGTTTGCATCAGGGCGTGGCTGGTTGCTGGTCGGCGACTTGTGATATGGGCACCAACACCGCGCCGCGTTCCTCAAGGCCCGCGGCCCATATGCGCACCGCGTCAATAGAAATAGGATAAGGCCGCGCTACGCCCACAGCATAACCGTCGCGCGCCGCGCGTTTTTCCAGTTCGTCCAACCGTTCGCTTATCACTGCCGCTGACAGTTCTTCATCAAGAAAGCCTAGGCGGCTGTTTACGGCAACTGGCACTCCCATGCCGCGGGCTAGTTCCGGGCCGCTGGAATATTGCGACGTTTGGCCGTCAATATACATAAGCCCGCGCGCGCGAAACTCTTGCATCATCGGGCGCATGCTTTCTTTTGCTGCGGTGAAGCGGGAGCCTTTATTATTTATCACGCCCAGATAGCCGGTAAGCTTGGACATTGAGGCCCGCATAAAATTTAGATTTTGGCTGGGCGTTTGTGTCACCAACAATGTAAGCGGCCCCGGGTCATCCTGCGGATAATTCGCCGGCTCCATCGGGATCATCAACAATGTTTCATGGTTGGCGCGCCGCGCTTGTTCCGCCCAACCATTTATCCCTTGGCCGAACGGCGAAAAGGCAAAAGTTGTGTTTTCAGGCAGGTCTGTGAGGGCACGGCGGGTTGTTCGTGATATTTTGCCCATATCGGTAATAATGATGGCGATCTTATGGGCCTCGGGCGCCCGAACCGCCATTGCAGAATAGGTCTCAAACGGGCGGGTTCCGTCAGCACCGACAATGGGTAATGGACCCTGGTCTGTCATCTCAAGCAATTCAGCAACAGCTTGCACGGGAATAGGCCTGAAGGGTATTTCCGGTTCCTTGTCAGCAACATCTTCTGCACCGGCGTTAGCTATTTGCGCCTCTGGGTCGATAGAATCTGCCGGATCATATGTTGCCTCCAGCAATCCAACGCCGCCGACGACAATCAGCAACGTGATAGCCCAGGCAATGGCAAGCGATTTGAGACTGGTCGGCATAAGATATTCCCGGTTCAATGGTGATGGGTCGGAATATAGGCGAAAAAGCTTAATGAATCACAAACCGAACAGTAGTCCGGTTTGCGGTATTATCTGGGTTTTCTACCGTGAGCGCGGTTGTTGCAGCTCTGCAATCTGTTCCTTCGGCAATACCGACATGTTTTTCAACAATTTGATCGCGTAGAGAAGCTGAATATCTTCCGGCGGTCCTTCTGGCGCACCCTCCGGCGCTACAGCTGGTTCAACCTTTTTAACCGCAATTTCTTCAGCGATGGGCTCGTCGTACTCACCCGCACGGTCCTGCGAAAGCTGGTCGTTGGTGATATGCCCCTGCAGGTCGGCCTCTCGGCGCAGTTTAGCGCGGCGCTGGTTAGGAAATAAAACTTCGATGTCTGGCTCGATGCCGCGTTCCTGAATGGATGCTCCGCTGGGGGTGAAATAGCGCGCGGTTGTCAGGCGTATGGCTTGGTCGCCAGACCCGCCTAGTCTGATTTCGCTTTGAACTGTGCCTTTACCAAAGGTCCGGTCGCCCAACAATACTGCCCGCCTGTGGTCTTGCAGGGCACCCGCGACAATTTCAGATGCCGACGCCGAATAGGCATTTACCAGCACCACTACTGGCACACCTTCCAGCATATCGCCGGTTGTGGCATACCAGCGGCTATTATTTTCTTTTCTGCGGCCCCGTGTGGAGACAATTTCGCCGCGCTCAAGGAAGGCGTCAGAGATGCGAATAGCCTCGTCCAGCAAACCGCCCGGATTATTGCGCAGGTCAAGCACAACGCCGTCAAGGTCATCGCCCACTTCTTCGACAATTTTCCTAATGGCTTTTTCCACGCCGGTGCCAGATTGCATATTAAAGGTGGTCACGCGGATATAGCCGATTGTTTCGTCTTCAATCCGGTGGCGAACCGAACGAACAAGAATTTTCTCGCGGACTATTTCAACGTCAAACGCTGCAGGTACCTCTTCGCGGATCACTGTAATGGTTATTGGCGCGCCGACAGGTCCGCGCATTTGCTTGACCGCTTCGGTGAGGGTTTTGCCAACTACTGCATTGCCGTCAATGTGGGTAATAAGGTCGCCGCCTTGAATACCTGCGTTTGCAGCCGGCGTTTCGTCAATGGGAGACACCACTTTGACAACACCGTTTTCCATCTGCACTTCGATGCCAAGGCCGCCGTATTCGCCTTCCATTTGAACTCTAACCTGTTGGTAAACGTCAGGATTCAAGTAGGTGGAGTGAGGGTCAAGGGATTTGAGCATGCCCTGTATGGCCGCTTCAATCACTTCCTTGTCGTCCACTTCATCGACATATTCTTTGCGCACCATATCGAAGATACGCATCATGGTGTTGAGGCGTTCGTAAAATTCGTCTTCGTCGCCAGCTGCTTTAGCCTGCCCTGGCAGCGAAATTACCAATGCCATCAATGCGCCGGTTATCAGTTTACGCATGTCGAAACCTTTCATCATTACACCCAACAGGGTTTACTCTCTACTCAAGCGCGAAATTACCGCGCGCTGGCCGTTTGTTTTTGCAGCCACGGCAGTGGGTTGATCGCAGTACCACGTCGTCGCAATTCCAAATATAGCTCACCGTCGCCGGCTTGGCTGGCCGCAGCTGGCATGGTGCCGATAGGCTCTCCCATCAACACCCACTGGCCAACATCGCTTTGCAGCGTCTCAAAACCAGCGAGCAGGCTATGGTAACCACCTCCGTGGTCAATGATCAATAGCAGACCATAATTTCTAAACGGCCCCGCAAAAACAACGCTGCCATCGTAGGGCGAAATAACTTGCGCACTGTCTCGCGTTCGAATGCGTATTCCTTTTGCATCGCCGGCGCCGTCACGTGCGCCGAACCGCTGCATAATCACCCCGATCGCCGGGTAGGGTAATTGCCCCTTCAGTTCGCTAAGCGCTTTACCCAAGCTGCTGAAGGGACGTTCAATTGTATCCGGCGTATCACGTCGGGCCGCCAGTGACCGCTGTTTTGCGGCCTGTTGTTCCAGTTTCGCGATCAGCTCCCTCAGCGAGCTTGCTTCTTCGCTGAAAGTCTTCATTTCGCGTGCCAGTGCTTTTGCGCGCTCCGTTGCCTGACCAGCTTCCGCACGTCTGCTGTCAAACAGTGAAGCAAGGTTTTGTTGATTTTTAGTTAATGCCTCTAGACCGTTCTTTAGCTTGAAACGTTGGTCGGAAAGCTGCGTTTGAATATCTGCAAGCAGAGTTAAGTCAGTGCGCAACTTGCCCGCTTTTGCGTCAATTGCTGGAATCAGTGACGCCATCAAACTGGTAGTGCGGGCCGTTGTAAGCGCATCTCCGGGCTTCAGCAGAGCCAGCACGACAGGCCGTTTTGACAAGCGCTCCACCGCGGCGATCAGCTCAACAATATTATCATTGTTGGCCAGTAAAGACGTGCGTTTTTCGTCCGTCTCTGCTTCCAGCGATGTGATGCGCGTTTCTAGCCGAGAAACATTGCCTTCGGCGACCTGAATGTCACGCGCCCCGGCAATGAGCGATGCGGAAACCTTGTCGGCAGCAGCTTGGGCGCGCCTTGATTGTTGGGTCAGGATGGTTTTCTGGCGCTCGCTCGCAGCGATTTCCGCCTCAATTCTCTTCAGCTGTTCTTTGGCGGCTGACGAGTCTTCCTGAGCCAATACAGCGGCGGGCATCACCGTCCATAGCACTGTCGCTGCCGATAAGCACAAAATCAGCGGACGAAATATTGTGGCGCGGTATGATGAAGTGGATTTTGTCAGAGTGCTTCTTTCCAATTACCTAGTTTTGCCCGGTCAGTAAATTTTTACCCGTCATCTCACTTGGTTGCTTTAGTCCCATAATCGAGAGCATCGTGGGTGCGATATCCGACAGGCTACCGTCTGCAAGCGGCCCATCATGATTGATCATCAGCAAGGGCACATCGAACGTAGTGTGCGCCGTGTGCGGCTGGCCGGTACCGTGGTCCATCATCATTTCCACGTTGCCGTGGTCGGCCGTGACCAACAATGTTGATCCGGCCGCGTTGGCTGCAATTTCCAGCCGGGCAATACAGGCGTCTATGGTTTCCACTGCTTTGATTGCAGCCGACAGTACGCCTGTATGACCAACCATGTCAGGATTGGCAAAATTGACGATGATGGCGCCGTATTTTCCGCTCGCAATTGCCTGTTCCAGTTCTTCGGTCACTTCAAACGCCGACATCTCGGGTTTGAGATC
Source organism: Alphaproteobacteria bacterium (assembly GCA_021774695.1). Taxonomy (GTDB): domain Bacteria; phylum Pseudomonadota; class Alphaproteobacteria; order Sphingomonadales; family Kordiimonadaceae; genus Kordiimonas. The sequence goes on along the minus strand of JAJFIU010000081.1, from coordinate 23,078 downwards.
ATAGGTTGCCACATCAGGCGACGGAACGAGGATACGGTCTTCCCCTTCGAAAACAGGTTCGATACCTCCGTTAAAAAAGAAGGTTACATGGGCGTATTTTTCGGTTTCGGCGATACGCAGCTGCGCAACGCCGTTCTTGGCCAACACTTCACCGAGGCTGTTTTTAATCTCGGGAGACGGGAACAAGAGCGGGTGAAAACGGCTTAGGGCGGTTGAATATTCAACCATGCCTAGTGCAGCGCTAAAGGACGGTGTAACACGCCGATCGAACCCGTCGAAATCCGGGTCGAGCAGAGCTGTTAGAATTTCGCGGGCCCGGTCAGCCCGGAAGTTTGCCATCAACAGTCCGTCGCCGCCCGCAATGCCGGTGTAGCCCCCTATAACCGTAGGTTTGATGAATTCGTCATTTTCATCTCTGGCGTATCCGGCTTCAATCGCTGCGGTGGCCGACGTTGCCGAATGGTCTGACGCGGCTTCGGTTATTACCCGGTAGGCCCGTTCAACCCGGTCCCAGCGTTTGTCGCGGTCCATGGCGAAATAGCGACCGGTCACGCTGCTAATGGCGGCTAGTTCTTTGTTGGTCAGATCAGCTTCGAATTGTGCAATAAACTCCAGAGCCGATTTCGGCGGTGTGTCCCGGCCATCAAGGAAAGCATGAATATGAACCGGCACCCCTGCGCCCGTGATAATATTGGCCAGTGCTGCAATATGGCGCTGATGACTGTGGACACCGCCGGGTGACAATAGTCCCATCAAATGAGCGGCGCCGCCGGTTGATTTCAGCTTACTGATGAAAGCGATCAATTCGGGGTTTTTGGCTAGGCTGTCGTTGTCGATTGCTTCGTCGATGCGGGGAAGGTCTTGCAAAACCAATCGCCCGCTGCCCAGGTTCATGTGACCAACTTCGGAGTTGCCCATCTGACCATCCGGCAGGCCAACAGCCAAACCGCTTGTCTTTAACCAAGCGCGTGGGCACTGGTTCCATAGACGGTCGTAGGTTGGTGTATTTGCCAGTTTGATGGCATTGTCTTGCGAGTCTTCGCGGTAACCCCAGCCATCCAGAATGCAAAGTATCACTGGTTTTTTCACGGGGTTACGATTGTTCGTCATCGAATTTGTCCTAAAATTACTGCTTGGCTTCATTTAATCGCCCAATCAGCTGGACAGTCTAATCCCTGTGATAAGGATGCCCAGCATTAATTGACCAAGCGCGATAAATTTGTTCTGCGAGCATAGCGCGCACCAGCATATGGGGCCATGTAAGGCTGCCAAAAGCCAGTTTCAATTGGGCTTTGGCAATAACGCTTGCATCCAGCCCGTCGGCGCCACCAATGATGAAGGCAATGTCGCGAACGCCGGTTGCTTGCCAGTCATCGATTTTGGCGGCGAGCTCCCGCGACTTCAGCGCTTTCCCGCCTTCGTCCAGCGCAACAATTGTGGCGCCAGCGGGAACTGCGGCAAGCAGCTTTTCAGCCTCGCGCGCTTTGCGTTCGCGCACGTTGGCAAATTGCTTTTTAATTTCGATTTCCGTGACGGAATTTTTCCAAGGCAAGCGCCCCAAATAACCTGTCATCAGGCTATGTTCGGCGCCGCGCTGCAAGCGCCCAATTGCGATTATCGAAATGTGCAAAAAAGCCTCTCCGCGGCTGATGCCCGGCTGCTAATTAGACCAAATTCAGACCCAGAGACAAAACCAAGTCTCTCGGTCAGCTATGCCTAATTTACTACTCGCGGGTCCGAAGAATCGCCTTCTGAGGCTTGCTCGGTTCCCTCGTCAACGTCGGTGGTCCACAATTTATCCAGATTATAAAAGCTTCTAACTTCTGGCCTGAAAATATGAACGATAACATCACCCGCGTCGATCAGGACCCAGTCTGACTGCGCAAGGCCCTGCGTAACCATGTCTTTGTGGCCCTTTTGCTTCAGGTCCTTGACCACATAGTCGGTCAGTGCCGCAACTTGACGCTGCGAACCACCAGTTGCGATGACCATAAAGTCAGCGATTCCGGTTTTGCCTGCTAAATCGATGGAGGTAATATCTTCCGCTTTATTGTCATCTAATGATGCAATAACGGATTTCAAAAGATCCTCGGCGCTCAATGCCGGGACAGGATCAGTGACGCTATGCGTCTCCGATGATGCGTGCAACTAGTCTTCCTTTCCTATCGCCACCATTCATTGCCTTTAAGGCGGCGTATGTTTGTGGCAGAACCTGCGTGTCTTGGAATAGGCACAAAGGTCCAGGCCGGTTCGTGGGTCGAGAGCAATTGACGGTACGGCACTTTGTATCGGCCATATTGCCGCGCAAATTTGCTGTTCAGTCCACCGACAGAATACCCCGGACGATCAAAAATCGCAATGGGTAGCATTTCGGCTATATCGCGCCATTGTCGCCAGCGGTGAAAGTCTTGCAAATTGTCCGCCCCCATCACCCAGACAAAGCGGGTATTGGGCATTGCGGCTTGCAAAGCTTTGATTGTGTCAACGCTATAGCGGGTGCCCAGCTTTTTTTCAACATCAGTGACCGTTATTTTGGGTCTGTTGTCTACCAGTTCCAGCAGTCTGTCTTTGCGGTGTTGCAGATCAGCCAGCTCGCCTAGTTCCTTTAGCGGATTGCCGGGGCTGACCATGAGCCAAATTGCATCCAAATGCAGCCGTTTGATGGCCTCTGACGCCACATGTATGTGACCCTCATGGGCTGGATTGAAACTGCCACCATATAGCCCGACAGTGCGGCCTCGCCACTTACTTGCAAGCTGCAAAAGGGGCATTGTATGTGCAGGTGAAACCATTACGAATTACGGCCGTGTTTGGCCGCTGCCGCGAACCTGATATTTGAAACTGGTAAGCTGCTCAAGGCCAACCGGACCTCGGGCATGAATGCGGCCTGTTGCGATACCGATCTCTGCACCCATGCCAAATTCGCCGCCGTCAGCAAACTGGGTCGAAGCATTATGCATGACAATGGCGCTGTCGACTTGGCTGAGAAACTTTTCCGCGGCTGCCGTGTTTTCGGTGACAATACTGTCAGTGTGATTGGATGAATAGGTCTCGATATGGGCGAGGGCAGCATCAAGGTTTTCAACAATCTTAACGGATATGATCGCATCCAGATACTCGGCATACCAGTCATCTTCACTGACGCTTAGCACTGCTGCATTCATTTGCTGAACGTCGTTGTCGCCCCGAATTTCACAGCCTTCCGCGATCAACGCGTCCAGAATGTTCGGCAGCATAGGGGCTGCGGCTTTGTCGATTAGAAGTGTTTCGGCCGCACCGCATATGCCAGTGCGCCGCATTTTAGCGTTTACCGCGATGGCCAGCGCCTTGTCGGGGTCTGCATCCGCGTGGATATAGACATGGCAAATGCCTTCAAGATGCGCGAACACCGGTACGCGGCTTTCATTTTGCACCCGCTCTACCAGCGAGCGTCCGCCGCGAGGCACAATAATGTCGATTACGCCGGTCATGGTTAGCATATGGCCGACAGCGGCGCGGTCACGAGTGGGTACAAGCTGCACGGCGTGCTCGGGCAGTCCTGCTGCTTTGAGGCCACCGACTAGGCAGGCGTGGATCGCTGCGCTGGAGTGGAAGCTTTCGCTGCCGCCGCGCAGAATGACGGCGTTGCCGGCTTTCAGGCATAGTGCGCCAGCATCAGCGGTTACATTGGGGCGGCTTTCATAGATAACGCCGATAACACCTAGTGGCACACGTACCCGGCTTATATCAAGGCCGTTAGGGCGGTTCCAGCGGGCCAATTCGTCGCCGACCGGGTCCGGCAAAGCTGCGATGGCCTCTAACCCGACGGCAATCGCCTCGATGCGACCCTCGTCCAGAAGCAATCTGTCGATCATCGCCGGCGACAGGCCTTTTTTGGCGCCAAATTCGATATCTTGCGCATTTGCAGTAAGAAGCTCGCTCATTCGGGTCCTGAGAAGCGCTGCGGCCTCAGTGAGCGCGCGGTTTTTTTGGTCGGTCGGTGCCAGCGCAAGGCTTTTGGAGGCAGCTCGCGCTTGTGCGCCGATCTGGTCCATCACCGCTTTGATGTCATCAATGTTCTGGTTTTCGAAATTTTGGTTTTCGAAATTCTGGCTTTCGACCATGGCACTGTTGCTTTCTTGTTTCATATGATCACCAAGTCGTCGCGGTGGATCAGGGATGCGCGGCCAGCATAGCCTAATATGGTGATTACGTCCGACGATTTTACCCCGGCGATCCGGTCAGCGTCCTCGGCGTCGTAAGATATTAGCCCCTGAGCAAACAAATCACCGTTCGGCCCCATGCAGGCAACCATATCGCCGCGCCGGAACGTTCCTTCAACAGATGTAACCCCGGCAGGCAGCAGGCTCGCGCCTTTTTTCAGCGCTGCGACCGCACCCGCGTCGATGTGGACAAAACCCCTGGGGGCCATCATGCCCTGTATCCATTGTTTGCGTAGCGTCAGCGGATCGCCGGAGGCTGTGAACAAAGTGGATTGTTCGCCGCCCAAAAGCCGCCGTATCGGCGAAGGCGCCCGCCCGTCCATAATCACCATCGAACATCCACCGGTCAGCGCGATTTTAGCCGCCATAATTTTGGTGATCATGCCGCCGGTGCCAACGGTCACTTCTGCTGGTGGGCCTGCCATGGCTTCAATTTTTGGGGTTATCGCGCTAACATGCGAAATCAGTTTTGCCTCCGCGTTTTTACGGGGGTCTGCGGAATAAAGCCCGTCGATATCACTCAACAGCAGCAACAGGTCCGCGCGCATCATCTGCGCCACCCGCGCCGCCAGACGGTCGTTGTCACCGAAACGAATTTCGCTGGTTGCCACGCTGTCGTTTTCGTTGATCACTGGAATTACGCCGTTTTCCAACAGGGTTTCCACGGTGTTGCGGGCATTCAGGTAACGGGGGCGGTGCTCCAGATCATCGATGGAAAGCAATATCTGGGCAATGGTCAGTTTGCTGTCAGCAAACGCGCTTTGATATGCCTGCGCCAGTTTAATCTGGCCGATCGCCGCTGCCGCCTGCGCATCCTCCAGTCGGCTGGTGCGCCGTGATAGCCCAAGGCCCGATAAGCCCAGCGCAACAGCACCAGACGATACAAGCACCACCTGCTTTCCTTGCTGTGTCAACGCAGCGATATCGTCGGTGAGCGCTTTGAGCCAGCTAGTTTTTAGTGCGCCGTTTTCTGCATCAACCAGCAGTGCCGACCCAATCTTGATCACAACGCGCCGGGCGTTAGTAAGCGTGGTTTGGCTGGAAGTCGTGCTCATCGTTAATTCCCGGGCGGATTCCTGTTAAACGGGTGACCATTCCCCGGCGGCGGCAGGGCCTTGTTCTTCCTCAACCCCGTCTTCGCTGGCGCGCCGCGCGAGGTCTATTTTCACCACATCCCACAAGGCCGATATCATTTCCTTGACGCCTTCACCGGTAACGCCGGACAGAACCATCACAGGCCTTGCTGCAGCATCGCTAAGCGCTATGCGTTTTTCTTCCAGTTCGTCGTCGGGCACGGCGTCGCATTTATTCAGGCCGATGATCATGGGTTTACCGGTCAAGTCGCCGCCGTAGGCCGTGACTTCACCCATAATGGTCTCAAAGCTGGCAACCACGTCTTCTTCGGTGGCATCGATCAAATGCAACAACACGCCGCAGCGCTCAATATGACCGAGGAAGCGGTGGCCGAGGCCAACGCCGTCACTGGCGCCTTCGATAAGGCCAGGAATATCGGCCATGACAAATTCGTTCTCTCCCACGCCCACTACACCCAGCTGTGGCCGGATGGTGGTGAAGGGATAATCAGCAATTTTGGGCCGTGCGCGTGAAACCGCGCTCAGGAACGTGGACTTGCCCGCATTGGGCAGGCCCAGTAAGCCCGCATCTGCGATCAGTTTTAGCCGCAGTACCACCCACATTTCTTCGCCGTCGCCGCCCGGCGTATTGCGTCTGGGCGCGCGGTCGGTTGATGTTTTGAACTTGGTGTTGCCGATCCCGCCTTCTCCGCCGCGAACGAGGACGACCCGGTCGCCCACTTTCATCATGTCAGCGATCATAAATTCTTTGTCTTCGTCGAAAACCTGGGTTCCAACCGGCACTTGCATGATCAGATCGTCGCCTGAGGCGCCGGTCATGTCTCTGCCCATGCCGTGCTGACCCTTTTGGGCCTTATAGTGGCGCTTGTAGCGGTAATCCACCAGCGTGTTTAGCCCGGTGATGGCCTCAATGACAACATCGCCGCCTTTGCCGCCGTCGCCGCCGTTGGGGCCGCCGTATTCCACATATTTTTCACGCCGAAAGGAAACGCAACCGTTACCGCCCGGCCCGCTTTTGAGGAATATTCTAGTTTGATCTACAAATTTCATGCGCGCCTTGTAACAGACAAAGCCCTTGCATGAAAGCCGCAGTTTCACTGGTTTAGACGATTTTTTCTGCTGTGTTTGGATAGGACGCTTGGCGTGAGATTTATCCGGGGATAGGCAGGACACTCGACCTGCCCGTAAAACCTGTGCCCTATAGGGAGTTGCCTCTAATAGTCCAAACTATCCCGATCGGGCATTTTGCCGCTGAAAAAGCCTTCAAAAACAAGTCGAAGTCGCTCACTGCGGGCATAGAATTGTTCGTCGGTGATGTCTTTTAACGTGCGAAAGTCGTTTGGGTCTTTGGCGCAGCTAAGGTTTGACATCAGGTAACTGTATATGCGCATTATTGGCCATACCACATCGCGCGGCAGGGATGTTTCGCTGCCCAGTTTATCGGCTAATGTGTAAAGCGCGTCTTCCAGCTTAAAATATTCGCTGTCGTTCCAATGGCTTGTTTCATGGAGCAAGCCGGAGAATGACTCGTCGGAATATTTGTCTGACCAGGCAAAATTTCGTAGTATTTCATCCATACTCGTTCTCCTGAGCTGCCTCGATTGCTGTATTGGCCCGACATTTTACCGTACTCAATTATGCAGTAGAAAAGGCATATTATCAGTTTTCGGAATTTAAAAACAAAAAAAAGGCGGGCTTGGGAGCCCACCTTTTCGAAATTGTATCAGTGTTGGTTGTTTAGTTAATCACTGAAACGAAGGCGCGGTCGCCTTTGCTTTTTGAAAATTTAACGTGGCCTTCAACAAGCGCAAATAGCGTGTGATCTTTGCCCATGCCGACATTTTCGCCCGGGTACCATTTGGTGCCACGTTGGCGAACAATGATGTTGCCAGCAAGAACATTCTCGCCGCCAAATTTTTTCACGCCTAATCGGCGACCAATACTGTCGCGGCCGTTATTTGAACTACCACCAGCTTTTTTATGAGCCATGAGATATTCTCCTTAAGTGTCGCGGCGCTTACTTAGCAGCTGCTTTGGTTTTTGGTGCGGCTTTCTTAGCCGGCGCTTTCTTTGCTGCTGCCTTTGGAGCCGCTGCCTTTGGGGCTGCTGCTTTAGCAGGAGCCTTCTTTGCTGCGGTCTTCGGGGCTGCGGTCTTCGGGGCTGCTTTCTTTGCGGCTTCTTTAGCAGGTGCTTTTTCGGCAGGTGCTTCTTTAGCTGGCGCTTTCTTTGCAGCAGTTGCAGCGATTGCCTTCACACGCAGAACCGTAATTTCCTGGCGATGGCCTTTTTTACGGCGATAGTTGTGACGGCGCTTCTTTTTGAAAACCGTAATTTTTTTGTCTTTTTTCTGCTCAAGTACTTCAGCAGTAACGTTGGCACCTTTAAGCAGAGGCTCACCAACTTTAACGCCCTTGTCGTCACCGATCATCAGGACTTCATCAAGGGTTATATTTTTGCCAGCTTCGCCTTCAAGTTTTTCAACTTTAATGACATCGCCCTCGGCGACGCGGTACTGTTTACCGCCCGTTTTAACAACTGCGAACATTGAAGTTCCTTTCACATTTTTAACGCCGCAGTAAACCGGGTGGGACTAACCCTTTGATAATCCCCACACTTTGGGCGGTTTCCGCTGACTATTTTTTAATAGCACTAAAGGCTGGGAAATTATTATTTTCCCGCCGAACGCGCGGAATATACGGATTTGCAGGCGGGTGTCAACGGTTATGTTGCAGGAGTTGGTTGGCCGATAAAATTCTGGTGATAGCGCCAGATACATTTATGCGCGCCGCCTGATTTGGCCTATAGGGGTTGAAATGAGAATTCTAGGCGGGAGCAGATAACATGGCAATAATCATTGGGTCGGTAGTGCAGGCGGGAAGTGTGCTTTACGACACACCGCGTACAATCGAGAAGCTTGCGGACCTCACAGCCAAGGCGAAAGCCGAAAAAGCGCAGTTGGTGGTGTTCCCGGAAGCTTTTGTTGGTGGCTACCCCAAGGGCATTGATTTTGGTGTGCGGCTCGGCTCCCGCTCTGACGAAGGCCGCGCCGAGTTCCAGCGCTACTATGAAAGCGCCATTGATGTGCCGGGCATTGAATGCGACCAAATCGGCGAGATTGCCGCCGGGAACGGCGTTTATCTGGTTGTTGGTGTTATCGAGCGCGACGGCGGCACGCTTTATTGCACCGTTCTGTATTTTGGCCCGGATGGGCGGTTGCTGGACAAACACCGCAAGCTAATGCCAACTGCGCTGGAGCGGGTTGTCTGGGGCTTCGGCGATGGCTCGACCCTTGCAGCACCCAAAACCGATATCGGAGTGCTGGGCGGGGCCATTTGTTGGGAAAACTACATGCCCCAGCTGCGGCTTGCCATGTACCAGAAGGGGGTGGAGTTTTACTGCGCCCCCACGGTGGATGACCGCGACGTTTGGCTGCCTACCATGCAAACGGTGGCGCTTGAGGGGCGTTGTTTTGTGCTGTCGGCGTGCCAGTTTATGACTCGCGGCTGTGGACCCGCTGATTTCAACCCAATTCAGGGCGACGCGGCGGATACTGTCCTCATTCGCGGCGGCAGCTGTATTGTCTCGCCGCTGGGCAAGGTTTTGGCCGGGCCGATTTTTGGTGAGGAGGCCATCCTCACAGCGGAGCTGGATAAATCCGAGATTATCCGCGGCAAATATGACATGGACGTTGTTGGCCATTATGCCCGGCCGGACATTTTCACGCTTTCGGTTAATGAGACGCCGCAAAAACTGGTGAAGCCACAGTAGGACGTTAGCTGGTCATTGTGCGATAATTGCCGCCCATAAAGACATAGTCATTTTTACCCTCCACAATCCCAGACGCTGTCACTATAGCACCGCCGGTGACAGTAAAAAGACTGAACGATGGTTTGGGGGCCAGAAAGGCACATAAAAAAGCCCCGGATGACAGTATGATCAACCAGGGCTTACGGTGTTTGATTGCTTGTAATTAAACGCCGATGCGCGCTTTCGCAGCGTTATACTGGCTCTCAAGCAGGTCAACATAGTCTGCAGTGGTTCGCACCGCATCGACCGCGCCGATACCCTGGCCGCAGCCCCAGATATCTTTCCACGCTTTCGATTTTTCACTGCCGCCCGAGCCGAAGCTCATTTTGGACGGGTCGCTTACTGGCAGATTGTCCGGGTCCATGCCTGCGTCAACAATCGAAGGTTTCAGATAATTGCCGTGAATACCCGTGAACAGGTTGGTGTAGACGATATCTTCAGCGCTATAGTCAACGATGGCTTGCTTATAGTTTTCTTCTGCGTTGGCCTCTTTGGTGGCGATAAAGGCAGACCCGATATAGCCGAAATCAGCGCCCATGGCTTGCGCCGCCAATACGGCATCACCGGTGGCGATGGAACCCGAAAGCGCAATGGGGCCATCATACCATTTGCGGATGTCTTGCACCAAAGCAAACGGCGAGATAGTACCAGCGTGCCCGCCCGCACCTGAGGCAACGGCGATAAGGCCGTCAGCGCCTTTTTCAACGGCCTTGCGGGCAAATTTATCATTGATAATGTCATGCAGGACAACGCCGCCGTATGAATGGATGGCGTCGTTCACTTCAACCCGCGCGCCCAGCGACGTGATTACGATAGGCACTTTGTATTTTACACACATTTCCACGTCGTGCATCAGCCGGTCGTTGGATCGGTGAACGATTTGGTTAACAGCAAACGGGGCAGAAGGCCGGTCTGGATTTGCTTTGTCGTATGCGGCCAGCTCTTCGGTGATTCTAATCAGCCATTCTTCCAGCACAGGGCCGGGCCGGGCGTTCAGTGCCGGGAAAGAGCCAACAATGCCAGCCTTGCACTGCTCGATTACAATATCAGGGTTGGAGATGATAAAAAGCGGTGACCCTATCACTGGAATCCGCAAATTCTGAAGCTGTTTTGGCAAACCCATAACTACATAGTCTCCTGCTGAACCATTATATGATGTTGTCTCTTAAGCAGGGAAATTAGACCAGTGTAGCGCCCTGTCCAGAAAATAAATGTTTAGATTAGAGATTCAGCAGGTCTTTCACTTCGGCAAAGGCACTGATTGCTTTGTCCAAATCCTCAATGGTCAGCGCTGCTGACATCTGGGTGCGGATACGTGCTTTGCCTTTTGGCACCACGGGAAACGAAAAAGCGACCACATAAACGCCGCGCTTGAGCATCTCGTCTGCGAACTTGCTCGCCAGTGCCGCATCATACAGCATAACCGGCACAATAGGGTGCTCGCCCGGCAACAGATCAAACCCATGTGCTTCCATCTTTTTCCTGAAGTATGCAGTATTGCGGGTCAGGCGCTTGCGCAAGTCGCCAGATGTTGTTACCAGCTCAATCGCCTTGATCGCACCCGCGACAATTGGCGGGGCGACGGTGTTGGAAAACAGATAGGGTCGCGAGCGTTGGCGCAGCAGTTCGATAATTTCGCGCTTACCGCTGGTGTAACCGCCGCTGCCACCACCCAGTGCCTTACCCAGTGTACCGGTGATAATATCAACCCGGTCGATGCAGCCGCAGTGTTCGTGTGTGCCCTTGCCGCCTTCGCCGATAAAGCCGGTGGCGTGGCAGTCATCAAAATGCACAAGCGCGCCGTATTTTTCTGCCAGATCACAGATTTTATCCAGCTGCGCGATGTATCCGTCCATGGAAAAGACGCCGTCAGTGGTGATCAATTTATAACGCGCGCCTGCAGCGTCGGCTGCTTTCAATTGCTCCTCCAGGTCCGCTATATCGTTGTTTTTATAGCGGTAGCGCTGGGCCTTGGACAGCCGGACACCGTCGATGATGCTGGCGTGGTTAAGCGCATCGGAAATCACTGCGTCTTCGGGGCCTAAAATGGTCTCAAACAAGCCGCCGTTGGCATCGAAACAACTTGGGTAAAGGATGGTGTCTTCGACCTCGAGGAAATCACTGATGGTTTGCTCGAGCTTTTTGTGCAGGGTTTGTGTACCGCAAATAAAGCGTACAGACGCCATGCCGTAGCCCCAGTCTTTGAGGCCCTGTGCGGCTGCGGCGTTTACTTCCGGATGTTGCGCTAGCCCCAGATAATTATTGGCGCACAGGTTGATAACCTTCGAGCCGTCAATGATGCCAACTAAAGCCCCCTGCGGCGTGGTGATCTCGCGCTCGTTTTTATACAGGCCTGCGCTGCGAATTTCGTCCAGCTGGCCCGCCATATGATCTTTGAATTTTCCGTACATTGTTGGTCTTTCTTGCGTTGGTCTTTCTAGGTTTCCCAGTTGAGCACAACTTTGCTGGCAACGCCGGCGTTCATCAGGTCAAAGCCTTGTTGAAAATCTGTGTAAGGCAGGCGGTGGGTAATCACCGGCGCTATATTCAAACCGTTTTCGATCATCACCGACATTTTATACCAGGTTTCATACATCTCGCGGCCATATATGCCTTTGAGGGTCAGCATATTGAAAATAACAGTTTCCCAATTGATGCTCGCGCCGTTTGCGGGAATGCCGAGGATGGAAACCTTGCCGCCGTGGCACATATTTTCAATAAGATCATGGAACGCCGCACTGTTGCCGGACATCTCAAGCCCCACGTCAAAGCCCTCGCTCATGCCCAGCTCTTTTTGTACGTCGGCAAGCTTTTCAGATCGCACGTCAACGGTGCGTGTTGCCCCCAGGCTCAAAGCTAAAGCAAGCCGCTCGGGCACCACATCGGTTATCACCACATGGCGCGCGCCGGCATGCCTGCAAACGGCTGCTGCCATAGCACCAATTGGCCCAGCGCCGGTGATCAAAACATCTTCGCCCAGCAGGTCCCATTGCAAGGCCGTGTGCACGGCGTTGCCCAGCGGATCGAACAGTGATGCTACATCAAGGTCAATCCCGGTTGAGTGTTCCCACACATTGGACATGGGCAGGGCAACATATTCAGCAAAAGCGCCCGGTCGGTTAACACCGATGCCGCTGGTGTGGGCGCACAAATGGCGTCTTCCTGCCATACAGTTACGGCAGCGACCGCATACCACATGGCCTTCGCCCGAAACCAACTGCCCGGGGTGAAAATCAAGCACGTTGGAGCCGGCGCTTACAACTTCGCCGACAAACTCGTGGCCGACAACCATCGGTACCGGAATGGTTTTCTGCGCCCATTCGTCCCAGTTATAAATATGCATATCGGTGCCGCAAATTGCGGTGCGTTTCACCTTGATCAAGACATCGTTGATGCCAACCTCGGGCTCTGGAACATCTTCAAGCCAGAGGCCAACTTCTGCGTTGCGTTTTACCAGTGCTTTCATTGTGTGTGTCCGTATATGAGGCGGGTAATTGGAGCAGTTCTATCCAGCTCTCTTGCCTTAAGAGATTGCCAAGCGCAACCCAAAACATATCCCACTACATATCCCAATACATACAGGGTGCGAACGCAGTTGTTAGCCCCACAATTTTTGTGAAGGCGGATGCACCGTTCCACTCTTGTATTTTAGGCCAAAATCCCGGTCGCCTTCCAGTAGCAGCGGCCCATCGAGATCAACAAACTTACAACGCGGCGCAATCACCATCGCCGGTGCCATGGCAAGCGACGTGCTTAGCATGCACCCTATCATCAGACCGAACCCTTGTGCTTCAGCGGCATCGGCCAGCGTGAGTGCAGCTGTAAGCCCGCCGGTTTTATCCAGTTTGATATTTATATAGTCGTAGCGCGCCGCGAGGCGCGGCAAGTCGGTGGCGGTCATGCAGCTTTCGTCAGCACACAGGGGGACCGGGCTATCATATCCCGCCAGCGCGTCGTCTGCGCCTCGTGGCAGTGGCTGCTCAATCAGGGCCACGCCTGCTTCCAACAAGCTCGGTGCAATGCTTTTGAGCTCGTCGAGCGTAAAGGCTTCGTTTGCATCGACGATGATCTCAGCGTCTGGCCGTGCATGCCGCACCGCCGTAACACAGGAAAGCGGACGCTCGCCGCCAAGCTTCATTTTGAGGATGGGCTGACCGGCGGCTCTAGTTGCAGCAATAGCCATCTTTGCGGGACTATCCAAACTAAGAGTGAAGACGGTTTGAACCGGAGCAGCTGCAGCACCGACAAAATCGAATACGCTTTTGCCCGCCTCTTTGGCTTCCAAGTCCCAAAGGGCACAGTCCAGCGCATTGCGTGCGCCGCCCGCCGGCAGCTGATCCAGCAAAGCCTGCCGAGTAAGGTGGCCGGAAAATTGGGCTAAAAACTGATCAATCTCTTGTTTGAGGCTGTCGGCCGTTTCGCCCTTGTAATTGATGCCCGCCGCCTCGCCGCGCCCGCTGATACCGCCGCGCTTCAGAGTCAGGGCCACAACCTCAGTTGTCGTGCAGGACCGGCGCGAGATGACAAAGGGCACCCGCAGCGGCCATTCTTCGATTTGGCAATCCCATTTCATGATAGTCTAGTCGCTGGCTTTGTCTTGGTTCTTGTTCTGACCTGGCCCCTGCCAGCGGTCAACCAGCGCCGTGTCGATATCCAGCAGGTCCAAAACCCGGCCAACGCTATGGTCGACAATATCTTCGATGGTCGCTGGACGTGTGTACATCGCGGGCATGGGCGGTGCGATAATGGCACCTAACCTGCTGGCCTCAAGCATCAGTTTGCAGTGCCCGGCATGCAACGGCGTTTCGCGCGGCATCAATATAAGGCGTCTGCGCTCCTTGAGGGCAACATCAGCGGCACGGGTGAGCAAGTCATCTGCGTGCGAATGAACAATAGCGGACAGGTTTTTCATCGAACAGGCCGCCACAATCATGCCGTGGGTTTTGAAAGACCCACTGGCAATACTGGCACCCACCTGGCTGACGCTGTGAACCTGGTCTGCCAGTGCCTCCACGTCACCGGCGGACAGATCGGTTTCAACCGCGATGTTCATGCGCGCGGTTTTCGACATCACCAAATGTGTTTCAATGCCCTCAACGCCGCCGAGAACCTCAAGCAAGCGGACGCCGTAGATAACGCCGCTCGCGCCGCCAATGCCGATAATAAGTTTTCTGGTGTCAGCCAAATGCCTGCTCCTCAGCCAGTACCATATAAAGACTGCAGCCGGATACGCAACAATTGTTGTAACTCGGCAGGACTGCATAGTGCCGGCCTGTTCCACCTAAAACTTGATGAGCGGCTAGTTTGGCGCTATCCATCGGCGACAATTGACCCAGCGTAATATGCGCCGAACAAGATAGTATCAAGATTATGACACCTGCTCAAACAACAGCGGCCCAAACTAATCGTTTCATCCTGACCGTGCGCTGCCCGGATACAATCGGCATCGTCGCTGCGGTTTCCGGTTATCTGGCAGACAAGCAATATTTTGTCGACGAGTCTTCGCATTTCGGTGATGCAATGACCGATCAGTTTTTCATGCGCACTGTGTTTACCGCCAAAGCCGAAGTGCCGAGCCGCTCCAGTTTTGCCGCCGAATTCGCGCCAATCGCAGAAAAATTTCAGATGACATGGCGGTTTGCAGACCCGCGAGTGAAACGGCGGGTGCTGATTATGGTGTCCAAATTTGACCATTGTCTCAATGATCTTTTGTACCGCCATAGTGTCGGCGCGCTCAATATGGAAATTCCGGCGATTGTCTCCAATCATATGGAGCTTGCGGGCCTTGCTGCAGCGCACAATATTCCTTTCTTTCACGTGCCGGTAACGGCAGGCACCAAAAAAGAGGCCGAAGCCAAACTTCTTGATGTCATTGAAGAAACTCAGGCTGGCACCATTGTCTTGGCGCGCTACATGCAGGTGTTGTCTGACGATATTTGCCGTAAACTCAAGGGCCGGGTGATCAATATTCACCATTCGTTTTTACCCAGCTTTAAGGGCGCGAAGCCGTACCATCAGGCCCATGCGCGCGGGGTTAAGCTAATCGGTGCAACCGCGCATTATGTGACACCGGACCTGGACGAAGGGCCGATCATTGAGCAAAGCGTGGAACGGGTGGACCATCGGCGTACGCCCGAGCAATTGATAGCCATCGGCCGTGACACCGAGGCAATCGCGCTGGCCCGCGCGCTATCCTATCATTTGGAAGACCGGGTGTTCCTTAACGGTAGCAAAACCGTAGTTTTCCGGTAAGCGCTTGATTTGGGCTGCCTAGCTGGCCCAGCCGCCGCTGAACGGAATTGCCTGACCGACAAAAAAATCGCTTTCGTCAGAGGCGAGGAAAACCGCAAGCGCGGTGTCTTCTTCCGGGCGCGCCAGTCGGCCCAGCGGCACTTCACGCGCCAGATTGGCCTGAAATTTAGGATTTTTCTGCATTTCGGGTGGGTAATAGGCCGGGTTTTCAACCCAATTTTGCGCAATAAGGTTGCACTGAATATTATCGCGGGCCAGCTCCACCCCCACCGATTTCACATAGGATATCTGCGCACCGCGAGCTGCCGAATATGCCGCCAGTCTGGCCATTGGCCGCAGCGGCACGGCGCTGCCATAAACAATAATTTTGCCGCGTTTTCGCTGTTTCATTTGCGGCGCAACCGCACGCACAAGCCGGTGCAACGGGTAGACCATCACATTGAAGGCGGTCTCAAAAGAGGCGTCATCCAGTTGGTCAACAGTTTTGCCGTACAGGTTTTCGCTGGCCAAATTGACCACTAGCACGTCAACGACACCGGCAGCCTCAATGATCTCGTCCGCCGCCGCCGGGTCTGTTAAGACACTATCGCTGGTGATAACCTCTGCGCCTTCGCGGCGAAAATGCGTGACAGTTGCCGGGCCCATAAAATCGTTGGCCTGCGTTACCAATACCCGTTTTCCGCTCAGTCGGGATTGTGGTTTCCCCGAAATGTTTTCTGTCATATTGCCTTGCCCCAAAGCAGCATATTGCCGTTGCGGTCTGCAGTATTATCTATTCTACTGTGATAGTCATGGACGAAATGTCGTTAACGGTTATGCCAACAATGAAAACGCTGTCGCCGCCGCCGGTGTCCAGCAAAATGCCCGCAACACCGTTAACGGTGGCACTGGTGGACGCGGCAATAACATCGGAAATATTGGTAAAATCGCTATTTGTGCCTTTAATCACCAGGGTGTCTTCGCCGATGGAAAAATCGTCGATTCTGTCGTCACCGTGACCGCTGAGAAAAACGAAATTGTCAGCACCGTCACCGCCGGCTAGCGTGTCATCGCCGGTGCCGCTGCGCAGGGTATCATCGCCGTTATCGCCGCGAGCGATATCATCGCCGGCGCCGTTGAAAATCTCGTCGTTGCCCAGGCCGCCCGAGATGGTGTCATTCTGCGACCCACCAAATATAATGTCATTACCTGCGCCTGCAGTTACCCGGTCTGCACCGCCAGAGGCAAAAATCAAATCGTCGCCGTCCCCGCCAAAAATTTCGTCGTTTACACCGGTATCTGCCTGATCACCGGGACCACCAAAAACAGTATCGTTGCCAGCGCCTGCTCTGATGATGTCGCCGCCCGACCCGGCACCGATGACATCGTCGCCTGCACCGCCAAAAATCACATCGTCGCCTGTACCTGAAAAAGCCACACCGTTGCCTGAACCAGATTGATCGATTTCGTCTGTATCAACGCGGCCATTATTGTTGGTATCGTTCAGGCTTCCTGTCGCCAGCGTGTCGTCGCCCGCGCCTCCAAACAATGTATCGCTGGCTGAACCGTCATCCGAACCCTGCGCGACGCTAAAAGAAAAGGCGCTGCCCGTATAGCTGCCGCCCACCACCAAATCGTCGCCCGCACCGCCGCCAACGATATCCGCGCCGGTGCCACCAAAGAAAATGTCGTCTCCGGTATCGCCGCTACCTGCAAACAAAATGTCGTCACCCTCGGCGCCTGCTGACACATCTGCGCCGGTGCCGCCTATCAATGTGTCGTTACCTGCACCACCGACCAGTTCGTCATTGCCTGCCTCGCCGAGCAGTCGGTCTGACCCGCCGGCACCGTTAATTTTATCGGCACCATTGCCGCCTTCGACCCTATTGTCTGCTGCGTTGCCGACCACCGTGTCGTTACCGCCAGCGGTAATGATGTTTTCGATCACCGTTTCAGGGCTTACGAAAACCGTATCGTCCCGGCTGCCAACAACCCTGCCGCTTGAGAAATACTGAACCGTTGTGCCCACATCGATAAAGGAACCACCAAAAGCGCTATTGTCTGGGGAGAGGTCAATCTTGACGCTTTCGGAACCGCCGACAATTTCGATGGTGTCATTGCCGCCGGTATCAAAAATGGTTTCGAAGTATTCCTGAGTAACGTTAAACTGATAGATATTGTCCTGGTCTGGCGTTGTTGGGGCGCCGTAAATTTGCCGAAAGGCTAGTATGTCAAGGTACCCGAATGTGGTCGGATAAAAGCTGACACTGTTGGCGGTGGGAAAAAAGGCTGATGAAAAACTGGGAACAAGCAACGTAAATTCTACGCCAGCAAAATCTGGGGAAAATGACGTTTCTTCAACGTCGGCGTGCGACAACCCTAGCGCGTGTCCTACTTCGTGAAAAACTACGAATCCCAGTTTGCCGTCATTGCTGATGCGGTTTTCAAAAATCGCGATGTCGCTTGCAGCTGGGCTGTCACCTGGAAAGCCGGCAAGTCCGATTGCGTTACCGGATTCCGAACTGCTTGCGAATATGCGGATGGTGCCAAATGCGCTGCCGACGTCGCCGACCTCACGAAAGTTGATATTGGCGAAACCGCTTACCTGTGCCAGCCCATCTCGGAAAGCAGCTTCGCTTGCATTGGAAACTGGTCGTGCGCCTTCGGTTACGTCAACATCATCCGTTATTAATGGTGCAGGGAAGGTGGAATCGTTGGTAACCAGGCTGAAGGTCACTGTTGGTGTGTTGATGCCGTCGCCGTAACCGCGGCCAAAGACAAGAATATCGACTAATTCATTGCCGGTGTCGGCGATAAGGCGCAGGTCATTGGGGTCAGGGCGGTCGCTTAGAGCTTCTTCTTCCACATACAGCGTATAAGTACCAATGTCAGTGCCGCTCACATTGTCAAACGAACTGGCACCAATATAATAGGTGCCACTGACAGTCGGCGTAAACAGGATGCGGCTGTTGGTGGAAACGCCGTCATCATCGTCTGAGCTCACTATCTGGTCACCATTGACGTTGAATATGCCGGTCAGGAACGGGTCAAGCAGATTGCCTGATCCGGTTCGGCTGCCTTCCAGGTCAATTTGGTAGGTAACACCTGCAACCAACTGGACGGCGAAAAAGTCGACATCTCCCTCTACTTCGATGTTGCCGGTGGCACTTGAACCAACTGAAACCGAGAAGTTGGTGCTGATACTGCCGGTGGGTTCGTCGTCCATAAACACTCCTGACCAAACGGGTCCGCTGATTACGCTCTGCCAGAGCGCGCAAATTATAGGCCTGTATAATAAACGCCCATACAGTAAACGCCCATACAATAAACGAAACGCCAGACACTGTATTTCGTTTATCCACTGTCAACATTAATGAGCCATGAACGAAGTGGAATACACATTTGTGTCATTTTTTAGCGAGCACCGCTTACTAGAGTAGTTGGATGGGCGCATTGGCCCAATCTCCCGGCCGCGGCGAATGCCGCCGGGGAAGCTGGCACCGCCGCCTGCATTTACTTCTCATCGGAACCTAGCTAGGGTTTCGCAGCGGAGCCTAGATTGTCCGAGGCTGGTGGGTGGCACTGCAAACTTCAGACGTTTTATTCGGGGCTTTTGGCGGGCGCAGGTTATTTTATTTATCTACAGAAATGGGGGGCGATTATGTCGGCACTATTGGGAAGTAATTTTTTCAGGATCAGGCCTTACGTTGCAGCTGCCAGTGTTGCAGCGTTCAGTGTGGCGGCAGTCATAACGGCGGCGCTGCCTGCAAGCGCCCAGAAAACAACTCGTCCCGTATTGCACGGTAAACACTGGGTCGCGGTTACAGGTAAACCACTGGCGGCCACTGCAGGTAGCATGACCTTCACCCGCGGCGGCAATGCCGTGGATGCGGCTGCGGCCATGTTGGCGGCAACAAGCACCATGTGGGACACGCTTGGCTGGGGCGGTGAAACGCAAGCCCTTATTTACAATCCAAAAACCGGTAAAGTGATTGGCATCAATGCGCTCGGTGTCGCCCCCACAGGCGCGACAGCTGAATTTTTCAAAAACCAAGGTATGGCATACCCACCAGAATATGGGCCCTTGGCCGCGGTTACACCCGGCACGCCCGGCGGTTTGATGGTGATGGTGGCGGAATACGGCAAACTTAGTCTGGCCGAAGTGCTGGCCCCTGCCATGCAAATGGCTGAAGGCTACCCGGTTGAGGAAAACCAAGCCGACAATATGGAGCGCCGCAAGGAACTCTTGTCGCAGTGGGAACATTCGAAAAAAGTTTTCCTGCCGCATATAAAAGACGATGACAGTCAGGAACGCGCTGCGCCCTATGCCGGTGAAATACTCAAGCAACCTGACTTGCTAGCAACACTGCAGAAACTGGTGGACACTGAAAAAGCGGCATTGGCCGCCGGAAAAAGCCGAAAAGAAGCAATTTATGCTGCCTACGACCGCTTTTACCGCGGTGATATCGCGGAGGAAATGGTGCGCGGTTCCCGCGAGTACGGCGGCCTGATTACCATGGAAGACCTGGATAAATGGCAGGTTCATATCGAAGAGCCGGTCAGTACCAGTTACAAAGGTATTGACGTTTACAAGCTGACAACTTGGGTGCAAGGCCCGGTGATGTTGCAGGCGCTTAATATTCTTGAGAAAGTTGACCTCAAGGGAATGGGCTATAACTCCACACGCTATATCCATTCCTTGTATCAGGCAATGAACCTGTCGTTTGCCGACCGAGATTTCTATTACGGTGACCCTTACGTTCCGCCAGTTGAACCAGTCGAAGGGCTACTGTCTAAGGCCTATGCTGATCAACGGCGTTCCTTGATCGACTGGGCAAAAAACGATCCGACCGTGAAACCCGGTGACCCATATCCGTTTCAGAACGGCAAAAATCCGTACCTTGATCTGTTAGAGAAATGGACACCAATCCCGCCGGCGGCTGATGCGGACGGCGCGGACGGATTTCAGGTTGCCCAAAATCTTGATCAGAGTCTTGACCCTAATGCGATGACAGACGACGAGAGCTTTTTGGCGGGCACCACCTCTATTCAGGCGGCAGACGCCGAAGGGTGGGTGGTTTCAATTACCCCCAGCGGCGGCTGGATTCCGGCTTTCATTGCGGGCAATTCGGGTATCGGCCTTAGCCAGCGGATGCAAAGTTTCGTGCTTGATGAAGGGCTTAATCCGTTCAATATAGTACAGCCGGGCCAGCGGCCACGCGCCACGCTCACGCCTAGTTTGGCACTGAAGGACGGCAAGCCTTTGATGGCCTTCTCCGTGCAGGGCGGTGATACGCAGGACCAGAATCTGTTGCAGTTTTTCTTGAATATGACCGAGTTTAATATGAATGTGCAGCAGGCGGCAGAAGCCCATAATATTACCAGCTATCAGATGCAAAGCTCGTTTGGCGCTCACAAATCCGAGCCCGGCAGGCTTCAGCTTACCTTGAAAGTGCCTGAGTGGGTGCGGGTGCAGTTGGGCAAAATGGGTTACAGCGTTGAGATCGTTGATCGAACATATAGCCCCATAACCGCCATATATTTTGATAGTAAAACCGGCACCATGTGGGGTGGGGCCAGCGACTACGGCGATGATTACGGCATAGCTTGGTAGGCTGCAGAGATAAAACATAGGTGTTTCGAGTTTGGTGATGTGCATGCTTGCATGCGCTAGAGTTCATGCGTCAGAGTTCATGCGTCAGGGAGGGATATTCCAATGGTTTTCAAAGTTTCAATTTCGGCAACAATACTAGCTTGTTGTTTGGCTTTTGCCGCTGCGGGCAGTGTGGGTGCTGCAGAGGACAAAAAAGCCGAAGAGGGCAAAAAAGAGTGGTCAATAGATACCGCCAATCCGGAAGGCACGCCGACCCAGCAAATTGAATTTGAGACCAACGAAGGCACCTGGATGAGTGTCGATGTATCGCCGGACGGTAAAACCGTTCTGTTCGACCTGCTCGGTCATCTCTATGAAATGCCGATTGAGGGCGGTACCGCCAAGGTGTTGACCGAAGGTCGGTCATGGAACCATTTGCCTCGCTACAGCCCCGACGGCAGCGAAGTTGCTTTTACTTCTGACCGCGACGGTACTGACAATATCTGGATTATGAACCGCGAGAGCGGAGAACTTGAAAACCTAACTAAATCAAGTGATCCCGTTTTGCGCGGCAACTGGTCAGCAGATGGTCGCCACATACTGGCGGTGCGTTTCCCGAAAGAGCTGACCCTGCACGGCGAGATGTATAATCGTTTTGGTAAAAAGCAGGAGCTTCTTGAAAGTGCTGTGTTCCGGTTTGCCAATCAATATGTCGACGATGCCAAGCGGGGGTTTATCTACTACGAGCATGTGAATGGCCGGCTGCCAAGCGACGGTGCGCGCGTATACCGCTTCAACAAATCCACAGGCGAAGCCGAAATATACATCCGCAAAGCAGGCGGTGTTTTTAACCCGGAATTATCGCCGAACGGAGACCGCCTCGCATTCATGGGCCGCGAAGATCTGGCCACATCGCTATATGTGCGTGACCTGAATACAGGTAAAGACCGGCTGGTGTTAACCAACCTTGACCGTGACCAGATGGAAAACCTGAGCCAATATGGTTCGGGTGCTGGCATGAGTTGGGCATCTGACCGCGATTTGGTTTTCAGCAACGGCGGCAAACTGTTGCGCGTTAATATGGACAGCGGCGACGTCAGTGAAATCCCATTCACTGTCCAGGTGTCCCGCGAGGTCAACAAAACCGTGCGCACGGTAAACCGCATCAAAACCGGACAATCCAAAACCCGTATTCAGCGTTTCGCTAATCCTATGAAAGACGGGATACTGTCTGAGGCACTCGGGGATATCTATCTGCATGCAGATAACGGCAACCGCAACCTTACCGACAGTGATGTGCTGGAAGCGAACCCTCTGTATAACGCAGCGGACAGAAAGCTTTATTACACCACCTGGAACGACGCTGATTTGGGCGCAATATACCGGCGGTCCATGCGCGGTGGAAAACTCAGCGGGCGACCTGAAAAACTGACCGAGCTTGCCACCCAGTACGGGGCGCTTGCGCTGTCGAAAGACGGCAAAATGCTCGCCTTTTTGCGCGGACCAGGCACGCTTGCCAACGGCGGGCGGCTGGAATTTCAGGAAAGCTTTGAGCTGATGGTGCGCACTGAGGACGGCGAGACCCGCAAAGTAACCGATGTGCGCGCAAGTTGGTCTCGCGGTAACACGCCGGAAATTCGCCGCGCGTCACCGATCCATTTTTCTGATGATGGCACAGTGCTCTATTTCTCTGAATTCAGCGATGACGGCCTCAAGTTGAAGCGCATCGGGCTCGATGGGCAGGGCGAAAAAGAGCTGTATAATTTCCCGGTTTCCTCACGCGCCATGTTGTCGCCGGACATGAAATGGATTGCTTTCCGAGAGTATCAGCGAACCTTTGTTACGCCGTTTGATTATGTGGGCATTCCGTTGAAGGTCAGCGCCGACAAGAAGAAGGGTTTCACCAAACGCATCGATACCAATGAAGGCGTTTACATGGGCTGGCAAGCTGACAGTAAAGGCCTTTATTGGACGCGCGGCACCCAGTTTTATCAGAAATCACTGGAAGATGTGCTGGCGGACAAAGAAGACGGTGCCACCACCACTGATATTTCAGTTGCCTACACCGTGGCCAAGCCGGAAAGCAGTATTGCGCTAACAGGTGCTACTGTGATCACGGTGGACGGTGAACGCCGGGTGATTGAAAATGCC
>JAJFIU010000009.1 GCA_021774695.1 Alphaproteobacteria bacterium | reverse complement strand
TGCCTTTGACTGGCGTCGCAGCAATGCTGAAAACGCTGCGGTGTTGTTCCAGTTTATCCAGGAACAACATGCCAAAGTGCAGGCTGAATATGAAAAACGGTTCAACATAAAAAATGCCAAAGTAAAATTTGATATTGTTGCTCATTCGATGGGTGGGCTGGTGACACGTTATATGCTGCGGTACGGGAACCAACCGCTACCGACAGATGGTAGTTTGCCCGAACTCACTTGGGCCGGCGCCAAATATGTTAGCCGGGTTGTGCTGGTGGGAACACCGAACGGCGGTTCCGCAGACGCGCTGGTTGACCTTGTTGAAGGGCGGGATATAGGCATGCCGTTTTTGCCGTTTTATCAACCGGCCTTGATGGGCACTTTCCCAGCAGTATACGAATTGCTGCCGCGCGCCCGACACGGCCACATTATTTTTGACGGCGATAAGAATAAGCCCGTAGAAGACTTGTATGATCCGGAGATGTGGGTTCGATTAGGTTGGGGGTTGGCGGACCCCGAAGAAGATAAGGTTTTAAAAAGCTTGTTGCCTAATATTGATTCTGCGTCCGAGCGGCGCAGGATCGCCATAGACCTGCAGGCCCGTATTCTTCGTAACACCAGATCATTTGCCGCGGCACTTGATCGGCCAGCATATCTGCCCCCCGGTTTAGAAATGGTCTTAGTGGCAGGGGATGCAACGCCGACAAAAAGGATTATCTCGATTGATAGCCAAACCGGCGAGTTAACCATATTGGAGCAGGGAATTGGTGACGGAACCGTTCTTCGGACAAGTGTGTTGCTTGATGAGCGCGAAGGCGGTGAGTGGCAACCAAAAGTTCAATCGCCTATCGATTATTCATCGGCAATGTTTTTGCCTGATGATCATTTAGGGTTGACCCGTTCAAACACATTTAGAGACAATGTGCTGTATTGGCTGCTGGAGGCTCCAAATCCTGGTGATCCATTGCCGGATGCCCGTTCGGGCAATTGAAGGGGTTATGGCGGTTGGTTTAGCGGTGCACTGATACCCTGCAAAAACGTACCTAAACCCTAAACCAAAGGCTGTTTTTTGACGAATCTGTGATCAAACGTGCCTTTTCTATGGCTGACTTCTGCGATATTCTTGGCTGAATAAATCGTTGGGTTTTTACCATGAATTGCCGCCGCCTTGTACCTTGTTTTATCGCATTTTTAGTTGTTTTAGCGCTGCCCGCCAGTGCGGAGCGCCTCGAGGCAAGCGTTGATACGCAGGAACAATTGCGGCAATTGATCGCGAATGCCGACCGTTCCGAAAGCCATAAAGCGCGGGACCAATATCGCCACCCTTTTGAAACGCTTACGTTTATGGGGATTGATCCTGGCGAAACGGTTGTTGAGATATTCCCGGGCGGGCAGGGTGGGTGGTATCGCGCAATCATTGAACCGCTAATTGCAGCTGGAGGGGGGCGCTATTTTCCTGTTCGCGGTCGGTCAGGTTGGCCGAGATCCGAAGCCAAGGCTGTTCCTTACGGTGAAGTTGATATTGTATTGGTATTTCGTGCACATGGTTTTTTAATATACGACGCTCCGGCGGAAGATCATGTGGCGGATATTTTTCGCATGATAAAGCCGGGCGGCCATATGGGAATTGTTGATCACGCAGGCGATGAAGACGTTGAACAGGACCCAACCGGCAGAAATGGTTATGTGAACGAAAGCTATTTCAGGGCGATGGCAGAGGCAGCAGGGTTTGAACTGGTGCGGACATCGGCAGTTAACCGAAACCCAAAAGATAATAAGCACCATCCCAGAGGTGTCTATTCGTTGCCACCAACGTTAAGTGGCCCAGATAAAGACGAACACCGGAAGATCGGCGAAAGTGACCGCTTTACTCATTTGTACCGTAAGCCCGAATAGCAAACCCGTGATTGTTGGCACCTGACCCTTTGGCACCTGACCCTTTGACATCTGGCCCTTTGACACCTGATCTTAGGGACAGGGCATCGGGAACTGCGTCTCGATCTGGTTAATTTCTTTAATCAGCTCTCGCGGCAGGACCATATCGTGGGTATCGAGTGCTGTTTTTAGTTGCTTCAAACTTGTGGCGCCGATGATGTTAGATGTGAGGAATGGCTGCATGTTAACAAAGGCATTTGCCATCTGTGCCGGGTCATAGCCATGTGCGCGTGCCAGCGCGACATATTTTTCCATGGCGGCTTCACCGTTTTCGTTCAGATAGCGACCAAACGTGTCCGAGAACAGCGTGAAACGCGCGCCTTCTGGACGAGCACCGCCAATGTATTTCCCGGTCAGAAAGCCGGAGGCGAGCGGCGAATATGCCAGCAAACCGCAGTCTTCGCGAAGGCTGGTTTCCGCCAGGCCGATTTCATAGGAGCGGTTAAGCAAATTATACGGGTTTTGCACGCTGGCGACGCGGGGGAAGCCTTTTGTTTCTGACAAACTTAATGCGCTTGACACCCCCCACGAGGTCTCGTTGGACAGGCCAATAGCCCGCACCTTGCCAGCATCAACCAGTTCTTGCATTGCCGACAGTGTTTCTTCTAGTGCTACCGGGTTATCATCTGGGGTGGGGCGATACCGCAGGGCTCCAAAAAAATTGGTACGCCGGCTTGGCCAGTGCACTTGATAGAGGTCGAGATAGTCGGTTTTCAGCCGTTTCAAGCTGGCATCGCAAGCCTCGATCACCGATTGGCGGTCCAGATCATTGCGACAGTTGCGGTGTAGGTGAGGCCGGATATATGTTAATTTAGGCATGGGACCAGCAATTTTGCTGGCCAAAATGATGTCTTTGCGCTTACCTGATTTTTTAAGCCAGCTACCAATTATTTCCTCAGTCCGACCGTAAGTTTCCGCGCGCGCAGGAACAGAGTACATCTCAGCTGTATCAAGGAAATTTACCCCGTGGTCTAGCGCCATCTCTATTTGAGCATGACCCTCTTCTTCGGTGTTTTGTTGGCCCCATGTCATGGTGCCGAGGCAAATTTTACTGACACGAATGTCGGTGCGTCCTAAGCGGCGCATTTCCATAAGGCTTTCCTTTTGGTGGGTTGGCGGTTGTCAGTACGCGCTAGGACTTATTGTTTGGTCAGGCCGCTGTCGGTAAACAATTGTTGCAGTTCGCCGCTTTCAAACATTTCTTTAATGATGTCGCAGCCGCCAACAAATTCGCCTTTAACATAGAGCTGTGGAATGGTTGGCCAATCCGAAAAGGCTTTGATGCCGTCGCGAATATCCATGTCTTCAAGTACATTGTAAGTTTCGAAATCGACGCCCACATGCTGCAATACTTGTGTGACAACGCTAGAGAAACCGCATTGCGGGAATATCGGCGTGCCTTTCATGAACAAGACCACATCGTCTTTATTTACGTATTCACTGATGCGGTCGAAGACTGGGTTTTCACTCATTAACTTGATCCTGAATTTAAATTAATTTTCTATTAGATAGGACGCCGAAGCGTGCCTGCCAAGGGGAAAGCGTTAAATACGACTGATATTATCTGATTTTAGCGTTTTGATGGAGCATAAGGTGTCTGAAACGATGAATATTCAATCCGGAATACTTGTTTGCAGCGCCAACGCATGCAATTCGCCGCCCATTCGCCCTTTTAGGCTTTTATAGACCAATTGATGTTGCTTGATACGGGACATGCCGCGAAACCCCTCGTAAACTACGTGTGCGGCATAATGATCACCGTCGCCTCTGAGGTCCTCGATTTGCACATCTGCACCAGGTAGATCTTCTTTGATAAGTTTCTCAATTTCGCCTGCGATCATTGCCATGGAAATCCCCTGTATTAAATATGCTGTCCGCTCGTAACGCGGCGCTAAGATAGTATCTAGCATATTACTGGATTGCTCAACAGATATTGGTGATGTTGCGGGTTAAATAAATTCGGTCCAAACGCATGCAACAGATAATGTCGCTATTGCTGTTTGTTGCTTTTTCTCTTTTGGTTCCGTACTTATAGCTGGCGCGGGGTAGATGGGTTTGGATAATATGGTGCCAGATACAAAAGGATCACACATTCCAGCCGAAAAACTGCGCTGTCTCATTGTTGTAACGCACTATTGCCCGCTGGTTGGTGGCGCTCAAACTGTATATGATGCGCTGGCACGTTGCTTTCCAAAACAGTTTCATGTCCTTACTAGTCGCCGCGATTATATTACCGGAGAAATCGTCGATGGATACGGCGAGTTTGACAGCGCCGCTCCCTACAAAATTACGCGGACAGACCGGATACGATTGGGTCTGCAAGTTGGCAAACCCAATTTGTTGAAAAAGATAATTTCCGCTGCTACTGGATGGTGGCTAAATAAAAAGCTGATGAGCCGGATCAAGATAATTTGCCGCACTGAGAATATTGATACTATTTGTGTTGGTGCGAATGAGGCGTTGATGTGGTTGCCGCCCGCGCTTAAGCGGCAAGCCGACCAGCAGGTAATTGTTTTCACGCACGGGGAAGAAATTTCACAAACAGCCCACTCGACAAAAGCTGAACACAATAGGCATCGTGCCTTGCATGCGGCTGACGGTATCATTGCGGTCAGTAACTATACCGCCGAGTTGTTGACCCAAAATTACGATATTGCAAAAGAGAAGATATATGTAAGCACCAACGGTGTAGATTTGCAGAAATTCTGTGGCAACGTTGCGGAAACAGCACGTGAAGCACTGGCTTTTCCTCAGGGCCCAACTGTTTTTTCCTGCGGGCGCCTGGTGGCACGAAAAGGTTTTGATAATCTTGTTGAAGCGTGGCTTGGCATAGTAAAAGCCATACCCGATGCGATGTTGCTAATTGGCGGAACCGGTCCGCTGGAAATGCCGCTCAAGCAGAAAGTTCGAGACTTAGGCCTGGAAGACAATATCCAGTTTTTGGGCGCCATTAAATCTGAAGACATGCCTTCTTATTATGGCCTGTCGTCGGTGTTTTGCATGCCAAATCGAACAATGCCCGACGGCGACACAGAAGGGTTTGGTCTGGTATTTTTGGAGGCCAGTGCGATGGGTACACCGTCGGTGGCCGGGCGTGCGGGTGGCACATCTGACGCAGTAGTAGATGGTGAGACCGGTTTGCTGGTTGATGGTGAAGACATTACTGAAATTCAGAATGCAATTTTAACAATGTTAACAAACGACGCTTCGCGCAATGTTATGTCCGCGGCCGCATTGGAGTTTGCCAGAAGTCGGGGGTGGCCAAAAAAGGCTGCAGGCATTATTGATTTTATGACGACAGGTGATACCAAAGCTTAGTTGTTAATTTGTTGTTACTTACGGAGAGCGCCGCATCACCAAAAGTCAAAAATCGTTGAGTCGTCAATCCGTTGAAGGCACTGCACTTTTGATTGCGACAAGATTTATTGTCCGGTTAATTGGGTTTGTATCCGTCTCCATAACAGCGCGGTTGTTAACACCAGAAGATTTTGGATTGGTAGGAGCGGCTAGCATAGTTATTGGGCTGTTCGCTATATTGAATCAGATTGGTGTGAACGAATATATTATTCGAACCCAAAAAATTGATGAAGAAGAGCTGCAAACCATCTGGACACTGCGTTTGCTGATATCAGCCGCGATCGCTGTGGTAATCTTTCTAACTGCTCCGCTGGCCGCAGAACTTCTACAGGAAGACCGGCTGGTCGAAATATTGAAAGTTTTGAGCGTAGCGTCGTTGCTAGGCGCTTTGCAGAGCCCAGCTTCAGCATTTTTTAACCGGGATCTGGCCTACGGAAAAGAATTTCTTTTGAAGTCGGCGGACAAAATTGTTGCCGTGGTTGTTACAATCATTTGCGCTTATCTTTTTCGAACATATTGGGCGCTTATATGGGGGCAGTTGGCTGGAGTGGCCTTTTCGATTGTTTCGTCGCAGATTGCTCGTCCGTTTAAGCCCACATTATCACTCGCTAAGTCATCAAAAGTGGGGAACTTCGCATTTTGGACACTCATGGTGGGGCTGAACGCATACGGTGTTCGTAACGTGGATGAGTGGATAGCCAAGCGATCCAGTGATTCTGCAGGATTTGGCGCTTACCATATTTCGCGGGATCTGTGCCGCTTGTTTGTTGCCGAAATATTGGCACCTGCTGGCCAGGTGTTCTTCCCTGGTGCCTCCAGAGTACAGGACGACCCGGAACGCTTAAATGAGGTGGTTAGCCGGTTTGCGGGTGCAGCGTTTCTTCTGGCTTTTGCAGTTGCGGCTGGAATTTCCGCGGTGTCGACGGAGTTGGTTTATATATTGCTGGGTTATCAATGGGGCCAGGCAATCATTTATATGCCGTATGTCGCCGTAGGAACCGCCGCAGCCGTATTGGTCGATATGTTTGCCGGCCTTTATGTGATCAGAAACCAACAGAATATTTCCACCAGGTTTAAGTTTTTCAGGTTGTTACTTCTGGTTGTGGCGTGCGGCTATGCCGCGAAAAGTGGCTATGGATTGGAAGGCGTGGCACTGGCATTTGCATCGGTGTCGGTCGTGTCGGTATTTGGAGAATTGGCATGGTTGTTTTCGGGTTCCAAGTTCAGAGTTTCGCTGCTGCGGGAATGCTGGCGACCGGCTTTGGCAGGAACTCTGATGTATTTTGCGGTATCAGCGATGATGCTGCCCGACAGTTGGTCGCTGATTGCGATTGCTTCAATTAAAATTGGAGCGGGCGTTTTTTGTTATGTTGGAGCAGCCGCATTTTTGTGGTTGATTTCCGGGCGTCCAAAAGGCGGCGAATCTGAAATTATCGCGCGGGTACGAGATTATCTATAATCCGATATAAGGTACGAGGTTCCAGACGCCGGTTTAATGGGCTGCTTGACGCAGTTGGCCGCAGGGCTAGGTTATTCTCAGGGGAGAAAAAGCTTGGCCATTTGGCACCATATTCGAAGCGTCGACGGCATAGATATTCCGTTGATGACAACATCCGCCGCAAAGTTGACGCGCGGGGTTCTTTTGTTGCTTCCGGCACTTGGCATTCGCGCTAAGTTCTACACCAAACTCGCTGAAGGGTTGGCTGATCATGGGATCAGCACAATCGTTGTTGAGCAGCGCGGTAACGGCGAAAGCCCCTACCGGCCGGGCGATGGAAGTGAGTTTGGCCTGCGAGATTATCTGGATACTGACATTGCGGTGGCAACGGCGTGGGCGCAGAAAGAATTCCCGGGCGTTCCAATCACCATTGGTGGGCATAGCCTGGGCGGCCATATGGCAGCACTTGCCGGAGTGCTTCGACCAGCCGATTACAACGGCATTGTTCGTCTTGCCTGTGGTTTTCCCTACTATAAGGACTTTCCTCGCCCGGCTTCAGTGTTCATTAAATCAATGATTTTAACTATTCCGCTGCTGACCCGCTTGGTCGGATATTTTCCGGGAAGTCGACTTGGTTTTGGCGGCAAGGAATATCGCGGCCTTATGATGGATTGGCGGTTGTGGGCCAAAAGTGGCCGTTATGAAAATCATCTGTTTCCCGGCAGTGAAGCCGCGATGGCTGCTTATTCGAAAAGAGTGATTTCGCTGGGCTTTGAACAGGACACTTTGGCGCCGGACGCCGCGATCAACCGCTCGTTGGGCATGTTTAAAACTGCAAGTGTTACTCGGCTTAAATTGGGCGCTGCAGAGCAAGGTAATTATTTGGGGCATATCAATTGGGGCAAGAAGCCCGAAGGTGTCGTTCTTGCCCTAAATGATTGGTTTAACGCTGGTCTCGATTGATCAGTCGGTGTCCATCGCTTTGATTACGTCGGCAGCGAACTCATGCATCTGAAACCCGGGGCCACCTGCCAAGTCGTAACCCCGCCGCACCAACAATAAGTTTCGCGAAGGTATAATCATCAATATCTGCCCCCGGTTGCCCAGTGCTGCGTATGTGTCGGACGGAAGGCCCGGGAATTCATTGTACAGCCACCACTGGGCGCCGTATCCGCGTGTTGGTCTACCATCTGACGCTTTCGGTGGCTGCGACGGCGCGGGGGTGGCAACATATTGGGCCCAGCCCTTGGGTAAAACTCTTTCGCCGTCCCACATGCCGTCCCTCAAATGCAGCAGGCCAAGTCGCGCGAGGTCTCGGGCGGTGGTCCAAACTTGGCTGGACAGGATGAAATTGCCTTCCCAGTCACTCTCCAGATAGGTATGGGTCATACCAATTTTATGTAGCAGTGATTTGAACGGGAAAGCCATATAGGCCGCATCATCGCCGATTGCCGCACGCAGGTGTCTAACCGCCAGCAAGGTGTCATTATTAGCGTATTTCCAGCGGCTGCCAGGAGTTGCTTCAACAGCTGTTCTGCTGGAAGTGTCAGTAACAAGCCCGCCGCCAATATAAAGTCGGTCGGTGCGGTTTCCGGCGCGGTTGCTATCCAGGCCTGACGCCATTTGCAGAATATTTTCCAGCGTAATGGCGCGCCGCGGGTCCAGTGGGCGGTTCCACTCTGGCATTAGCCCGCTCGATTTAACGTCAATAATGCCTTGCTCAACGCCGGCACCGATTACCGATGCGGCAATGCTTTTGGCCACTGACCAGGTGCGCTGAGATGTGGTTGGCGTGAAACCATCGATATAGTTCTCGGCGACAATCCGGTCAGGCGTGGCGATTAATATGGCGGAGGTGCGGGCATGGCTGCCGTACTCGCCGTTGATGAAGGCTTTTGCGATCGCCGCATCAATGCCAGCATTACCGGTTTTGGCGTTGACTGCATTGCGCTCAGTCCAGGGTGCACCCGTATCACTGTGGGGGTCAGCCAGAGCCAAACCAGCAGGCGTGGGCAGGTCTGCAACGCTGTAACTATCTGTTCCTACGGGCAATTGCACACAGCCTATATGCGGCCGCCACTGCGCGATACGCGGTGGCATAACATCGCTGTATGTCACGCGAACGCTTTTACTCGTGTGGTCAATCACCGCTTCGAGCGTGTTCACTTTGTCTTGCACCAGGCTGTAGATGCCAGTTAGTTCGTGCTCCGCGATGGCATCCAACGCTTTTTTAGCGTTGAAAGTGGCGCTGCAGGTGAAGGCAGCTTTGTACCCAGCCGCATAAGCCATCACTGTGGCGTCATTTTCCTGCGCGATAGCAGGTGATTGCGCGATGGCCAGCCCAGCCACAATGCCCAATTTTAAAATATAATTTCTCATCGACCCTCTCCCGTCTAATCCAAACCCAAATCTTGTTGGCACTCTAGTCCAACATTTTTGGTTTTCCCAATGAGAAAAGCGTGATGCTGGAAGTCCCAAAATCTACCTCAACGATAGGTGAATTGCACCCACGGCAAAACAAGCGTAGTTTGTTACCGGAATAGGAAGCCTGTATGCGATTGAACGTCTTTACATCAATTGTTGTTGCTGCCGTCTGTGCAATGCCAGTTTTGGCAGCTGCGGCGCCCGAGCCGATTGTCTCCATGCGGCTGTTGCGCGATGATCGCGGGCCGCTGAAGGTGCGCACCCGGACCGAGGACGGTGTATCCTTGCGTGTTGTTTTTGACACCGCAGCCGCTAGCTCAATTTTGTTCGACCATGCGGGAACTGACGATGTCACACCTGCGCTAGGGCGTGATCATATGGTCTATTTCCCCTTTACCGATCGGCTCATCGACTACCGCTCGATTGATTGGTTTACGCTTAGGCTTGGCAAACATACCTTCACCAGTAACAGCTGGGTTTATGGCCCGTGGAAGCAAACCGGCCTGTTTCCCGGGCGGCAGGAGCCGAACTATGATGTTATCGCCGGGCGAGATGTGTTCTCCAGCTTTACAGTGGCGGTTGACCCAAAAAAGGGCAGAGTAAAGCTTTATAGGAGCGGTGAAGACCTGTCTGGCCGTTACCAAACATCTGTGGATATTGTCGATTTGAATCCGTTGATCGCCGTACCAGTGACCTACACTCGGCGTGACACCGGCGAGGTGGCGCGGAAATTGATGATTATCGACACCGGCTTTTCCGGTGTGCTGCTGTTCGCTAACGAGGCCGAGTTGACACTGTTGAAGGCAACCGAAAACACAGCACCAGCAGACACCATCGGTGAAGCGCTGATTGTTGAAGGAAGCATCCAATTTGCTGGTTTTCCTGCCCATGCGCAAAAGGCGTTGATTGTCTCGAAAGGTGCGTTTGAAGCAGACGGTGTATTGGGGACATCGTTTCTAAATAATTATCGTTATGCTTTTGATATGGAAGCAAAAAAACTTTATTTATCTGCCCTGCGAAGGTCTGGCGTGGCGCAAAGCTTCCCGTAGCCCTATTCCCCTGATATAACCCGTAGTGGAGACTAAAAAAGGGGGAAAAATGTCTATTACTCTCACAAGAAATGATTATTTGACCATCGCGGGTTCGCTGATGGTGGCGGTTGGGGCCTTCATGCCCATGATCAATATCGCGGGTTTGAACGAGGTTAGTTATGCAGATGCATCGAGCCCAGAGGTTTATCTGCTGGTGGCCTTTGCGCTAGCCGCTTCACTATTGATATTTTTGAGTAAGCGCGGCCTTAGTATTGTTGGCGGTGTCGGCGCATGGTTGGTGCTGTTGTGGCCTGTTATTAGCAATATGGGCGGCGGCGGTGATGATGGCGGCCTTCTCGGTAAAGTAACCGATGCTGTAGCTGACCCGCTCACCAAGGTGACCCAGAAAATATTCTCAAACGTGCTCGATTTTGAGATCGGCGGCTATGTCTTTCTCATCGGCATGCTTTTGGTGTTGAGTGCCAGCATCATGAACTTTATGGCGTCGCGTAAAGCCTGACACAAGCCAATGTAGGTAATGCTCATGCACCTCGCAGGCCCTTGTCTGCGGGGTGTTGTCTCTTGTGTTGCACCGTTTGTCTCATATTCATTGCTGTTCTCCCGGCGAAGGCCCTAACGGATGTATAGGGGAGTTGGTAATTTTATATCGTTACACTTGGTAAACTAAGGGGAACGCCAATGAGACATTTTTCGATATTCGCATGTGTTGCAATTGCGTTGGGTTTAGTAACTGCCCCGGCGCCAGCTAGGCAAAGTCAATCATTCACACTAGACGATATGGCTTGGGTAACTGGTTCATGGACGGGACTAGGGCCCAACGATTTCAGCGGCGCATTGCGTATACAGGCTATTTGGACACCAGCACTGGAAGGCGTAATGTCCTACACGTTTAGTTTCCATAAACCGGCCGATAATCATGTGCATTATGCCTTTATGGTCCTTCAGGAAGTGGACGGCGGCGTGACACTACGCGGCATTCACCGTGCGCCCGACTTCACCAATTACGAAGACACTCATTGGACCTACCGGATGCGCAGTGCGAGCGACACAAGAGTAGAATTCGAATGTATATCTGGCTGCACAAAAACGTTAAGTTTTGAAATGAACAGCGACAGCGAAATGGTTCAACAATATATTGTGCCAAGCACGGGTGAAGCCACTGTTATTATGAAATTCAAGCGCGATGATGAATAGGATTAGCTTTTGGGTAGCCTGATGAGCTTGGGGTAATCCGAGTTGGATACCATGAGGAATGACTTATGAAATATTATACAAAAATGGCGATAACTGCAGCAGCTATCAGCGCTCTTGCATTTCCTGTGTCAGCCCAGACAAGCAGACCATTCACTCTTGATGCCATCGCTTGGATTGCAGGATCGTGGGAAGGTGTAGGCCCCAATAGTTATGACGGTTCGGAGCAGGTTCTCTCAACCTGGACTCCGCCCAAGCAAGGTGTGATGTCATATACATTTCGCTACAACACGCCGGCAGACGGCCATGTGCATTTCGCATTTCATGTGCTTCAGGAAACCGATGAAGGCGTTATGTGGCGCGGCATTCACCGCGCGCCCGACTTCACTACCTATGAAGACACTCATTGGACCTACCGAATGGTTGAAGCTGATGGCAATACCGTGAAATTTGAGTGTTTAAGCGGTTGTCGCGGCGCCGTAAGTCTAACCTACGAGATGAAAGAAAGCGGCGAGCTTCAGGAGCAGTATAAAATGCTCGATGAAACTAAACCGCTTTCAATCTTTAAATATACCCGCGCTAAGTAAAGTTATTAGCCAGCCAGCTTGAGGATGTCGTCGAACGACAGGCCGTTAAGTTGGTCACCCAGTTTTTCGTAAAGGGTTTCTTCCATTGATTTGCCGGACGCCAGGTCTTTGGCAGCGCCCATCAGGCCGCCTTTTTCTTCCGTTGCACCTTTGGCCAAGCTGGTTAAAGCATTGGTGAGCGCGCTGGATTGATCGCCGGTCAGTGAGCCTTTCATCGCGGTGAGGCTGGATTTGAAGCTATCGAGCGAGCTTGTGTCCAGCTTCAGGGATTCTGCCATTTCACTGGCTTTTTCTATCGCGGCATCGGCCATGCCTTCAGCCTTTTCCATCATGCCTTCTTTTTCAGCTGCTACCGCAGGTGCGGCTTCTTCTGCTTTCTCAGCGGTTTGGCTATTGTCGTCACTGCCGCACGCCGCCAGCGCAAATGCTGCCGTCAGCGTGGTAACCTTTACAAATGTATTCATGATCGTCTCCTTAAAATTGCTGCGCCCCCACGCTTAAGCGAAAGTTGTAGCACAATTAAGGCGGGTTGTACGCTTAGTTGGAAACAACCGAAAGAAAATCGTCTTTAGCCGTAGAGAAAACCTTCCGCCATCTTCGAGCGCAGGAAGCGCGATGCACCTACAGTTTTGAGCGCCGTGTGAAAAATCATGCGTCGCACCGGGTTGGTGGCGGTTGCCATTTTGCGCACCCGCTCGCTGCCTGCAATGGTTTGTGCCCCTGCTTTGTGGCGCACATGGCTGTAGCGGTCCAAATCGCCGCTTTCAAAGCAAGCCGCAAGTTCGCAGGCGTCGGCTATCCCAAGGTTCATGCCGCGCCCACCCACAGGCGAGTGGCAGTGCGCGGCGTCACCGGCCAAAAATACCCGGTCCTTGCGGTATTTGCCCACTTGGCGCACCGAAATTGTGAACTGGCCCTCGCGGTTGATCTGAGTGATGTTCATCGGCAGCGGCAGCGATTTCAGCGCATCCGGCGTGTTTGAGATCACCCGGCAGCGGTCCACGCCGATCGGCGCGATGACCGCTATGCCGCCTGCAGGCAGGATGCACAGGGTGAAATCTTCCGGGTTGGCCCAGCCATCACAGTTTACGTCGGCGATCGACCATGTCTCGCCTAGGTCATGCCCGGGATAGTCGAGGCCAAGCGCTCCGCGCACGCTGCTTTTGATGCCGTCGGCACCGATGACATAGTCGTAAGTTTCGCATGCGCCGCCGCTCAGGGTCACCGCAACCGCGCCGTCGTCCTGGCTCAGACCCTCAAACGCGGTGCTATAGCGGATAGTACCGCCGAGCGCGGTGAAGGCATCGGCGAGCGCGGCTTCGGTTTGGTCTTGCGGCAGCATCAGGATATGGCCGTAACCATATTTTGGCTTTGAAGGCCCCAGCGGTATTGTTGCAAGCTGATCGTTGCCCGAATAGAATTTCACCGCCTGCATGCTTATGCCTTCATCCAAAAGCCGCGCTGTAACGCCGGAGGGCTCCAAAAGTTTGAGGCTCAGCGGTACGATACCCACTGCGCGCGACAGGGTAGAGCCACCTGCACGCTGGTCGACTATTGTTGCAGTAATGCCGCGCCGCGCCAGTTCAACCCCCGCGGTTAGCCCCGCAGGCCCTGCGCCGACAATAAGAATATTCATAATGTCTCTCCCACTTTAGCGAAAATCGTAGCACAATTACGGTGAAATAAAACAGGTAGCGCGGAGATTGAGGATAAAAGTTCCAATTGAAAATTAGTTTAGTTTTAAGGTGCTTAAAAGTGTCAACAGTTCTTTATAGAGAATTTTAAATTCTGTCAGATTTTGCCTTCGTTCAGAAGATACCTTAAGTATTTCCGAAGTTGGCGACTGAGCGTCTTCCATGGTAAAATTGATAAACTTGGACAACTTGGCATCGTTAGTCGCCAAAAATTGATTGATTTCTAATAAAACTAATTCCCTTTCGTCTTTCCTTAAATATCTGATAACTCTCGGTGATTTTGCATTTTCTATTATTCTAATACCGGAAATTGGCGGATTTGGTATTAGTCGGCCTGAAGGGCTTGGCATTGGAAATTTTAAGTAATTTCGAAAGCCGTTTTCTATTAACTGCAGGCTTTTAATAGCTTGCTCTTCAGGACTCATTTGTTGCGTGACCCACGCAAATTTTTGGAATGCCAAATTTAGAAGGTGCACAGTCCATTGGAGAGGAATATTTTTTCTATTCTCAATGAATTTGGGATCATTCGGGGTGTACGCTGCTGCATTTGCCCATGTTAAAAACTCTTCGAATTTTTCGGCATTTTCCAAATGGTCCTCGATTAAAGCGATGCGATTATCCGCTCGTTTTTTGAATTCTCGAATATATTCTTTTCGTGCGCTTGCTATGTATAGATCTTTTTCAATTCGAATAGCTGATATTTGGTTCTCCAGAATGCTGAGGGCCTTAGACTTGGACTCTATTTCTCCTGCGAGCTTCAATCGTTGTTTTTTCAGTTCCGCCAAATCCAATTCGGCATTTACCAATTCTGCACGGAGGTTATTTTCAATTAGCTGAGAAAAATCGGAGAAAAATCCGGCATAGATTGCCAGTAAAAGAACAGCGAGTGCGGATGCTGTTTGGACAAGTTGAAAGCCAAAAGTCCATTTCGCTCTAATTTTCTTTTGTTTGGTCAAATGGTATCCTTTTATTTAGCCTCGTAGCGGATAACCAAAATAGGATATTTACACCAAAAGGTTGCGCCGCCAAGGAAATAAACACAAACGACTTTAAGCGGGCCATAGACAATGGCGACGCTCGAGCTCCCTATTTAGCTGCCATACTACTCTAGCTGGCGTTAGCCATGAAGTTAGGCATCCAGCCAGCGTGGGCTTTGGTCAGCTTGTTCATGGTGATATCAACCGCGCCGTCGTTCACGCGCAGGCGCTTTCCGCCTGTGGCGCCAAGGACCGCCGCCGGAATGCCAGCTTCGTTGGCTTTCTTGCGGATTGCCCCAGCGACCTCCGCGCTTGCGGCTATCAGATAACGTGCTTGGGTTTCACTGAACAATGTTGCGTGCAGCGGCAGGTCGTTTTCTACCGTAACATTCACGCCCATGCCGCCAGCAATTGCCATATCAGCGAGGGCTGCAATTAGCCCGCCGTCGGACAGGTCATGACAGGTGTCCACTTGGCCGCTTTCAATGAAGGTACGGACGAAATCACCGGTGCGGCGCTCGAGCGCTAGGTCCACATGGGGTGGGGCGCTTGGGTTTTGCTCGTCGTCAGCGAATAATTCGCGCTGGTATAGGCTGGAGCCCAGTTCGTTTTTAGTCTCGCCCAACAATAAAACCACATCACCGGCTCGCTTGAAGTCGATGGTCGCCATTTTACTGCTGTCCGCCATCACACCGACGCCGCCAATGGCGGGGGTTGGCAGAATGCCTGACCCGTTGGTCTCATTATACAAAGACACATTGCCGGACACGATTGGGTAATCAAGCGCGCGGCAAGCTTCGGCCATGCCTTCCAGACAGCCAACAAACTGGCCCATAATATCGGTGCGTTCGGGGTTGCCAAAGTTCAGGCAATTGGTGATCGCTAATGGCGTGCCGCCAACAGCAGTAATATTGCGCCATGTTTCAGCTACAGCCTGCCTGCCACCTTCAACCGGGTCAGCAAAGCAATAGCGCGGTGTTACATCAGTGCAGATTGCCAGTGCTTTGTCGGTGCCGTGCACGCGCACAACAGCTGCGTCGCCGCCGGGGCGCTGGATGGTGTCACCCATCACCATATGGTCATACTGTTCCCAGATCCAGCGGCGCGAACACAAGTGCGGTCCGCCGATCAGATCGATCACTGCTTTGTTCAGGTCGTTCGCCGCAGGCACGTCTGCCACTTCCCGCTTGGGGGTGGCCACGTAGGGGCGCTCATACTCTGGTGCGTCGTCCACTAGGCTGTTGATCGGCATGTCGCCGACGATTTCGCCGCCGAAGGTAAGCGTTAATTTGCCGGTGTCGGTAATTTCGCCGATAACCGCGAAATCCAGTTCCCACTTCTCGAAAATAGCCTGCGCCATGGCCTCGCGGCCCGGCTTGAGGACCATCAGCATGCGTTCCTGACTTTCGGACAGGCACATCTCGTAGGGTGTCATATTTTCTTCGCGCTGCGGTACTTTATCAAGGTTCAGTTCGAAGCCGACGCCGCCTTTGGAGGCCATTTCAACGCTTGAGCTTGTAAGCCCCGCTGCGCCCATGTCCTGAATGGCGATGATGGCATCGGTGTCCATCAGCTCAAGGCAGGCTTCGATCAGCAGTTTTTCGGTGAAAGGGTCACCCACCTGTACGGTTGGGCGCTTTTCTTCGCTGTCTTCGGTAAATTCAGCCGACGCCATGGTGGCACCGTGGATGCCGTCGCGGCCAGTTTTACTGCCCACATAGACAACAGGGTTGCCCACGCCTGCAGCGGCGCAGTAGAAAATTTTGTCCTTGTCGGCAATGCCAACGGTCATGGCGTTAACCAGAATGTTACCGTTGTAGGATGGGTCAAAATTGGTTTCGCCGCCCACTGTTGGCACGCCCACGCAGTTGCCGTAGCCACCAACACCCTCAACCACGCCAGCAAGCAAGTGTTTGGTTTTAGGGTGGTTTGGCTCACCAAAGCGAAGTGCATTTAAGTTGGCAACCGGTCGTGCGCCCATGGTGAACACGTCGCGCAGTATGCCGCCAACGCCAGTGGCAGCGCCCTGATAGGGCTCGATATAACTGGGGTGGTTATGGCTTTCCATTTTAAAAATAACGGCTTGGTCGTCGCCGATATCAATCACACCAGCATTTTCTCCGGGGCCGCAAATAACCCACGGTGCTTCGGTCGGTAATTTTTTCAGGTGAAACCGCGATGATTTGTAGCTGCAATGCTCGGACCACATCACTGAATAAATGCCTAGTTCGGTATAGTTGGGTGCGCGGCCCATGGCACCGACTATGCGCTCGTATTCTTCGGGTGTTAGGCCGTGTTCTTTGACAATCTCGGGGGTGATTTCGGTATCATCTATTTTTTGCATGTTGCGCGCCTTTACCCGAGCCGGTTCATGATAGAGGTGAAAAGCTTGCGCCCGTGGCTTCCGCCCAGCGCCGGTTCAATCATCCGCTCCGGGTGCGGCATCATGCCGAGGATATTGCCCCTCGCATTGGTGATGCCTGCAATGCCGCGCTGCGAACCGTTAACATCCATTAAGTAGCGGAAGGCGACGCGCCCTTCGTCTTCAAGCTCGTCCAGGGTATCATCATCGGCGAAATAGTTTCCGTCATGGTGGGCGACGGGCACGAGGATTTCCTCGCCTTCCATATAATCTGCGGTGAACAGCGTGTCTGCGTTCTCAACCGACAGTTTCACGTCTTTGCAGACAAAATGAAGGCCCGCATTGCGCATTAGGGCGCCGGGAAGCAGACCTGTTTCCGTCAGCACTTGAAAGCCGTTGCAAATGCCAAGGGTGGGCACACCGCCCGCGGCGCGCTTGACCACCTCTGTCATCACATTACTGCGCGCGCTCATGGCACCGCAGCGAAGATAATCGCCGTAAGAAAAACCGCCGGGCAGGGCGATGAAATCAACAGCATCAAAATCATGGTCCTGATGCCAAACCATAGTTGGCTTTACGCCGGTTACTTTTTCCAGCGCGACGGCCATGTCCCGGTCGCAGTTGGAGCCGGGGAATACGATAACAGCGGATTTCATCAGCGCTACTCCAGCTCTATGCTGTAGTTTTCAATAACTGTATTTGCCAGCAGCTTGCGGCACATTTCGTCGACGCTGGCGTGGGCGGCATCGCGGTCTGTTTCAACCAGGTCCAGCTCAATGTATTTACCCTGTCGGGCGGCGTCAACACCGCCAAAACCCAAGTTACCGAGCGCATGCTCGATGGCTTTACCTTGTGGGTCCAGAACCCCGTTTTTCAGTGTTACGTGGATGCGGGCTTTCATCGCGGGAGTTCCTTTGGAATAGTGTAAAACTTTGGGTTAACTATGTTTTCTTAGGCTTTTTGTTCTTGTGGTCGGCAATTTCGGTTACGTCGGCTGACGGCAATATACCAAGCCTGCGGGCAACCTCTATATAGGCTTCCATCTCACCGCCCAGATCACGGCGGAAACGGTCCTTGTCCAGTTTTTCGCCGGTTTTCATGTCCCACAGGCGGCAAC
Source organism: Alphaproteobacteria bacterium (assembly GCA_021774695.1). Taxonomy (GTDB): domain Bacteria; phylum Pseudomonadota; class Alphaproteobacteria; order Sphingomonadales; family Kordiimonadaceae; genus Kordiimonas. The sequence continues at coordinate 10,944 of JAJFIU010000009.1, read as the reverse complement.
CATCGGGGCTGATTTCGTCGGCGAGGATGGTGATGCAGTCGTCGCCGTCATAAAAACGGCCGAACTCCAGTTTGAAATCAACCAGTTTGATGCCGATGCCAGCGAACATGCCGGACAGGAAGTCGTTCACGCGCAGGGCATAGAACATCATTTCATCAATTTCCTGCTCTTCGGCCCAGCCAAAGGTAAGGATATGTTCTTCCGCAATTAGCGGGTCGCCAAGTTCGTCAGATTTATAACAAAATTCCACTAACGGGTTCGGCAGCGGGGTGCCTTCCTCAATAGCAAGGCGTTTTGACAAGCTGCCTGCCGCAATGTTGCGGACAATGATCTCAACCGGGATGATTTCAACCGCCTTTACCAATTGCTCGCGCATGGAAAGCCGCTCGATGAAATGGTTGGGGATGCCGATGTCGGTCAGGGCTTTGAATAAATATTCGGAAATATGGTTGTTAACCACGCCTTTGCCGGACAATGTGCCTTTTTTTTGGGCATTGAACGCAGTGGCGTCGTCTTTAAAATACTGGATGATGGTGCCGGGCTCTGGTCCTTCAAACAAGACCTTTGCCTTGCCTTCATAAAGCTTGTTTCTGCGGGACATAGGCGTGTTTCCCTCGTTGGCTTTTGATAGCAGATGATGACGTCAAATTTTGCGCGGACCATAGCTCAAGAGTGCGACCGCTACAATGTTTGTGAGCCTTAATATGTAATAAATTTTATTTACGGTTGAAATTGAAGCAAAATGGAGCGAATAAGAAGCCAAATGAAGCGAATGAACAGTCCTTCGACTTGAAATTTCGATAATTTTTACCCATTTCAATGAGAGAATCGGGCGAAAGGAAAAATAACCCCATGACCACATTTGACAGCCGAGAAAAAGCCTACGAGGGAAAATTCGCCCATGATGAGAATATAGTCTTTAAAGCACGGGCGCGCCGCAACCGCCTGTTCGGCGAATGGCTGGCTGGTGAAATGGGTTTGACCGGCGACGCAGTGAAACAATATGCGGGTTCTGTGATTACCGCCGATCTTGAAGAAGAAGGCGACGACGATGTGATCCGCAAGGTGATGGCCGACGTTGAAGCAAGCAGTGCCAGCTTCACGGCTGTCGAGCTGGAAGCAAAACTGTCATCCTTCATGGATGAAGCGCGCAGGCAGATTTTGTCAGAAGTCTAAATTTGAACACGCATTATTAAAAACGGAGCTGTGAGGCTCCGTTTTTTTGTGTATTGCCTCTTGTAGCGATGTTTCCGGATATGGCTGGATAGCATTTCCATTGAAGAACGAAGCCGGAAGGCGCAACTACGTTTCGAAAAGAATGGATCAAGCTCGGGTAGCGGGGACTGAATGTCTTTTCAGCAATAATCTAATCTGTATCGGATCCCATCCGTTTACTTGTCACGCGGCGGTGCGTCGTCTACATCATGCCCAAACCATCAAGTGAAAGCGGGTAGCGGATGCCGATATTATTTGGCTCAGTATTCATCATAATGGGCAGTTTTGCTATGCTGCTACCTAGTATCATGCATGTGCTTGCTAACATGGGTTACAGCGCCAGCCTATCCACGCCGATTTTGGCTGCATATAGTGTGGCACAATTTATTGCTGGCCCGCAGTGGGGTCGTCTCTCTGATCAAAAGGGACGAAAAAAAATTCTCTATAGTGCGATGTTCATGGGCAGTCTGGCCTATCTATCCATGTCACTTTTTGGCAGTAATGTGATCGTGTTGTTTATCACAATGGCCTGGGCGGGGCTTTGCGGCGGTGCAATGGCGGTGATAGTTGCTGCTGTTGCCGATATGACCACCACTGAAACCCGCACCAAGGGTATGGGTATGGTTGGTGCTTCAATCGGTATGGCATTCGTTTGCGGTACGGCGGTTGGTGGGGCAATCGCGGGGGAAACCACAGCTACAGCAACCATTGTGGCACCGGCAACTGCCGCTTCCATTGCCTGTTTAACCGGTGCACTGGCGGTCTTTTTCTTTTTTAAGGAAAGCCGAAAAGCCGATATTTCAATCATCGAAAACGATGCAGGCAAGAATGCGGCTCCGGCTGTGCTCGCGGGAAGGCTTGACGCCTTCAGGAAGATTGCCCGGCATTCGACATTGTTGAAGCTTTGTTTCCTTATCCTGGGTTTTACATTCTGCCTCGCGCTTCTGGAATCTATCGTTCCAATCTACACAAAGGACCTGTTTAGCTGGGGCCCGCCGGAACTTGGCAGGGTGTTTGTTTTTGTTGGAATTATTATGGTCGTGGTGCAGGGCGGCCTTGTGGGGCCGCTCGCCAGTCGTTTTGGTGAACGAAAATTGGTTGGTACTGGACTGGCTTTAATGGCATCTGGGCTGCTGTTGTTGGCGACGCTGCCATCACCCGCCTACTTATATCTTAGTCTATCCGTAACTTTTGTTGGGGCCGCGCTTTTTACCGCGTCGAGCATGTCGCTAGCATCACATGAGGCCGAAGACCATGAAAAAGGGGCGATCCTCGGTGTGGTGCAATCGATGCAGTCTTTGGGACGATCTGTTGGGCCAATGGTGGCAGGCTTGATGTATGATTACCATCAAGCCACGCCCTTTTTAACTGGAGGAATGTTGGTACTTTGCCTGCTGTTCATATTCATTCGATTAACACGGCAGTTTCATGCCGACGATAAGGTGGCATAAATACAGCTAGTAATTGCTTCATGGTTGGAAATGGGTCACTGTCATTATAGGATTTGGCTACACCACTTTCATTGAACGTTAAATCTAGCTTAAGATTTCTTGCTTAATGTCCATTTGGAAATAGTCATAAAAACGAACAATGCTTGGTGCTTGCAATGCAATGTATTATCTTCGGATAAAGCGGCATTTGTAACGGATCAGATTTAAGGGAATTAGGATGGAATACCGGATTGAGACTGAAGACGACAACACGAAAGTTGTTTTTAAAGGTGATATTACGTTTTCGGAGAATGTCAGTTTTAGGCAGATTCTAAAAGAACTGGCGGAAAGTTCCGTTAAAACCTGTATCTTTGACCTGACCGATGTGGGCATGGTCGATTCTGCTGGTCTTGGCATGTTTTTGATTGCCAAGGAACAGGCTGATACGGCTGGTTGGAAATTGAATGTAACTGGCGCCCAAGGCCATGTGGCCAGTATGTTGAAGCTTACCAAGCTTTCTGAACTGTTGGCAGGTTAGTTTGCTTTAACTGTTTCACTGCGGGATAACCGTGAAAGAAAATCTTTCCAACGATAAAATGCCGGTTCCTGGCCGCAATGTTGTGTTGCCTGAGGGCGTTAGCAGTGCTCAAATACTTGTTGTCGATGATATGCCTCTGATGAGGAAGATGATCGGTATGAGCCTCCAACGGGGTGGCTTTGATAACATAAGCTATGCGGATGACGGTGACGACGCGCTGATCAAAATTGCCAAGTCCATGCCTGACTTGGTTATTCTGGATATTAATATGCCGCGCCTGTCGGGTTACGATGTTTGCAGGCGATTGCGAGCGGACCCGGTAACCGCAAACTTGCCGATTTTGGTTCAGTCGGCGTCGGAAACAGCAGAGGAACGCGTAGAAGTATTTGCGGTCGGCGCAACAGATTTCGTTTCAAAGCCGATCAACCATCCGGAACTGCTTGCCAGGGTATGTATGCACCTTGAAAACAGATTTCTCATTCGAAGTTTGAGCGACTTTCAGGATAGAATGCAGAGCGAGCTCAATATGGCTCGTGAGATGCAGCATTCACTTTTGCCTGAATCTGAGATCGTAGATGCGGTGCAGTTGGTCGGAGGCGCGTCAATCGAGGCCTTTTACAAAGCCTCGTCCGAGTTAGGTGGAGACCTTTGGGGAACGTGGCCGCTGTCAGGCAATAAAATTGGCATTTACGTTTTGGATGTGACCGGCCACGGCGTCGGCGCAGCACTAAACACCTTCAGTCTGCATGCCACAATGGCACGTTTTGAAGATAAAAAGCTGGATCCAGCAGCATTTTTGTCCAGCTTGAACAGTGCTCTTGTGGGCGCTTTTCAGCTGGGCCGGTTTGCAACCATGTTTTATGGCGTTCTGGATTGTGACACTCATGAGCTGGTATATGCTGGCGCGGGCGCACCAAGGCCTATCATCTTCGGCGGCGAGAATGTTCGGACATTGGACAGTTCTGGATTGCCAGTAGCTATTGTCAAATCGGCGACTTACGAGAATTTGTCTGACCGACTTGAACCGGGGGAAAGTTTGTTCTGCTACTCGGATGTTTTGATCGAGGCTGAACAATCTGACGGTGCGATTTTGGGCGAAAATGGTTTGATCAAATGGATTGAAGCGTCCTGTCTTAGCGGTGAGCGGGGCACAGTGATTTCTAGACTTCTGGATCAATTTTTTAGGACTCAGAGCGAGCAACTACCTGATGATCTGACAGCAGTTGCAATTCATAGGCATTTAACGCTTGATCTGGATAATGCGAGTGAGCCTGAAACGCCGCAAATAGAGCAACCGGCAACGCAGCAAGAAATGCCCTCTGTTTTCGTTGTATCTTCAGACGAAAGCCCATTCGACGCCAGTTACGATGATCTGGCTGCACCTGGACTTGCGGTAAAAAGAACGGGCCCAATTACGTCGAAACTAAGTAAGCGTGCGCATACAGGGGCCAATATGGCTGTTGTGCTCATTGACGGAACACTGGGCCTTGAATTTGCGGCAGAGAAAATTGCATTTATAGATCAAACATTTAGAGACCTGAATGGGCCCGTTATTGTGGCACTCGACGGTGAGCCACATGAGCACGATCCTATTTTGTCAATTGTTGGTGTCCGGTATTTTGATGCGAGGCAGGGAATTGACAAGCTCAGGCGCTTCCTCGCCGAGGAGGCCGATGATTATGTGCGCGTTTCTGCGCTGCGCCAAGCGCTTGAACAGGACGACGGTGACCAAGAACCGATAGTTGACGGCGTCTACCGCTTTGCATCACGCAGCGAAGCGCAAAAGCTGGCAACTGTGTTTTCTCATGCCAGTGCTGATCCAATGCCGCTTGCTATTGGCTTGTCTGAGTTGTTTTTGAACGCCATCGAACATGGGTGTCTTGAAATTGGCCACGATGAAAAAGGTCAATTGATTGAAGATGGTAAACTGGGTGATGAAGTTACGCGGCGAAGCAATTCCGCCAATTTCAGGCACAGGTATGCATCGGTTGAAGTGTGCCGCGGGCGACGGGAAATTGCTTTCCGGATTAAAGACCCTGGCCCAGGGTTTGATTTTCAGGCTTATTTAGTAGATGAAGCAGGCCATGAGAAAAAACATGGTCGGGGTATTGTCATGGCAAATAGCTGTTTTTCCAGCCTGAGCTATTCTGGATGCGGGAATGAAGTAGAAGCGGTGTTCGCGCTCTAAACTATTGTCCGCAGGTATCCGTCTATTCTTATTTGGTTGCCTGCATGCCTTCAAAGGCAGCGGCATGTTCGGTAAAAAGCTCACTTAAAAAATCAAACATGGCACGAATGCGGGCACTTCTTCTCAGCTCCGCGTGGCTCACCAGCCAAATATCTGAACTGAACACCACCAAATCATCAAACAGCCTGACGAGGTTCGGGTCCCTGTCCGCCATTATGCAGCTATAGGCACCAATACCGAAACCTTCGCGTACCGCAGATGCAAGCGAGATCAGGTTGTTGGACCTAAATGCTATATTGCCCGTAGGATGAAAGGGCCTCTTATTGAATTTGTTAGTATGAGCCAATATTTCGTCATGAGGCAAAATAAATTCGTGGCCGGATAGGCTTTTTATATCTTCCGGCATGCCGTGTTTTTCAATGTATTTTTTGCTGGCATAATAGCCATATTTCATGGTGCCAGTTCGTTTTGCAATCAGGTCATTTTGAACTGGCCTGAACATTCGCACCGCGATGTCGGCTTCACGGCGCAGCAGGTCTGAAGCTGTGTTTTCGATTTTGAATTCTACGGTTATGCCAGGAAATTGCTCGCGAAACGGCCTGGTATGGCGGACCAACCAGTCAGCACCGAGTATCTCGATGCATGAGACCACAACATTCCCTTGCAAGCTACTGTCATGCCCGGTGATCATCCGTTCGATGGAATAGACGTCGTCACGCATATGGCGAGCATGATCAATCAGCTGCTCTCCGATAGCTGTCATTTCAAGCCCGGTTCTGGTGCGAGCGAACAAATCTGAACCGATTTGCTCCTCCAGAGTTGTAAGCCGCCGAGACAGGGTGGGTTGGCTGACATTCAGCTTTCTTGCCGCAGCGGAGAGGCTACCTTCATCTGCCATTGCCAGGAAGTATTTCAAATCATCCCAATTAAACATATCGATCCTTTACAAATCAGGCGTATTCATTTTTGTATAGCATAAATCCACTATTTGACAATTACCATATGAAAATGAAGTGCCATATCCAGTTCATCGCCGCAAACATTATTATCCGGCGACGCTGAATAAAGGGAAGCCATGGTGACTTTCCAATCCAAGCGAGGAGCTGAAAGATGTTACATTTTGCCAAAAATATTGCGATTGCTGCGGGTGTAATGCTCACTGTTTCAAACGCTGGGCAGGCCCAGATTTTTTACGGGCATGAAAATCCCAATTTAAAGCGTGCAACGAGCGCCATGATGGCGGGTGAACTTGAAAATGCGTCCAAATATTTCCGGCGCGCAGTTAAAGCCAATCTGGGCGCGGAACGCTTAATTCCCGCGCTAAACAACTATTGCGCCGTTGAATATGCGATTGAAAATCTGGAAAACGCCGAGAAAATTTGCTCACAGGCTATTGCAGAAGACCGCCGCTATTGGCGCGCTTATGTTAACCGCGGAAATGTTCGTACCGCCCTTGGTAACTTGGACGCCGCACGGGCGGACTATGAGAAGGCCGTTAAATTGAAGCCAAATAGCCGGATCGCTCAAGATGCCTTGGCAAGCGTTCAAAAACCAAACCCATCCCTATTGGCTGACGCAAACCAATAAAAGAGGGCCACCGATACAGAAACCCCCTTTTATGGCTATCACCAATTCGAGCTGTGCTTCTCCCCAGGCACAGTTCGTTTTTTTGCGTGGAGCTATCGATCAGCTACATTAAAAGATGTTTTCCGCGAATGATGTCACGCACAAAACCGCGCGCTGGATGCAGTTTTGGCTGAAGGTTTTGCGGTAGCGGACTTGGATCACCGCAAATCATCGCTGCCAGATATTCGCCGAGCAGTGGGCCATATTGAAAACCCTTGGAGCCGAGGGCAGTAAGGCAATAGAGCCCAGCCTCCATTTTTGGGGTGCGGGGTAGTGGCAGTTTGCGGTCAATGGCTAGGCACGCACAGGCTGAACTCATGTCTGCCCAGTTCGGAATTGGGCCAGCGTAGGGCATATGATCGGGCGCCGTTGCACGCACGCCGGTCCATGATTGCATTGCTGTATGCGTGTCGAACACGGCGCCGGTATTTTCGCTGCACTGGGTAAGTATCGCTTGTCGTGCGGTCTCTGTCGGCTCGGCCGGGCACGGCGGAACTTCAGACAGTTTTTCATATGTTGACCCCACCGTGCGCATATCTGAAAAATCCTCGGTAGAAATCGACGCGGACATGTACCCGCCGTATGTGATTGTGTGGTCCCTCGCGCCGTAAATCGCGGATGCGGGCATACATTCCAGCTGCCCTGACCTGGGGCGTATAGAGGGATGCTGGGCGGATAGAGACGCGCCGATAAGGTCAGACGCAGCTAATATTTTTGTGGTTTGAACACCGGTCGCAAGAACCACCGTCGGCGACAGTGTAATGGTTTCGCCGAATTCGCTGACCAAGCGCCATCCGTCTGGGCAGCGCTCCAATCGTGCAACGTCACCGTATAGGCGATTGATACTGCGGTTGAGATTGTTAAGTATCTTTTTGGGGTCAACTGTCCCGCCTTTCGGCAAAATCAGCCCGTCCCCGGAGCGCTTTAACCATTCTTCGCCCCAGTTGAATTGTGTGAGCACATCAGTGAGTTTTTGAATATCCTGTGGTGAAGAAGGCAGATATTCGGTTCCGCGTTCATTGGCAAAAGCCTGCTTATAAGCCGGGTGACTTACCGCGTAGGAAAAAGCCGCATAAAAGAATGTCTTTTCGAGCGGATCAGCCAGTAATAATTGAGGCGCCAATATGGCCGCAGGTAACGTCGAAGACTTTAAGCGTGGCGCTTTTGGTGCCAGCAATATGGGTTCCAGGCCCCGCTGAGCTAGGGCATAGGCAATGCTGGAACCAGCAATGCCGTCGCCGATTACAACAATTTTCTCCGTGTTCGCAGGCGGTGTGGAACACCAGGTGCTCGGTACCGACGCGGCATCGGGTTGGTGCGTCGGCGGGTGCTCATTCGGTTGAAATGTTCCAACCAACCGTTCCTTTTTTTGACCAAACCCCTGTTTTTTTTGCATGTTGAACCCTTGGGCCTTCAGTCCGCGGCGCACAAACCCTGCAGCCGTGAATGTGGCGACACCGGCACCGGGGTTCGACAGCTGTGCCATCTGCTTGAAAAGAGCAGCTGTCCACATGGCAGGGTTTTTGGCCGGCGCAAAACCATCTAGATACCAAACGTCAATCTTCGCATTTAGTTGTGAAAATACCGCTTCAACGCCACCGAACATAAGCAGCAGCGAAACCTGTCCGTTTTCGAACGATCGATAATGAAAGCCGCTTGATGTCGGGGGCCACGCAGCGCGCAGCTGTTCGGAAAGTTCATCCAGTTTTGGAAAAGCTTTGTGCGCTTGCTCCAAGTCAGCGGCACGCAGGGGAGATGCTTCAGCCGAAATAAAGAACAGGCGCGCTCTAGGTTTTGCAGCGCGCCATGCTTGCCAAGTGGTTAGGAAATTGAGGCCAGTACCAAAACCGGTTTCGCCGATGACAAGTTTGTCTTTGCGGGCGGCGGTTTTTACCACATCGGTACCATCGATAAACACAAAAATGCTTTCTGCTTGACCATCTTCAGCCGAATAATAGAGGTCATCGAATTCAACGGAAAATGGAACGCCGCTGCGCCAGGTTATTTGTGGTCCTGTTGAATGCTCCGACAACGAAAAGCTCCTTATTGGCGCCAGTTAATGTGGGTATGTATCAGATTTTATCTTCCGTTGAACAAATTGTTAAAGAATATGCAGTAGATTCACCATCAACAATTGGGGATTCATCGTCAAACAATTGGTGATGAAATCATTATGCTCCGTGTCGCGTTGTCGCGCGGGGTTTGTATGAACGAGTAACTGGTGTGACCGAGGTACAAGATTTAAATAATCTCGAGCTGGACGCACGTGCAGAGGTTGCGCGCAAAGCTGGTCGAATTCTATCATCTTCTGATGATATGACCGAGCAAAAAGCCGCGCTCGAGCTGGCGAAAATTCTAGCCGAGGACGTCGCTGTAACCGTGCGCGAAGCACTGTCGCGCGAGTTATACTCCTGCATTTTCCTGCCGCAGGAATTATTGTCGATTGTTGCAAAGGACATTGAGCAAGTATCGGTGCCGTTTTTGATTGCATCGGAAGCTATGGATGATGTCTTTCTGGAAGAAATTGTCCGCGGCTGCAGCGATGATCATCAGGTGGCAGTTGCCCAGCGCAAAGGTATTTCAGAGGCAGTGAGTTTTGCGATCTCCGAAGTGGCTTGTCACAGCGCAGTTGATAAGTTGTCAGTCAATGACACAGCCCACATGTCAATACGCAGTTTTGAGAAAGTCATTGAGCGTTTTCCGCAAGACACGGGTTTGATGGAAAAATTGGCATCCCGAGCCGACCTGCCAATCGAGATTATTGAGAAGTTGGTTTTTAAGGTCTCGAAGCAGTACGGCGAATTATTAATTGGGAAATTCGGGATTTCGCGAGACTATTCGTCTTACCTGGTTTCACTGGTCAACCGTCAAGTGTTCTCCAAGGCCCTGGAGATGGCGCCGCAGCTTGAAATCCAGAACTATTTGACGCAGTTGCACGAACGGGAAAATTTGGGGTCCGATGTTTTGCTTACCTATTTGCAAAATAATAACCTCAGGCTGTTTACCACTTCGTTGGCGGTGATCAAAGGTCAATCCTATGAAATAATTGAACAAATCTTGGTGAAACGAGACAAAAATATCCTGGCACGATTGCTGGATAGTATCGGTTTTTCCAAGTCTGTTATTGGCGTATTGCTGATTTCCTACGAACGGCTGGCATTTTAGCAGCACACTATTTCTGCATCTGCATCTGTATCTGTATCAAATCAAGACCTGTCCCAATTTTGGTCAGTTTTGCTGTGCCATTTTGAGCCGACAATCTACGCCTTTTTCGTAACTTATTGAATTTATTATGAATATTTGTTGGCACTCTGATTGCTATGATTAAGTCGTTCAAGGCTGTTCTTGCCTGAGACACCTTGAACGGGAGCTATAAGCCATCTTCTTGTTTTGCCTGAACGGGAATTGGTACAATAAAATGGCGGATGAGCATTGCTTGTCCGCCATTTTTACTTTCTAAGTATGCGCTACCCGATGGCTTACGGCACTGCCGGTCAGTATTGAGGATTTGGATGCGCGCTCTGATCTATGACAGTATAATTTTCAGGCCACTGCTGAATTTTATGGGCCGGGCATATCTGCGTTTGATCGGCTGGCGGGTGGTTGGCCTTCCGCCCGACATCGACAAGTTTGTTGCTATAGCCGCGCCCCATACCAGCAACTGGGATTTCCCGATATTTATGGCTTTGGTTGGATACTGCGGTATTCGAGTGCGATATTTGGCTAAAGATACTTTGTTTCAAGGTTTTTCCGGAAAGCTATTCTATTGGCTTGGTGGCATCCCGGTTGTGCGAGACACGCGAAATGCCGCCGCTTTGGTTGACGTTGCCGTCGACCTTTTTGAAAGCGAGAGCGAATTGATCGTTGCGATTGCACCGGAAGGAACTCGCTCCAAAGTTACAAAATGGAAGTCCGGTTTTTATCGTTTCTCTTACGCGGCAAATGTG
>JAJFIU010000080.1 GCA_021774695.1 Alphaproteobacteria bacterium | reverse complement strand
CGGGAGGCAGACCATTCGGATACGCACCAGATCGACTGGTTGTGTCGGGGTGCGTTAGAGCGGCTTTCGTTCGGCACACTGGGCGAGATTCAGCGCTTTTGGGATGCCGTAAGCGCAGCCGAAGTGAAGCAGTGGGCCGGTGCTGCAAAAGGCACCATGATGCCGGTGCAGCTTGAGGACGCCGATGGCAGCTGGAGCGAGGCCTACTCGCCGCCGGATATAGAAGGCCGGCTGGCATCTGTCAGTGCGCCCACAAGCAGGCTGCGTATTGTTAACCCGTTTGACCCTGCGGTGCGTGACCGGGCGCGGCTGTCGCGGCTGTTTGGTTTTGATTATAAAAACGAAATGTTTGTGCCTGCAGCCCAGCGAAAATGGGGATATTATGTATACCTACTGCTGGAAGGTGATCGCTTTATAGGCAGGGCCGAGATTAAGGCTGACCGTAAAAAAGGCACTGTCACCGTTACCGGTTTGTGGCGCGAGAGCCATGTGAAATGGACCAAAGGCAGGCAGAAAAAACTGGATGCCGAGCTTGGCCGTTTCGCCCGACTGATCGGCGCAGAGACCATTGAGTGGTCTTGCTCGCAGATGCCGGAGTAGGTGGGCCATGGCGGAAAATAAGCCTCAAACAGTTGAGCGTGAAATTGCAGCCTTGATCGAGGCTGAAGGCTTGCCGCTTGAGTTTGGCCAAACCATTGACCGTTTTTATGTGCCGCTAGCAAACCACTTGGCAGATGTCCGTTCACCCCGGAGTTCCAGACCGATTGTGGTTGGTATCAACGGTGGACAGGGCAGCGGTAAATCAACTCTCGCCTTATTTCTAAAGCTGCTCTTGGAAGAAGAGCACGGCCTAACAACAGCGGTTCTTTCACTTGATGACCTGTATTTGACCCGCGCCGAACGCGAAGCGCTTGCTGAAAAGCATCACCCATTGCTGAAAACACGCGGTGTGCCCGGCACTCACGATGTGGAGTTAGGCATTCGAATATTAGAGCTGCTAGCTGCAGGCAGCACAGGTAGCTGTGATGTGCCTGCGTTTGACAAAGTAACCGATGACCGCAAACCAGAAGCAGATTGGAATCGCATTAATGACCCAGTTGATATTGTGTTGCTTGAGGGCTGGTGCGTTGGTGCACGCCCGCAAGCTGAGACGGAGTTGGAAACAACGATCAATGAACTGGAACAAAATGAAGACCCAGACGGTGAGTGGCGGCGCTATGTCAACGCGCAGTTGGCTGGCCGGTATGCTGACCTTTTTGCTAGGTTAGACCATCTGGTGATGCTGAAGGTGCCGAATTTTGAGTGTGTTGAGGCTTTTCGCACGCTGCAGGAAAGCAAGTTGCGCGAAAAGGAAGGTGGCGGTGGCCTGATGGGCGACGCGGCATTAAAGCACTTCATCATGCACTACGAGCGATTGACCCGTCATATGCTGGCTGAAATGCCCGACCGTGCCGATGTTGTGCTGAAATTGAACGAGCATCACAAACTTGTAGAGGTCACTTTATGAAACAACGTGCGCTGATAGATTTAGTCATTCTGGCGCTGGTGTTTTGGGGTGTTTGGTCCCTGCGGTTTGTCGGTGTTGGCAACATCGGGGTCTGGTCTATGCTGGCAGGTGTTTCGGTTGGTTTGCTTCTATTGAAAATGAAGGACCAGTCGCTGGCCTCCATTGGATTGGTCTCGTGGGCCAAAGGCCGGGTTAATCTTCGCTCAAAAACATTGGGCGCGTTGATGGTCATTGTATTGGCGATGGTCGGTGGTGCTGCAGTGTTTACGGCACTTTTGGGGCCAATGGACAGCGGGGCTACGATAACGGAACAACCGGATACAATTGGGTTGTTTTTGCTGGATATTCTTGTGGGCGTATGGATTGGGGCGGCGCTGGGCGAAGAAATATTCTTCCGTGGGTTGCTACTGAGCAAATTCCAGACAATTTTTGCCGGTAACGGCGTCAGTGCCAAATGGGCCGGTGCAGCCGCAGTTGTTGCGCAAGCGATATGGTTCGGCGCGGGCCATGCCTCGCAGGGCATAACCGGCATCGCAGTGACCGGATTTATAGGGCTTTGTCTGGGTTTCTATTATATGTACCGCAGTCCAGGAAACCTGTGGCCGATGATTATTGCGCACGGATTGGCGAACACCATTGCATTGACATTGAATTTTCTATCCGGCGGGTGAGCCGGTTCCCCCACGTGCCGTGAGCACGCCTTCCATTTGGCCGACGACGGTTTTTAAAATCAGCACGCGCCAATCGCTCACCTGCATTTCGCGTGCGCCCGCATGGTGGCGAAGGCCGAAAAAGCCGTGCATCAAAGCCCATGTGCCCAGCGCCGCTTCCCGGCATTCGTCAGCGCTGGTGCCCGGCAGCATCACAAAAGCGGTGAGCTTCAATAGTTTACCGAAGGCTTGGCTAGCGGCGGCTTGCGCCTGATCAGACGGCCGGTAACCGGGGTCGCTTTCGCCGAAAAACAACCGGTAATGCGCCTCATAGGTTTCGGAAAGCGAAACATAATTGTCGGCGGCTTTAACTAGCGCCGCGCGCGGTGTCATGGTCTCGAACGGCACATCCATTGCGCTGGACACCAGTTCTGTAGCCTCGGTGTAGAGCGCATCCAGAATGCCCTGTTTGCCTTTGAAGTGGCTATAGATGCCGATGGTGGACATTTCGGCCCGGGCAGCGATCGCGCGAACACTCAGCGCAGCGATGCCGCCCTCAAGAAACAAGCTTGAAGCCGCATCCAGTATTTTTTGTTTAGTGTCGTTCATTGCTTGTTCTCAGCGCTGGTTATCCGTCTATCATAGCAGGCCTTGACAAAATATAACAGTGTTATATATCTTGCCATAACAGCGTTATAAATCACTTATTTTAGCCCCGTCCATTTTTATTGGAACACCTTGTAAGGGCCGGCGTGATCGATGAAAGTTTGGAGAGACGAGCATGGTGACCCATTCACTTGAAGCAGATTATCTGATTATTGGTAGCGGTGCTGTGGGCATGGCGTTCGCCGATGTATTGCTGACCGAGACCGATGCTTCCATCATCATTGTTGACCGGCACCACAAGCCTGGTGGCCACTGGAACGATGCCTATTCGTTTGTGAATTTGCACCAGCCGTCTGCCTATTACGGCGTGAACTCGCGCGAGCTTAGCAAAGGCCGTAAGGACGAAGTGGGGCTTAACCAGGGTTTGCACGAATTGGCGTCCGGCCCAGAAGTTAGTGCCTATTTTGACCAGATAATGAAACACCAGTTTCTGCCTAGCGGGCGGGTGCAGTATTTTCCCATGTGCGAATATGAAGGCGACGGCAAGTTCACCTCGCGCATGTCAGATGACACTTACGAAGTAAAAATCAACAAGAAAACCGTCGATGCCACCTACTTTAAAACTTCAGTGCCTTCAACCCACACGCCGAGTTACACGGTGGCTGAGGGCGTGAAAATGCACCCACTGAATGACCTGCCAAACATGGATGTGAAGCCTTCGTCCTATGTGGTTGTTGGCGGCGGCAAGACAGGGATTGATGCTTGTCTGTGGTTACTGGAAAACGGTGCCAACCCCGACGATATTCGCTGGATTATGCCGCGCGACGGATGGTTGATGGACCGCGAAAATACCCAGCCAACCGAGGAATTTTTCACCAAAACTATCGGCGCACAGGCCAAGCAGATGGAAGCCATTGCGGGGGCTACATCCATCGAGAACCTGTTCGCTCGCCTGGAGACAAGCGGCGTATTGCTGCGGATTGATCGGAACGTGCGTCCAAAAATGTACCACGGTGCTACTATTAGCCGTCAGGAGATTGCTGAACTGCGCCGCATCAAGAACATCATTCGCCTTGGCCGGGTCAAGCACATTGAAGCTGACCAGATTGTTTTTGAGCAAGGCACGCTGCCCACCGACGCTGACGCCCTGTATATTGATTGCTCCGCCCGTGCTGTGCCGGTGACTGAAATGTTCCCGGTATTCGACGGTGACCTGATCACGGTGCAAACGGTGCGCACCATCCAGCCGGTTTTCTCCAGCGCCTTTATCGCCCACGTGGAAGCAACACGCGATGATGAGAAAGAAAAGAATAACATCTGTACAGTGGTTCCCCTGCCAAACGCAGACACCGACTGGATTATTGTAACGGCGGGGTTGATGTTGAACCAGTTTCAGTGGTCGCAAGATAAAGACCTGCGTAATTGGATCGCAAACAGCCGTTTGGATGGCTTCAGCAAAATGGTGCAATCGGTGGACCCTTCCGACACCGAAAAAATGGCCATTTTGGTGCGTATGCGTGACAATGCCATGCCCGCACTGGCGAAATTGCAGGAATTTATCGCGGAAGTTAATCAGCGGGCTGCGTAAAATTACACCGGACTTCGGTTCATTTCGGTTCATTTCGGTTCAGGGGCGACAGTAGCTATTGCACCCAGCCGCGCAGGCCTTTATGAACGAATAGATGTCAAAAAAAGGGGAACCAGCGTGTTTCAAAGGTTAAGCCATAAAGTGTTCGTATCTTTCGTAACTGCGATAGCGCTGACAGTCTTGACGGCGGTCGGGGCGGCTTCGGCCAGCGAAGAAGAAGGTTTTGTAACCCCTTTCCTACCAGCAGCCGATGTGATGGCAGATGTGGAAAAAACACTGGCGGCAGCTAAAGCTGAAGGCAAGCTCGCGCTGATTGTTATGGGCGCAACCTGGTG
>JAJFIU010000079.1 GCA_021774695.1 Alphaproteobacteria bacterium | reverse complement strand
TACAATAATCAACCTAATCAATTAATCAATAAAATAATAATGAACAAACGAAAAAAAACTAATAACAGCAGAACCGATGGTATATAACAGAAAAATATATCCAACAACATCCATAACATCAACGCTCTGGGTATGTTTCAGTTCCCAGCTGCGGGCTGTGAATGCATAAGGCTTAGACGTCAGCGCTCCAACCGGGCACAAATCCACCACATTGCCGGACATTTCACTATCCAGCGTTTTCTCGAGGTAAGTGGTGATCTCCATATTCTCGCCGCGGTACAGCGCACCCATATCAGGAACACCGGCCACTTCTTCTGAGAAGCGTACACAGCGCATACAGTGGATACAGCGCGTCATGGTCGTGGAAATAAGCGGACCCATTTCCTTGTCTTTTACCGCGCGCTTGTTCTCGTCGTATCGGTTTTTACCGCGACCAAACGCCATAGCTTGGTCCTGCAAGTCACACTCGCCGCCCTGGTCGCAAATTGGGCAATCCAACGGGTGGTTGATCAGCAAAAATTCCATCACCCCTTCGCGGGCCTTTTTAACCCGTTCGGTATTGGTGTGAATAACCATGCCGTCACCAGCAGGCATCGCGCAGCTGGCAATTGGCTTGGGTGCTTTTTCCATGTCAACCAGACACATGCGGCAGTTACCTGCGATCGATAATCGCTCGTGATAGCAAAAGCGCGGCACTTCCACACCAGCTTCTTCGCAGGCCTGCAAAACCGTTGTACCCGGGTCAACGGTAACTTCGGTTCCGTCAATCGTTAACGTGGGCATCATATTCTCCTGATTCTGATGCAAATGCACCAAAGCCTTGAACTACCGTCATATTCATATTCCGTATCATTCCGCTGCCTTCGCCTGGTAGGCGTCGATACGCGCTTCAACTTCGGGCCGGAAATGGCGCATTAGCCCTTGAATTGGCCATGCAGCCGCATCACCGAGCGCGCAAATGGTGTGGCCTTCAACCTGTTTGGTTACTTCCAACAGCATATCAATCTCGGATTTGTCGGCTTCGCCGGTAACCAGGCGCTCCATTACCCGCCACATCCAACCGGTGCCTTCGCGGCACGGTGTACATTGGCCACAGCTTTCGTGCTTGTAAAACTCGGAAAGCCGCGCAATGGCTTTAACAATATCAGTAGACTTATCCATCACTATAACCGCCGCGGTCCCCAGGCCAGATTGCACATCACGCAAGCTGTCAAAGTCCATCAAAACGGTATCGCAAATTTCCTTGGTCAAGACCGGTACTGAAGAACCACCGGGGATGATCGCCAACAGATTGTCCCAGCCGCCGCGCACACCGCCTGCATGTTTCTCGATAAGTTCTTTAAGCGGGATACCCATCTCTTCTTCAACATTACACGGGTTATTCACATGGCCTGAAATACAGAATACTTTGGTGCCTGTATTGTTGGGGCGACCCAGTCCAGAGAACCAGGCTGCACCTCTGCGTAAGATCGTCGGCGCAACAGCAATTGATTCAACATTATTAACCGTCGTGGGGCATCCCCACACACCAACATTGGCCGGAAACGGAGGCTTCAACCGTGGCTGTCCCTTTTTGCCTTCCAGGCTTTCAATCAGTGCGGTTTCCTCGCCGCAGATGTATGCACCAGCACCGCGGTGCACAAATACATCAAAAGCATAGCCAGTGCCGCAGGCGTTTTTGCCGAGGAATCCTTTCGCCCGAGCCTCCTCGATTGCCTGTTCCAGCGCTTCAGCCTCGCGAAAAAACTCTCCGCGAATATAGATGTAAGCCGCAACAGCATTCATTGCAAAACCAGCTATCAGGCAGCCTTCGACTAATTTATGCGGGTCATGCCGCATCAAATCCCGGTCCTTACAGGTTCCGGGCTCGCCTTCGTCTGCATTAACCACCAAGTAGGATGGCCGGTCGCTTGTTTCCTTTGGCATGAATGACCATTTCAGCCCGGTTGGGAAACCTGCTCCACCGCGGCCGCGCAGCCCAGACTCTTTCATTTCTGAAATTATCCAGTCCTTGCCTCTCTCTATCAGCTCTTTGGTGCCGTCCCAGTCACCGCGCTTCATCGCCGCGTCAATAAACGGGCTTTGGTGACCATACAGATTGGTAAAGATGCGGTCTTTATCGGCTAACATCAGGCACCCTCCTCTTTACCAATGAAGTCTTTGAGCGTGGTTGCGCCGCCCTCCGGCGCACTGGTCTGGCGACCATTTTGCGGACCTGGTGTCACCGGTTTGCCGCTTGCCAGATCATCCAAAAGCTTGGTCATGCTCTCTGGCGTCAGGTCTTCAAAATAGTCGTCATTAATCGCAACTGCAGGAGCGTTAACACAGGCACCGGCACACTCAACTTCAGACAAGGTAAACTGGCCGTCGGCTGTTGTTTCGCCCAATCCAATCCCCAGTTTTGACTTGCACGCCGCCATAATGTCGTCAGATCCGCGCAACCAACATGGTGTAGTACCGCATACCTGCACATGATGCTTGCCCACTGGTTTGTGGTTATACATGGAGTAGAAAGTCGCGACTTCCTGAACTTTGATCGGTGCCATACCTAAATAGGCTGCGATATATTCCATTATCTCGATTGTCAGGTGACCGCCGTTTTGACGCTGCGCCATGTCGAGAAGAGGCATCACCGCACTTTGCTGGCGACCCTCCGGATATTTGGAGATATGATGCTGGGCCAGCGTTTCATTCGCGGCGCTCCATACAAATGGTTTCATGTCAGTCATCGGTCCACCTCACCAAAAACAATGTCCATAGCTCCTAAAACGGCGGGTGCGTCTGCCAGCATGTGGCCGCGGCACATAAAGTCCATAGCTTGCAAGTGCGCGAAGCCCGGCGCTCTGATTTTACAGCGGTAAGGCCTGTTGCTACCATCTGATACCAAATAGACACCAAATTCGCCCTTGGGCGCTTCTACAGCTGCGTAAACTTCACCTTCTGGCACCTTGAAGCCCTCAGTGTAGAGTTTGAAGTGATGGATAAGGGCTTCCATCGAGGTTTTCATCTCGGCGCGCTTCGGCGGGACAATTTTATTGTCCAAAGACATCACTGGCCCTTCAGGCATTTGTTCAATGCACTGGCGAATGATCTTTACCGACTCGCGCACTTCGGCAATGCGAAGCATAAAGCGATCATAACAGTCACCGGCGTTGCCAACGGCAACCTGGAAATTCATCCGGTCGTAAACTTCGTATGGCTGCGACTTACGCAGGTCCCAAGGGACACCGACACTTCGAAGCATTGGCCCGGTGAAGCCCCAAGCTAGTGCGTCATCCACGGTGATGGTTCCAATATCCACATTACGCTGTTTGAAAATACGGTTGTCAATCAACAGGGTTTCCATATCTGCCAGCGTTTGCGGGAAAGTTTCAGTCCAAGCCATTATGCGTTCGGGCAAGCCTTTTGGCAGGTCTTGATGAACACCGCCAGGACGGAAATATGCGGCATGCAACCGCGCGCCGCTAACAGCCTCGTAAAACTCCATCAGAATTTCACGTTCTTCAAAGCCCCAAAGGATCGGTGTCAGAGCACCCACATCCATGCCGTGGGTGGTCAAGTTTAAAATATGGTTTAGAACCCGCCCTATTTCGCTGAACAATACACGAATATACTGTCCGCGCACTGGCACTTCTGCACCCAACAGCTTTTCAATCGCCATAACGAAGGCGTGCTCCTGGTTCATCGGCGCCACATAGTCAAGCCGGTCGAAATACGGCATTGCTTGCAAATACTGCTTGTGTTCTATCAGCTTTTCCGTGCCGCGGTGCAGCAACCCGATATGCGGATCAACCCGTTCAATTATTTCGCCGTCCAATTCCATAACCATGCGCAAAACGCCGTGTGCTGCAGGGTGTTGTGGGCCAAAGTTCAGGCAATAGTTTTTAATATCTACTTCTGACATTATTTTTTACCGCCATTTGCTTCAGCATCAGATTTCTCGTCGCCAGGCAGAATATATTCTGCACTTTCCCATGGGCTCATGAAATCAAAATCACGGAATTCTTGTTTTAATTCTACGGGCTCGTAAATCACGCGCTTGGCCTCTTCCGAATATCGACATTCCACAAACCCGGTAAGCGGAAAATCCTTGCGAAGCGGAAAGCCTTTAAAACCGTAATCGGTTAATAAGCGTCGTAAATCAGGATGGCCGGCGAAGAAAATGCCGTACATATCCCAGGCTTCTCTCTCAAACCAACCTGCCGACGGGAACACTTCAACTGCACTAGGCACCGGAGTATCCTCATCGGTTTCAATCTTGACCCGAATGCGCTGATTAAGTTCAATTGAAAGCAAATGATACACAACATCAAACCTGCGAGCGCGCTCGGGGTAATCGACGCCGCATACATCCAAGAGTTGGCTGAACAAGCAAATGGGGTCATCCCTAAGGAATGTTAGCACATTATTGATGTGGTCCGCCCGGACAACCAGCGTCAACTCACCATTACCGATGGTTGCTGATACGACATCATTCTCAAGAGAACTGCTTATATGGTCTGCGATATCCTGCATCGAGCTATACTACCTGTTAAAAGTGCCGGTACGACGAATCTTCCGCTGAAGCTGGAGAATGCCGTATAACAGAGCTTCCGCTGTGGGCGGACAACCCGGGACATAAATGTCCACAGGAACAATCCGGTCACATCCGCGAACCACTGAATATGAATAGTGATAGTAGCCGCCGCCGTTAGCGCAGCTTCCCATAGAGATGACATAACGAGGCTCTGACATCTGGTCGTACACTTTGCGCATCGCTGGCGCCATTTTATTGGTCAGCGTGCCTGCAACAATCATTACGTCACTTTGACGGGGTGAACCACGCGGCGCGAAGCCAAAACGCTCCACGTCATAGCGCGGCATGCTGGTATGCATCATTTCAACCGCACAGCAGGCCAATCCAAATGTCATCCACCAAAGAGAACCAGTCCTTGCCCAAGTAACCAAGTCTTCCATTGAGGTGACGACGAAACCCTTATCGGTTATTTCGTCATTTAGCCCCTGAAAGAACTGTGTTTCGGCCGGATTGTCGCCTTTTTCCTGAACAGCTGGACTGTTAGCGCTTACTACTCCCATTCCAGAGCTCCTTTATTCCACTCATAGATAAAACCAACTGTAAGAACGCCGAGGAATATCATCATCGACCAAAAGCCATACAAGCCAATGTCGCCGAGCGTAATCGCCCAAGGGAATAAAAACGCAACTTCAAGGTCGAAAATGATGAAAAGAATGGCTACCAGATAAAAACGAACGTCAAACTGATTTCTGGATTCCTCAAATGCCTCAAAACCGCACTCGTAAGCAGACAGTTTTTCATCGTCAGGGTTTTGATCGGCCACCAGCATGGCAAGCACCACGAAAACTAGAGATAAAACTGCGGCGATCCCCAGAAATATCAGGATCGGCAGATATTCGATCAGTAACGACTCCATGGGAGCCCCTTTTGTTTTAGTTGGCCCTAATACTGCGCCCTTTTATCCACCGGACCCTAAAAGGTAAAGCGGAATTTCGTCGCAGTTTGTATATGCCGAACTATAGCGGCGCTTTACCTTAATGAAAACCCGCCAAATATTTGATTTTGCGGTATTTGCCCAGCTAGCAAACTCACCATCTACAATAATGGTTTCGAAAGAATTAACCTCGTTGTATCGCGGGCTGGCTAGTTTGTACTTCAGCCCTCTTTACTTCATTGCTGGCAGCAAGCCGTGCGCGCATCAATAGCAATTGATAGCTTGGGAGGGGCCAATTAATAAGTCGCAGGCCATTGCTTTACTGTAAACGAAAAAACGCGCCACCAAAGGTGACGCGCTTTATTCGATAGCCAGGCTATCGTTTTGCAAGTAATGGCGCGAGTGACGGGACTCGAACCCGCGACCTCCGGCGTGACAGGCCGGCACTCTAACCAACTGAGCTACACCCGCGCATCGCTTGCGGGTCGGTATTTAGGCGCTGTGGCGATTACTGTCAATCACCTTTTTTTACTTATTTTGCTCATCCCGTTTTTCGCATTTTATTCGACGACGCAAACAACAGGTTTAACAGGGCGCTTTTAAGGCCGTTTACAAACGATTTTTGCATCCCTGCACTATTTTCTGGTAGGTCGCGGCATGGCCAGCTATTCTGATTTTCGGGGTCAAATTCAGGGAGTTATTTAGTTGGATATTATTCGAATTATATTGGCGTTTCTTCTGCCACCATTGTCTGTTTTTCTAAAAGTTGGCTTGGGCGTGCAATTTTGGCTTAATCTTCTGCTTACGATATTTTTATGGGTTCCAGGAATTATCCACGCCATCTGGGTATTGGTTAAGAAGTAGGTTCAAAGCTACGAATTCGAAATAAACACGGTGGTAGAGATCAACGCCATAATTACGGTGATGCCGCCGTGTTTATTTTCAAAAGATCAACTATTGAAATAACCAGATTGAGAACCGGCTGAAACGAGGCAGATGCCCCCGTTAGATATTCAGTCTTTCTATATGCAGACGCTGTTGGGTCATACATTCGATCTCGCGGGTCTGGCGGTGCCCAGCGTGCAGAACAATATGCGGGTTTATTAACCGGAGCGTTGTCAGCCCTCTGCGACCTTCTGATAAGGCTTATTGTATATGATAATCATCGCTTCATATCGCTGAAAAACCACTTTAACCCAGCGCGGAACGCTGCGGGTGCAGCCGAAAAATGACTATGGCCGGGTAAATCGATGGTTTTCAACCGCCAAGGTTTATCTGGCGCTTGTTTCCAGTGCTCCATCCAGCGAACAGCCGGAACCCTGAAGCGTTCATCATCCTCTGTTCCGCTAGACACAAATAAAAGAGAGTCTGTCTTGGTTTTGGGAGATAAATTCTGCAAGAAAAATTCCAAATTTCTGTGAAGCGCGGGGTTGCTGGCGATATGCCCCCAAAATAGAGATGGCCGGGTTTGCGCTGTGTACAACACAAACTGGCCTCCAATAGACTGCCCAAAAATCATACGCTTTGCCGGGTCAGACCTGTATTTTTTCTCAATATGTGGCAGCAATTGATCTTTAAGGAAGGTTTGAAACATCGATGCACCCCCATAGTGGGCCCGACTCTCAGCTTTGGCTGTGAAATCGGTACCTCGGTAATTACCATCATCGAAAGCGTCGGCCCCGTATGAAATGCCGACAATGATCATGTCTGGCGCTTCCTCGCCGAAAGCCAGATATTGGTAATATGTCGAGAGCATGGGAAAAATGTGTCCGCCGTCCAGCAAATACATGGTGGGGAAAAGGGATTTAGATTCGTTGTAACCGGTGGGTAACCGCACATAGATATTAAACGACCGGCCAAGCTCTGGGGCGGCGATCTGAAACATATCAGGGTTGTTCAGCCCCTGTAAAAATTTGAAATCACTGGATAATGCTGGCGATCCAAGAAATAGAAAAAACAAAAAGATACTTCTGATCATAACGCTTGCCATTGGTAATGCTCCTACACAGCTCAACTTGGCTCAACAGTGTGATACTATAACCAAAAGATAATGGGCGCAACCGGCCAACATATGAACTGCGCTGGCCCGACAGCTCGCACTGGCGGCATTGGCAAACTATTAGAGTAATACCTTGAAATGATGGTGGGCGATGACAGGCTCGAACTGCCGACCCTCTCGGTGTAAACGAGATGCTCTACCAACTGAGCTAATCGCCCGTATCCAACCGTGTGCAGGTATTATGGAACGGCACAGCGCGCAGTATGACGCGGTAACGCCGATAAGATATTTAACGCTATACATCCTTCTATCCTTTGCTCAGTTTGCGCTCGACGTCATGGCTGAGCCGCATAGGAGACAAAGTTGAGGCGCCTAAAAAGACGCGCATTTGGATGGGTGATACCGTTGTAAAAATGTTCAGAGAAACCGCAGTCGGCTCAACCTTGCATCCCAACAGCAAGATGATTATATGAAAATTGGGTACAATATTCAGACCTGTCATCGCTCTAACACGCGCAGAAACTGACTGTAGGACAAAAATGAAAATAGTAGAGTGGGAGAAAACGAGCCATAGAACTTCGAAAACGAACATGAGTGCGTTCTTTGATCATCCCGTTCCACAGGTCACTTTATTTAAATTTAAAACCAATGATTTTCCTGTCGACTTTCACAAAGGTGCTTTTTCTGTAAAAACAGTAGTGTCTGGTTCAGAGTGTTATGGTTTTCGTAACCGCCGGGTTAAACTCTCTTCTGGCCAAACGCTTCTCGTGAATCAGGGAGAAGAATATTCAAGCGTTATCAACCAGGAGACAGAATCCCTGTCAATTTTTTTCAGACATCATGATTTAACGTCGGCTTTCAGTATTTTACAGAAGGATACGGTTCAATTACTTGATAATCCTATACCTGATACTTCTCTTATATGTCAGGTTCCTCAGGTGTCATATTCCAACTCTAATCTATTAAAAAAACTATACGGGCAACTTCTTTATGCGCTGGATACAAGAGACAATCTTGCAGCCGAAGAACACTCAAGAGATTACCTTGTCGAGGCATTAAGACATGCGTTAAAGAAAACGCCAAAGTTTGAGCATCGCCAAGTGATAAAACCGTCAACAAGAGATGAGTTGGTCTCGCGCCTCATGAAGGCAAAAGAAGCGGTAGAAGATTTGAATGGCCAAGGATGCACATTGGAATTTATGGCAGATGTCGCATGTCTGTCAAAATACCATTTTTTACGGGTTTTTCGCCAAGCCTACGGCGTATCACCAACCGCTTATGCGAGAAAGAAGCGACTAGAGACCGCGTATCAGGATCTTCAAGCAGGTTTGCCAAGACATGCTGTCGCGCATAAAGCTGGCTATACAACGTATAGTTCCTTCGCTCGCGCCTACGAGCAAGTTTTCGAGATGTCCCCAAAATTTGGACTAAAAAATTAGCAATTTTTGTGCAATGCGGCGTGTTATCCAGTGGATTGTGGTTATGGAAATCAAATAATACTGGAGAAGTCGCGATGCCTATTGTTTTTCGCTCTATCATTCTGACAATTGGACTGTGCTGGGGCTTTCAAGCTGCCGTCAGTGACGAACAAATACGTTTAAAAGGCGATACAAAGGCTGTGGAAGCGATAGAACGCATGCTAGAACGCTTTGGCGGACGCAGCGTGTGGCAGCGTGCCCATATTCTTTATGTCGAATATAATGGATGGCGCACAAACCCTAATGAGCCTGTTATAGAGAGGGCGTGGCGAAATGTACGAAAACCTATGCAACGAACGGAGTTTGAAGGCCAAAGTTTCTACACCGTTTCAGTAATTACGCCTGCGGAATCCGCGACAAGCCGCAATGGTGAAATAACGAAAAGATCTGCTGAACAACATGCAAATACGTTGGCGCGTTATCCGTTTGGATTCTATAATAGTTTTCATACTTTTGCCGTTTCCGACGACCGCGTTCGACTGGAATGGAATAAAGATAAAAAACGGGTAATTGTTAAATCCAACGATGGTGTGGAGCGAAGTTGGTATGAAATCGATAATACTGGCGCGTTGATACGGTGGGGTGTCGATTTATCCGACGGGCGGAGCTTTGCTTATGTCTACGGTCCGATGCGTTCGTTCGGCAATGTAAACTTTCCTGCCTGGGGAGCAGCTCTTAATGGATTTTGGCGGTGGGACTATGTCACAGTAGATGTTAGCACAGATACACAGTTTCCCGTTTCGGTAGCCATATCTGACTAATTGTACTTTTTTGCTATTTCGTAACGCGCGAAAACTGACCTCGTTGAAAAAATAGACTTGAGTATGTTTGTCCGGGTTGTTGAAATTCAGCCATTGACGCGCAGCGGAACAGGCCGATTTACCCAAATGGATTACATCACTTCACGCAAAACATTCCATCATTTCATGGCTTGGCGAAGATAGTGTGCCTCTTGCCTCCCCAAAAACGACGATACCGCGAGCATGCTCGTAAAATAACGTTCACTCACAAGTCAGGAAAGGTGCTTAAAATGAATTTGCCTATGTTATTCAAAAACCTAAAAATGGTGGGCGATGACAGGCTCGAACTGCCGACCCTCTCGGTGTAAACGAGATGCTCTACCAACTGAGCTAATCGCCCTCTTGTTCCATAAGGATGGGTGAGGAACCCTGAAATTGTACCGGTTTGGATGGTGGGCGATGACAGGCTCGAACTGCCGACCCTCTCGGTGTAAACGAGATGCTCTACCAACTGAGCTAATCGCCCGTATCCAACACGGTGAGCGC
>JAJFIU010000078.1 GCA_021774695.1 Alphaproteobacteria bacterium | reverse complement strand
GAAACCGTTTACCGGCCAATCTAGCTGGTGTCGCTGTGCCGCGGCAACGAAGGCATTAGGTTTCCAATTTTTAAAATTTTCATAAGCCGGTTGACAGTTTGCGCAATCATTGCGATAGATTCGGCGAATTTGGCGCACCATACGATTCGGATGCGCTCGTTAGAATTTTTAAATACGGACCTTTGATGACCAACCTTTGGACATATAAACCACACGCAACAACCGCAGCGCAGCAATTTATGCGCCGCGTCGTCGCGATTTGTGGTGTCCAGGGGGACAGGAGCAAAGTGTCATAATCTAATCTACCGATTGTTGATATTTTTACCCCTCCCGGACCCAAGTCCCGGAGGGTTTTTTGTTTTGTACACTGCCATTTTGGAAGGCAACGCCATGAGACACACTGCATTGGATATCGCTTGGGAAAGCGTATATGACGCCAGCGAATTGCAAATCATTTTTGCGATGAACGAGTGCGCGCGCCTGGTGTCCAAACCTTTGTCTCCACGAATTTTAACCCCCGTTATTTTAACCCCCAGGCGTGCGGCACCTCTCCTTATGCCGCATTGCCCCGCAAGGCGGCGGGCACCCACAGGTCCGACGCAGCAGACATTGTTTGTTGTATTGGACCGCATGGGTGCCCGTCACCGTGCAGTGAGCGGGGGCAGTGCACTTAAACGGGCGCTGGAGGATGCAGGCCGCGACCGGCTATGAGAATTATTGGGTAGTTGCAACGGCCTGACGGCCAATGCCACTGTCATGAAAAGATACTATGTGATATAGTATACAAGCGCTGGATAACACCGGCGACGCAAGGAAGAGACCATGAGTGCAGTTATTTATTTACCGAGGATCGGCTCGGGCACAGACAAATTTAAAGACTTCAGGGCAGCGCTGCCGTTGAGGGTTGTTCAAGCTCGTCGTGGGTTTGGCGGGTTTATCACACTTGATCT
The DNA here is from genome assembly GCA_021774695.1 of Alphaproteobacteria bacterium. Lineage (GTDB taxonomy): Bacteria > Pseudomonadota > Alphaproteobacteria > Sphingomonadales > Kordiimonadaceae > Kordiimonas. Next base: position 9,320 of record JAJFIU010000078.1, on the reverse strand, counting down.
GGGCGACGAAAAAGGCCGTGACGCCATTACGCGCCAGCCTCAGTTTGATTGGCACCTGTGGGTCTATATGTGTGATTGGGATCTCTACAAAACTGATAGCCGTATTTTGTGGCGCCGCGAAAGCGACAACGCGCTGGCTGGTGCTGTTCTGGAAATGTTGAACGGTGAAATGCTGGTTGCAGTGGACCACGACGAAGCGGATGATTGTTTTGTTTTCAGTTTCTCTGGCGGATACCGGTTGCACCTGGATCCGGATTTCTTTGATTATGACGGCGACGATGACATGTTCATGCTGTTTCAATACGGTGAGCCAGACGCGCTGAATTATTCTCCCGGCAAGAGGTTCTACCGGGCGGCTTAATCAGGCGAGCTGGGCTCACTGTTGAAGTTTCAATATTTTTAGACGTTTCACGGGTCATTCACTGACACGTGACAACGGCTTTATTGGCAATATTTCATCCCACTCTCATATGTTGCTCAGGCCAACCGAGAATCCAAATGAGAACCGGATTGAGAAGGCCGAGTATTTTTTAGATCGAACCACTTTTTGAGAAATTGAAAATGAGTATATTGAAACCTTTCGCCGTAATGCTCGGCTTGATTATTGGTGTTGCTGCAGCCGATGCCGCCAACGCACAAGATGCAACGATTGCAACAGGCGGCTTTACTAATGTTGATATGAAGACAACCGGCACATGGTCGTTTGAAACCCGAGCGGACGGTGTTTACGCGGTTCTGGCAGCTGACTTTAAAGCCCGCAAGGCACCAGACCTTAAGATTTTCCTGTCTAAATTGCCAGCATCGGACGTTGACGGTGATAATGCAACTGACGGCGTGTTTGTCGCAGCGCTAACCAGCCACAAAGGCGCACAGGCATTCAAGTTGCCCGCCGGCGTTGATCTTGCCAGCTTTCAGTCAATAGTCATTCATTGCCAGCAATATTCTAAATTCTGGGCGGCCGGTAACATTCGATGAATATTAATATCGAATAACAGTTAATGCGAACCCCTCAGCCCTGACATCCCCCCCCTTCACACTCCCGTCAGGGCTTAAAAGGCTGCCTCAATCGGCAGCCTTTTTTAACGGCGAACAGGTTACTGTGTGGATATCTACGGAATACCCGCCGGGTGTATTTCATCGCAGGCTGCGTCGCCCGGCGTGGTTTATACGCATTCCTTGATCGCTCAGTTAAAGATTAATGATCCAAATCGTCGGTAGTAACGTAACAACTATGTCGGGATTGTGAGATAGCAGCTGCGCGAAAATATCGTCACCCCATGCTTGATAGAGCGCAGATGTTGGCCGCATGATACCCCCCCTCTTTCCCTTTGCGGCCGGTTTCGCAATTCCGTCATCCCCGTCGTCTAACCTATCCGGGAAACGTCTGTAGGCGGCATCTGGGCACGTCTGTTGGTGGCCCACATGATGTCAGGTTTTGCTGATTTCGGTTTGTTTGTTGGATTGTCAGCGCCTCGAATATATCTAGCTAGATAGAGCAGTGTGGCGTTTATCGTTAAAGCGCCAACCGGATCGCCGAGCTGGATTAACTCGGCCCTAACCGCCACTAAATGTATCATGAAATCCTGCAGCAGCGCGTTTGCCGGCCTGCTTGCATCGGTGATGATGCTATAAGGGTGCAGGGCGCGCTGGTGCGCCGCAAATCGCTGCAGGTTGTCTGACCATTCTGCGTCGCTGATACATAAGGAGAGCTGATGCGCATGCCGCCAATGCAGCAAGCGCCTCTTCTGTCTGATTTGCCTCCCTGCGACCGCAAGCAAGTCCGAAATCCCAGAAAATCCCGAGAGCCCGGTCTTGCTGCCTGTGCCCCTGATCCCGGCAAGGCGGGGAGGGCGGGGAACTTGCCGGTGCACTTGGGCGCACAGGTCTTGAGGCAAATCACGAAGAGACAATCAGCTCTCCTGTTATGTATCAGCATGTTTGTGCTGTCCCGCTCCGGCTTTAGCGCGCGAAGCTTATGGGTTGCTGCCGGGCAGACAAGAAAAACCATCCTTGGATGGCCGCGCCCATGCGGGCGGGGACTTGGTGGGCTCATAACCATTTGCAAAAGCGTGCGGTCGTGAAAACACGGGTTGACCTGTCTGTCGGTGCGGAGACAATTATTACGTAAAAAGTAACTCGTGTCTATTAAAATAACGATAAACGTAATTAATTTTGAAATGCACTTACGAAGATGGTAACTTAAGTACACTATCGTCAAATTCTCGCCGCAAATACCAGTATAAGATGTATCGGGTGAAGGCAGCAGGACGACGCAAACCTGGTTTATGATGTGGTTATGGATTTATTTTGTTGCCCGGCGGTTTAGGAGCGATGAGAAAAATATACTTTAAGTAGAAGATTGGGGAGAGTATGAGCAATGTAGGAGCCACCGATAACAAGGTTGGTCCAGAAATAGATGCAACGGTACCCGATGGCCCTTTGAATCTTGATGACCGATTAAATGCTGGCCATCAAGGTAAACGATTATCGGCACTGGTCCAGCGAAGACGTAAAACTTCGCCAACAGCCAACCCGGCAAAAAGATCATCAGAAAACTTCCCTGAAAACCTCCCTGAAAAGTTCCCTGAAATACTTTCTGAAAAACTTCCGGAAAGAAATTTGCCACAATCATCTGCAGCGCACTCTGCAGTTTACTTTGAAGCTACTTTTCAGGCGTGTACCGACGATGTACCCACATCACAACCGCAGCGATGTCAGCGGTGCGTACGATTTTATGAGCCGATGTTTCCGTGCCTATTTCAGCGTTAGTGACTACGTTCTGTTCCAATTCGGCGGGCAATATCGAGAAACGCCAGCTTTCATAATGCGGGTTATGATTGGTGGGCAATGGCACCAGCCAATCTTCTCCGGTGCTGCTTCTGAAATACTGCCGAGCGGTTAGTTTTCTCGCGTCTATATCGACCCCTGGGCCTATATCGACCCCCGAGCCCATATCAACAATGAATATTGACCCGGGAACCATGGGGAAAAAATGAGTGCGTGGATCACCTGCTATTATCAAGGACCCCTGACGGATTTCCTGCTCAAGGCTATCATCACCCATAATATAACAGAAAAGCCCCTCATGACTTTCGGCGTCCGGCGGCACAGGGACGCTGGTAATCGGCGCATCTTCCGGCAGTGGCAGCAGGTCTCCGGTTCCTGTCAGTGAGCCAAGGACAGGCAAAACAGGCCCCTCTAGCTCAATTCCAGTGTTGGTTTTTTCGCCCGCAGCTAGGCTGCTTAAAAGTGACTTCGATGACATGCCAAGCAGCGTGGCGAGCGGTAGTATCTCATCCGCCTGCACCTCGCGCATGCCTTTGAGAATATCGGTTACACGCGGCGGCGTTATGTTAAGCGCCGCTGCGGCATCCTTCAGCTTGAAGCCTTTCTCTTTCAAGGAGGCTCGTATCCAAGTTTGCGCTAGCATGGGTTCACTATTACGAATTTAGTAAAAATTAGCAACAAAATTTGCAAATTATTTTTCTTTTAAAATTACGAAAAACGGAATAATATTAAAAATCTACTTCCAACCTGACAGGAGATCATATGGCCCTTTATCCGGCGCTGCCCCTTTTTACCGATGCATATTTGGCCGATACCCGGCATTTAACAACGGAGGAACACGGTGCCTACTTATTGCTGCTGATGTGTGCATGGCGCAGTACTGGCTGTGAGCTAACAGATAACGATAAAACCCTTGGCCGCATTGCGGGGTTGAGCCCAACGCGGTGGCGAAGGTTAAAACCAGCCTTGGCGCAGTTTTTCGATACTAGGAACGGTGTTTGGCGGCAGAAGAAGTTGCAGGCGGTTTACAGTGATGTAGCGTCACGGGTTGCGCGCAACAAAGCCAACGGATCACTTGGCGGGCGTGCCAGAGCAGCCAGCGCTGCCAAAGCAGCCGGCGTGTCCGGTAAAAAGGACGCTGGTGACCCCGGTAGACCATCAAGCGAGAGTATAGCAACGGCCCTGGCAAACGTTCAGGCAAACGTTCAGGCAAACTCTCAGGCAACCAAAGCCAAAACCAAATCCAAAATTAAGCAGCCGCCTGCTGCTATCTTGCAAAATATTCAGGAAAAAGATTGCAGCTCTGGCCGATCACCAATCGATCTTGATATGTGGCGAGCCGAGATTGCATCAGCCTGCGGTGACGGCACACTCTTGGACGATGCTGTTATCCACCTTTGGCATGCGGCGGGTGTCGATCTCAGGCTTGACGCAATTCCAACCATAGTCATGGTCGAGGCGCGGGAGTTGAAGCGAACCGGGCAGGTGCCGCGCAGTATCGGATACTACCGCGAGGCGGTTTTGGAAAACGTAAGTAACCGCCTGAGGGCCGAAAAGACTGGCCAAAGGAGAAAAGTGCTACCTGAGAAGCAGCAAGTCCAAAAAAAGGCATTTGATCTAGCGAGCGAAGAACACTGGCGAACGTTGCTTGGTGATCCGGACAACCGCTTTCGCGGGGACTATATGGCACGCAATTGGTTCGTCCCTGCTGATCATCCGGTATTCAGAGAGCGGGGGCTCGGTGCCAATCCAAGACTTGGTTTCACATCCCATATCCCGCAACAAGTTCGCGATTTATATGGCGCTGCTTGGTTGTGGCTATAGGGTTTGCTTGGCGGCGACCACGTTACTCCATGCTTTTCATACCCAATCCTACCCCCCCAACATCCATCCAAGACAGGACCCCAATATGCAGTATTCTTCTGGTCAAGTTCGCAGTAACAAAGCGCAAACGGGCGATCTGCCCGCAACTATTGCAGCTAGGCAATTGGCTCAGGAGGTGCCGGTTGGGCGCACATCCCGTGCGGCCGGCACCGACACCGGTGCCAGCAAGTACCAGCAGGATCTGGAATTGCTTACACGCCGGGTTGAAACGCGCCTTGTTGCGGCAACCTGGACATTGCGGCGTATGCCTGACCGGGAAAAAAACTTTCTGCATATGCGCACTATGATGTGGCCCGACACAGTGGCCGAAGCCAGCACGTATGCCCCTCAGGATATGACGGCACTGCAGGCCCGGCGAAATGTACGCCTATCGCCGCAGGAGATTGATCAGATGCAGCCAGCGCTGGATTTGCTGCAACTATTGCCAGACCCCGTTGACCGCAAACTGCTTTTTTGGGCAAGCTGGCACCAGGACGGTGAAGTACAGGTGAAATTACCCTGGGCGAAGGTGCGGCGTAGTATTGATAGCAGTCAGTCACGTTGGACCATGAAGCGGCGCTACCAAAATGGATTGCGTTGGCTGGCCAGCATTATTTTAGCTCAAAGATAGTTGGGCGGCGCAGGCACGGGATGACCGTCCTGTAACATTTTGATGATAGGTAAAATGTTGGGGTGTCGCGTCTAGTTACGCGCGCCCTGAATTATAGTGGTAATAGCTTCGCAGTGATGGAAAAACGGACCGTGGTAATAGATTCAAGTTCCAACCGACAGGCTCCAGTATAAAACGCCGCCGATAACCCCAAAAAAGCTGACCATCGCGGCCCAGCATGCCACTCCGTGGCGAATTCTTGTGTTTGCGCAATCTTGCTGCATATTGATCGTCTCCCTCAATCAAAACGCTTAAATGCAGGAACCCCCGTTCCGCATCAGCCTAGCCGGGAATATCTTTATCCCTAATATGTCAATAATTCCAGCTTATTTTTAACAAGTGATTGTCGAGATATACCGCAAAGGCTTTTTAAAAGTGTTCTCACTTTAGTTGATGCAGGAAGCTCAATCTTGACCAAAAAGCCAAGATTGCTGCGGTGTGCAGAAAAAAAAGTGCTTGCACCGAAGGCCATATTAAGGCAGTCTGATTCAAGCCATAGTGACTGAATTAGCTCGCTCTCGGGGCATTGCCCCGGAGCGGGCTTTTTCTTTGTTCTAATTACCTGATTTTACTGTCATTCTGCAAAAAATTACGAAAATCGAAAAAATAACTTGCACCCTGAACCATATTAATGCACCATAGGGACAGTCAAATTGAGAAAGTGTGCATCGCCGCCGCAGACATCTGTCTGGCGGCGTTTTTTGTTTGTTTTTCCGGAGTGTGGTTATGGCCAATAAGTTCGAGCCGCTAGAACCTTGGGGTTCCACAGCGGCGGACAATGCCAACAATGATACGCAAAACGATGACACGCAGCAGCCAGACCCTCTTAAAGCCGACTTTCTTGATCACATTGCTGCGGGGCAAAGTGTCAGGTCTGCGGCCACGACTGTTGGAGTGAAACCCAGCACGCCGTACACTTGGCGCAAACAAGACAAACGCTTTGCGGCGGCGTGGGAGGCTGCGGAAGAGGCGGGTACCGATATTATTGAGGAAGAGGCATTTCGCCGTGCGGTTAAAGGGGTTGAAAAACCTGTTTACCGCGGGGGCGAGGTTGTTGGCCATATAGCTGACTATTCCGATGCCATGTTGATGTTTCTTTTGAAATCGCGGCGGCCAGAACGCTACGGCAACTCTGGTAAAACCAGTACTGGTAAAACCTCAGAAGGTTTGAATCTTAAAGGGGTCCGCGATGCGCTTATCAGCAAGTTCGGTGCGGTCGCTACCGTCGGTAAAACGTCGCCAGTTTCTGACCAGCTTGAGTGATACCGAAGCTGCGTCGCTTTATTACGACTGGACATTTTGGGCACGACCTAACCAGCGCCCACCAACTGGCCGCTGGACATACTGGCTTATGCTGGCCGGGCGCGGATTTGGTAAAACCCGAGCTGGCGCTGAATGGGTTCGAGGGTTAGTGGAAACCGGCGATGCCAAACGCATAGCCTTGATCGCTCCCACACTGCATGACGCTCGCGCCGTGATGGTGGAGGGCGACAGTGGTCTACTGGCGGTTTCGCCGCCGTGGTTCAAACCCGTGTTTGAGCCATCAAAACGAACGCTCACTTGGCCTAACGGGGCTATCGCGACACTGTTCGGCGCTGAGGAGCCCGAGCGCCTGCGCGGACCGCAACATGATGCGGTTTGGTGCGATGAGCTTTGTGCCTGGAAACAGGCGGAGGCAACCTTTGACATGATGCTGTTTGGCTTGCGGCTTGGCCGTGCGCCCAAAGCACTGATAACAACAACACCAAAGCCTATCCCCATATTGAAGCGGTTGATTGGTAATTCTAAAACCCGTGTCAGCAAAGGCACGACCTTTGACAATTTGAAGAACCTGGCCCCCGGCTTTGCTCGCGATATTGTCGCACGCTACCGCGGCACCCGGCTTGGCCGGCAGGAACTGAACGCTGAAATTCTTGAAGACACCCCCGGTGCTCTATGGACCCGAGGCTTGATTGAAGCCAACCGTATTCATGAGCTGCCAGATTTCGTCCGTATTGTTGTGGCGGTAGACCCGCCCGCCAGCATCGGTGAGAAGGCCGATGAATGCGGCATCATCGCGGCTGGTATTACGCACGATGGGCAGGGCGTGATACTAAAAGACGTCAGCGAACGCGGTCTTAGCCCCAATGGTTGGGCCAGCCGCGCAGTGGCACTGTACCACGAACTGCAGGCCGACCGTATCGTGGCCGAAGTAAATATGGGCGGTGCAATGGTTGAGGCGATCATCCGCGAGGTGGACGCGAGCGTTGCTTACCGCGCTGTGTACGCAACCCGCGCAAAAATCGCACGCGCAGAGCCATAGGCGGCACTGAATCAACAAGGCCGGGATTCGCACTGGGGCGCGTTTGAGACGCTCGAGGACCAAATGTGTAATTTTACCGGCACGCACACTGCCGCTGGCACCAGCCCTGACCGGCTGGACGCGGCGGTGTGGGCGTTGACCGACCTGATGCTAGGCCGCAAATCCCTTCCCCAATTAAGGACATTTTGATGGCGATATTCGACAGACTATTTGGTTCACGCGGTGATGCAGCAGGGAAAGAAAACCTGAAGCAATCAGGTGGGCCGAGCTTGTCTCGCAAACAGGAAAAACGCCCTGTCTGGGCGCGGGTTGGGCCGGGAAACGCAGTCTCTACACCGCGGCGCTATGACCGATTGGCTGACGAAGGCTACCGGCAAAATGTTGTCGCTTACCGGGCGGTTAACTTAGTTGCCAAAGCAGTGGCCAGCATTCCGATGGTGCTCACGCGCGGTGATGACCGTATTAGCGAGCATCCGCTGTTGAATTTGCTCGCGCGTCCTAACCCGCGGCTTAAGGGCGAGAATTTCCTCTATAATTTCGTCGGCTATTATATGATTGCAGGCAACTCCTACGCTCTGAAGGTGGGGCCTGAAGGCGGCCAGCCTAAAGAGCTGTGGCTGATGCGCCCTGACACCATGAAAGTGGTTGAAGGCGCGGACGGCCTTGCTGCTGGGTTCGAGCAGCATGTGCTGGGCAAAAAACAACGCTACGAAGCTGGCGCAGTTTTGCATCTGAAAAGCTTTAACCCGCTGTCCGACTGGTACGGCCTTGCGCCCTTGGAAGCCGCCGCCATGGCGGTGGACGCCCACAATGAAGGCAGCCGCTGGAACCTGGCGCTTATCCAAAACGGCGGCACGCCGTCGGGTGTGCTGTACCAGGAAGATGCAGACGCACCGCTAACCGACGCCCAGTTTGACAAGCTGAAGAGCCAAGTGGACCAGCAATATACTGGCGCCCTGAATGCGGGGCGGCCATTGTTGCTGGAAGGTGGGCTGAAATGGCAGGAAATGGGCATGAGCCCCAAGGATATGGACTGGGCAAGCGCCAAAAACATGACCGCCCGCGAGATTGCAACAGCCTTCGGTGTACCGCCGCAAATGATGGGTGTGCCCGACGCACAGACCTATTCCAACTACGCCGAGGCGCGCCAAAGCCTGTGGGAAGACACGGTTATACCGCTAGCGCAGGATATTGCCGCCGAGCTGACCAATTGGCTGGTGCCTGATTTTGAGACCCAAACAAATGGTCGTGACAGGCTTTCATTGAAGATTGACCTGGACGATGTACCCGCGCTAGCCGCCAAACGCGCAGCCCGTTTCGACCGCATCGCAAGTGCGGGCTTCCTAAGCGACGACGAAAAACGCACCGCACTGGGGTTCGAGAAAAAGAAGAAATAAACGACGTGTTATTTGCCGCCGGGCCGCAGCATGTAGGCGAGCAACAGGCAGGCGGGTACCATTGCGATTAATATATAGCCAATGAAATTGAAGGTCAGGATTGTGGCGTCGGGGTCGATGTTCTCCGGGGCCGAGGCAAGGCCCTGACCAAGTGAAAAACTACCAAGGCCGATAAAGGCAAACACACCTGACATCACGAGCGCAATGGCCGTTAGCCAAAAACGGTATTTGGGTGATCTCTGGTCCAATGGTTCATTCATAAAACTATCCCTCGCTGCTCGCTCCGTGTGGGTCTGTATGG